>VGFC01000146.1 GCA_016869045.1 Armatimonadota bacterium
CGGCGACGAGGGCCTGACGATCGACAAGCCCGGCGGCGTGCTCTACAGCGGGCCTCTGCGAGCGGGCGACGTCGTGCGCGTGCCGGTGCCGATGACGGCCTCCCAGGCGGGCCTGCACGAGGTGCGGATCGACGTGCAGTCCGACGCTCCGGGCGGCAACACGAACGTCAAGGCCTTCATCCCGAACTTCCGCGCCGCCGGCGCGCCGGCCCCGGCCCCCGCGCCGACCTCGGCGGCGGACAAGCCGGTGAACCTCGTCTTCAGGAAGGCCCCGGTGCGCCAGGCGCTGCTCGACATCGCCAGGCAGGCGGGCCTGCGGATTGAGATGGCCGAGGGTCTCGGCCAAGAGAGAATCAGCCAGGATGTTCGCGGCGTACCGGCCCGGGCCGCCTTGCGCGCCGTGGCCGAGGAGGGTGGCTATCAGGTGGAGGAGGAGGCCGGCGTGTTCAGGATCACGCGCGGGACATCCACGGGCGGCGGTTAGCTTCTTGCCCTGGGAGCGAGAGGCATGCCATGGGGCCGATCCTGCACCGCCGGGATCGGCCTCAACGTTTCCGGCGGCGGTAAACCCAGCCTGCGCCCCGGTAGTCTATCTCGGTGATAGGACCAACCTGAGCGTCGTCGTGGGGGTGAACCTGACATGAGACGCGTGCTCCATTGTCTACTGCTGACCGGGATCGTCGTGCTGCTCCTGACGTCCGTAGCCTGCGCCCAGCGGGCGATCATCATCCCCGTCCCGCCGCCGGACGGGCGCGGCGAGCCGCTGGAGATCAGTTCGTGCAAGGTTGACATCGACATCGACAAGCAGGTTGCCGATGTCGGGGTCGATATCGTCTTCCACAACCAACACGGCCGCCGAATCGAGGGGACCTTCCTCTTCCCGCTACCCGAGTCCACGGCCATCCACGATTTCACGATGTACGCCGACGGCAAGAAGCTCGAGGGGGAGATCCTGAAGAAGGAGCAGGCGCGTGAGATCTACGACCGGATCGTCAACCGGCAGCGCGACCCCGCCCTGCTGGAGTACGTCGGCTGCGACCTGTTCCAGGCCAGCATCTTCCCGATTCCGCCGAACGGCGACACGCGCATCCAGCTCAGCTACGAGCAGCTCCTCAAGCGTGACGCAGGCCTTACCCAGGTCGTCTACCCGCTGCACACGGCGCGGGCGGACGCCAGCCCGATCGGGGAGCTGGTCCTCGACATCACCCTGAAGTCGGACATCCCGCTGAAGTCGATCTACTCCCCGACGCATGATGTGGACACGGTGCGCAAGTCCGACTATGAGGCGCGCGTGGGGTTCGAGGGCAAGAGCGTCTCGGCGGACCGGGACTTCATGCTCTACTATGCCACCTCCCAGGACGAGTTCGGCGCGAACCTGATCGCGCACCGGGAGCGGAGCGAGGACGGCTTCTTCCTGGTGTTGCTGGCGCCCAAGACCGGCTTCGGCGAGGAGGAGCTGCCGGCCAAGGACATCGTCTTCGTGTTCGACACGTCCGGCAGCATGGCCGGGGACAAGATCGACCAGGCGCGGCGCGCGCTGGTCTTCTGCCTGGACAACCTCGCGAAGGCGGACCGGTTCAACGTCATCACCTTCGCCACGAGCCTCCGCGAGTTCGATGACGAGCTGGTCGAGGCGAACGACGACACGGTCGAGAACGCCATCGACTTCGTAGAGAAGATGAAGGCGGTCGGCGGCACGAACATCGAGGAGGCGATGACGCGCGCCCTGAAGATGCTGCACAGCTCGACTCGCCCCTCGATGGTGCTGTTCCTCACCGACGGCTACCCAACGGTCGGCGAGACGGACACGGACAAGCTGGTGGACCTCATCGGCGACGAGAACGACGACGATGACCGCATCTTCACCTTCGGGGTGGGCGACGAGGTCAATGCGCAGTTGCTGGACCGCGTGACCCGCGACAACGGTGGCGCCGCCGAGTATGTGCGGCCCAAAGAGGACATCGAGCTGAAGGTGTCCAGCTTCTACGCCAAGGTCAGCCGCCCGGTGCTGACCGACATCGAGATGGACATCGACGGCGTCAAGACCTATGACGTGTACCCAACGAAGCTCGGTGACCTGTTCTACGGCACCGAACTGCGCGTGCTCGGTCGCTACGACGGAGAGGGCGACGCGAAGCTGACACTCACCGGCGAGACGGCCAAGGGCCGGGAGCGCTTCACCTACAACGTCTACCTCCCTCAGCGCGCGGAGTCGTTCGGCTTCATCCCGCGCCTGTGGGCGATTCGGAAGGTCGGCTATCTGCTTGACGAAATCCGGCTGAAGGGCGAGAATAGGGAGCTGAAGGACGAGATCGTCGATCTGGCGCTGACGTACGGAATCGTCACGCCGTACACGTCCTTCCTGGTGAACGAGGACGAGCGGGTCATCGCCCGGCGCCCCGAAGAGACGCGCCGCGCCTTCCGGGACGCCCAGCGCGCGCACGACATGTTCGGCGCGTACGGGGGCGGAGGCTACGGCGGCCTCTCCGAGTCGGCGTACTCGGGCCTCGATGCCCGCGGCGCCGGCATGATGGGAATGCCCGGAGCGCCGGGAGGCGGCGGCATGGGTGGGGGCATGCCGGGCGTAGCTGCTCACCCAGCCGCACCGGAACCCGGCATGGCGCTCGGAACCGGATGGATGCGCAAGGAGGCGGGAGCGGATGCGATAACCGGTGCGCAGGGCATCCGCGGGATGCAGGTGAATGACGGGGAGCTGCGGCTGAACCAGCGCAACGTCCAGAACATCGGTCGGGCGACCTTCTACTACGATCCGCAGACCGGCACCTGGACCGACTCGCGCTACGATCCGCAGCTCGCGACGCTCGAGGTTCAGCGGGACAGCGAGGCGTTCGTCCAGCTCATCACGACACGACCGGATCTGGCACGCTACTTCGCCCAGGGGCCGCGGGTCATCTACCGACTGGGCGCAAGCAACATCCGCGTCGGCGATACGGGGTTCACGCACCTGTCCGCCGCGCAGCTCGCGGGGCTACAACCATGAGCACAGTCGAGCACCGGGGACTGACGACGGAACTCCCGTCGTTGCGAGTTTCGTTGTCTGTCCCCGAAGTCGCCGTTCCCCACCGGCGCAGGCTCCTGCCTGCGCTGGTCGTTCTCCTGGCCGTGCTGCCGGCGCTCGCGCTGGCGGCGGATGCCAAAGCGCCGAAGGTGGCGGTGCTGGACTTCCGGGCGGTCGTCGGCGGAGCGCCGCCGGACTTCGGCGTGACCGCCGCACGGTTGGTCGCCGAGGCCTTCGCGGCTACCGGCCGGTACCAGGTGATCGAGTACGGCCTCGTCCGCGACGAGCTGGCCAAGCGCCAGCTGCGTCCGCCCTTTGGGGTCGGGCACCTGCAGCTCGTGGCCGATGTGCTGAAGGCCGACTTGGTGGTGCACGGAGGCGTGCGGAGCCTGGTCTATGACGCGGCACGGCGCTCGGCGTCGATTACGCTCTCTCTGGAGATGGTGGACGGCCCCACCGGCAACCTCAAGAAACGCGCGGACGGGACAGGCAACCATGTGGACGCGACGGAGCCGGAGCAGCGCGTCGTCCTCGTGGCCGCTCTGGATGAGGCCGTGCGCAAGGCGGTGGAGTCGGCCACGGGCGTGAAGGTCGAGGTCACGACGCCGAGAGTGATGCTGCCCTCCACGCAGGACCTCCCGGGCGCCGCAGCGCCGACCGGAGAGGAACTCTCGACGACGAGCCGCCCGGGCGAGGCGCTTCTGCCGCCGGTCGATATGGGTGAGAGCCTTCCGCGCACGACAACGCCGCCTGCCGAACTGAAGCCCGGGATGAAGCTCCCCGTCGCGGAGCCGAGGGCGTCCGGCATCGTGACCGAAGGCCCCCGGACGGGCGGCCGCGCGGGTGGGGGTGCAACGTCCGGGGGAACCGAGACCGCGGGTACCCCTGCGCCGCCAAGAGGCACGGTGACGATCCGACCGGAGCCAGAGGAGCCACCGAGCGAGGGGGTGGCCGGGGAGGCACTCACGCCCCTAATCCACGCCAAGGTGTTGGCGAAGCTGGCCCCGGACCGCGTGCTGGTCACGCTGGGCAGCGAGTCGGCGGTCACGCCGAAGATGGAGATGGACGTCTACCGCGTGAGCGTGGACAGGGAGGGCAACGTCACGCGGCGCAAGCTGGGACGCATCCGCATCGTGAAGATCAACCCGACGGACGCCGAGGCGCGCATCCTCGAAGGCGGTCCCTTGATGGCTACCGGGGACTACGCATACTACTACGGCGAGTAGTGGTTGGTCAGTCGCGATTCGTTGGGTTCCCAGGAGGACAGGCATTCCTGCCTGTCCGGGCAAGCCTCGGGTCCCTGGGGAGGACAGGCAGGAATGCCTGTCCTCCTGGACGCCAGACGCCCCTCAGTCCGTCGGCTTTGGCACGGTCATCGCCTGCGCGGCGCGGATGACCCGGGCGATCTCCAGCATCCGCTGATCGCCCTCCAGGCGGAACTTCACGGTTCCCGCCGCCTGGTTGAGCTGGTCCAGTGCAGCCACCAGGAGCCCCATGCCCCGGATGTCGAAGAGCTGAGCGCAATTCGGGCAGGAGCGCTGCGGCTGTTGCTGGAGGCGCAGCACATCCACCGGGAACTCGCACTTGCAGGTGTGGCAGACCAACCAGACGCGATGGATCATCGCACGCACCCCCTGGCTTGGCAGTGTGGACGGCGTTCGGCGCTCCCCGGAGTTGCCCCGCGAGGCAGGAACGAGCGGGGCCGAGACGAATACCCATAGTCCGTGGAGACGCCACGCGACGTGAGCGATCTTGCGTTCATCGGTCTGGACATCGGCAACACGCGGTTGACAGCCAGCGCCGCGTCGGGCGATGGGCAACTGCTACTCAGCGAGGAGCGCGCTGCACCGGGCGACGCCGACTCCGCCATTCCCGTGCTGCTTGAGATGGCAGAGACGGCGCTCGAGTCCGTCCGCGCCACCGGCGGAAGGGTGGCGGGCCTGGGCCTCGGCTTCGGCGGCCCGGTTGACTACGCGCGCCAGCGGACGCGGCAGTCGTTCCATTCGCCGGGCTGGAGTGACATCCCGCTGGCGGAGGTTTTCGCGAGCCGACTCGATATTCCTGCGCTGCTGGACAACGACGCGAACGCCGGCGGTTTGGCCGAGGCGCTCTTCGGCGCAGGCCGCGGGTGCCGAACCGTGCTCTACGTGAACGTCGGCACCGGCATCGGCGGCGCCATCGTCATCGACGGCGCGGTGCACCATGGCGCCACCACCAGCGCCGGCGAGATCGGGCACATGGTGCTCGATCCGCATGGGCCGCCGTGCAACTGCGGCAAGCGGGGCTGCCTTGAAGCTCTGGCCTCAGGCAGCGCCATCGAGCGCATGGCCCGCGAGGCCGGCCTGGCGTTGAGCGGCCGCGAGGTGACGGCAGCGGCGGAGTCGGGGAACGCGACCTGCCGGGACCTGGTCGCCCGGGCCGCTCACGCACTCGGCCTGACGATCGCCAACGCCGTCAGCCTGCTCGACCCGGACATCGTCGTACTGGGCGGCGGCGTGCCGGAAGCGGGCGACGTCTGGTGGCAACCCCTGCGGGAGAGCTTCGGAACATACGTGGTGCCTCAGGCTCAGACCACGCCGCTTGTTCGGGCGGAACTCGGCTACCGGGCCGGTGTCCTGGGCGCCGCGGCCCTGGGCATGAAGGCTGCCGAGAGCGTGCAGGGGGCGCCCTACACTGTGACCGACCGTAGACCGTCCTCAGGTAGGGGCGCGATTCATCGCGCCCATGTGTAGGGGCGTGATTCATCACGCCCAATGCCGTTCTGAGAAGGCCCGACCGGATGATCGACCTCGCGCCGACGTCGGGGCTGCCGCTTACGCTCAATGAGTCGGACCCGGACCTTGCGGTATGCCTCGCGGACCGACTGCAGCCGGGACGCCTCATCGTCCGTGCTCTGGCGGAGCTTCGCCAGGCCCTGGCAGACCCTCAGGCCGACGGCCCCGACCCGGCGTACTACATGTACAACGGAGTGGCCGCGTTTGCGGCCACCGACGGGCGAACCGAGTGCAACTGGCGCTACGACCTGACGGTACTGCCGCCTGGCCGCTGCGGCGACGAGTACCTGCGCACCGTCGGCCACTACCATCCGCGCATCGAGGGGAAGACCGTGGCCTGGCCCGAGGCGTATGAGGTCCTCCACGGCTCCGCGCTGTTCATTCTGCAAAGAGTGGATGACCCCGGCGCGGCCCCGGACGAGATGCGCGTGGAGGACGTAGTCCTCCTGCGGGCGCAGGCTGGAGAACAGGCGATGCTGCCGCCGGACTACGGTCACTGGACGGTGAACGTGACCGACGCGCCGCTGGTCATCTGCAACTGGATCAGCGCGGACTTCAGGTCGGACTACAAGCCCGCGATTGAGGCACGCGGCCCGTGCTGCTACGTGAAGGTCGGCGACAAGGGGCCGCGCTACGAGCGTAACCCGCGCTACGCGTGCCCGCCGGAGCACCTAAGGCACGCGCGCCCGATGGACGCGCCTGAGCTGGGGCTAGTGGCCGGGAGACCGATGTTCGCCGAACTGCATCGCCGGCCGGAGGCGTGGCGGTATCTCTGCGACCCGGACGTGGCGGCAGCCGACCTCTGGTCGGCGATTGAGATCACGCGCACGGACCCTTTCCCACGCTAGAGCGTATAGCGTTGATATCCTCCGAGGAGGGCACGGCACATGAGCGACCGTTTCGGCAAGGAAGGACTCTCCTTCGATGACGTCCTCTTGGTTCCGCGCCGCTCGTCGGTGCTGCCTCGCGATGCGGACACCAGCACCCCGCTGACCGACACGATCCGCCTCAACATCCCGCTGCTCAGCGCCCCGATGGACCTGGTGACCGAGTCCGAACTCGCCATCGCCGTGGCCCGCGAGGGCGGCATGGGCGTCGTTCACCGCAACATGCCGATCGAGGATCAAGCGAAGGAGGTTGATCGGGTCAAACGGTCGGAGAGCGGCATGATCATCGACCCGGTCACGCTCCCGCCCGACGCCACCGTCAGCGAAGCGCTCGACTTGATGCGTCACTACCGCATCTCCGGCCTGCCGATCACCCGCGACGGCAAACTCATTGGCATCCTCACCAACCGCGACCTGCGCTTCGAGACGAAACTGGAGCGCAAGGTCAGCGAGGTCATGACCTCGGCGAACCTCGTAACGGCTCCCGTCGGCACGAACCTCGATCAGGCCGCCCAGATCCTCCACCAACACCGCATCGAGAAGCTCCCGGTCGTCGATGAAGACCTCACCCTCCGGGGGCTGATCACCATCAAGGACATCGAGAAGATCGCCAAGTACCCCAACGCCTGCAAGGACGACCTCGGCCGCCTGCGCGTCGGGGCGGCGGTTGGCGCCAGCGAGGAGACTCTCGAGCGCGTCGCGGCGGTCATCGAGAAGGGTGTCGATGCGATCTTCATGGATACCTCCCACGCACACAGCGAGGGGGTGCTGAAGATGCTTACGCGCCTCCGCGAAGCCTACCCGGAGATCCCCCTCATCGGCGGGAACGTCGGCACCACGGAGGCCGCGGAGGATGTGATCAAGGCCGGTGTGAACGCGATCAAGGTAGGCATCGGCCCGGGATCCATCTGCACCACCCGAATCGTCACCGGCGCCGGCGTGCCGCAGATCACCGCGATCGTGGACTCCGTGCGCGCAGCGCGCAAGCACGGCGTCTCGGTCATCGCCGACGGGGGCATCAAGTACTCGGGCGACATCACAAAGGCTCTGGCGGCGGGCGCCGACGGCGTCATGGTCGGCAGCCTTTTCGCGGGCACCGAGGAGAGCCCCGGCGAGACCGTCCTCTTCATGGGCCGCACGTACAAGGAGTACCGCGGCATGGGCTCCATCGCCGCGATGAAGGAGCGCGCGACGGTCCGCGACCGGTACTTCCAGGACCATGTCGAGACCGAGGCCAAGCTCGTCCCCGAGGGCATCGAGGGCCGCGTCCCCTACAAGGGCCCGGTCGCCGGAGTCGTGCACCAGCTCGTAGGCGGCCTGCGCGCGGGGATGGGCTTCTGCGGGTGTCGCACGATCCGCGAGCTGCAGGAGACCGCCGGGTTCATCCGCATCTCCAGCGCGGGCCTTGCGGAATCGCATCCGCACGGCGTCGCCATCACCGAAGAGCCGCCGAACTACCAGGTACCGAGGTGATGGGTGATAGGCAATGGGTGATGGGAACGACAACAGCAAGGCGGACGCCAACGGCATGGTGAAGGCGGCAGTGATTGTGGCGCCGGGAGGGCCGGTGGAGGTGCGGAGCTTCCCGGAGCCGGAGCTTGAGCCCGGAGCGGCGGCCCTGGAGACGCTCTACTCCGAGGTCTGCGGCACCGACGTGCACCTCCTGCACGGGCGGCTGGCGGGCGTGCCGTACCCCCTCATCCCCGGCCACATCAGCGTCGGTCGCGTCGCTGAGACGAACGGCCGCGTGCGCGACGTCGATGGGCGCGAGGTGCTGCCCGGCGAGATCGTCACCTTCCTGGATGTGCACGGCACCTGCCACAGTTGCTGGTACTGCCTCGTCGCGAAGGCCTCGACACGCTGCCCGAGCCGCCGCGTGTACGGCATCACCTACGGCGCGGAGGAGGGGCTGCTCGGCGGGTGGTCGGAGCGGATCTACCTGAAGCCCGGCGTGCGCATCGTGCCCCTGCCGGAGGCGCTCGACCCGCTGCTGTACATGGCCGGAGGCTGTGCGCTGCCCACGGCGCTCCATGCGATCGACCGGGCGGAGGTGAGGCTCGGGGCGAGCGTCGCCATCCAGGGCTCAGGGCCGGTCGGCCTGATGGCAACGGCGCTCGCGAGGCTGTCGGGCGCGGGGACGATCATCGTCCTTGGTGCGCCGCAGAAGCGGCTCGACGTGGCGCTCGCGCTCGGCGCAGATCACGCCATCGACATCGACGCCCTCGCGCCGGAGCAGCGCCCCGAGGCGGTGCGCGGGCTGACGAGCGGGCGCGGCGCCGACATCACCATCGAGTGCACGGGCGAGCCCTCGGCCATCCGCGAGGGTCTGCGCATGACGCGCGATGGGGGGACCTACGTGGTGGTCGGCCAGTACACCGACGCAGGCGACGTGACCATCAACCCGCACGCCGACCTGAACCGCAAGCACCTGGACGTGCGAGCGTGCTGGGGGATCGACTTGTCACACCTCTACCGCGCCGTGCAGCTCCTCGCCCGCCACCGCGAGACCTTCCCCTGGCGAACCGTCATCAGCGGCGAGTACCCTCTGTCACGAGCGGCGGATGCGTTGCGCGATGTGGAGGACCGCCGAGCGGTGAAGGCGGTCATCAACCCGCGTGCGTGACGTTCAGGGAGTCAGCGCACGCGGGTCCTGACTTCGCCGGACTTGCCGCTCGCGAGTTCCGTGGCGCGGAGGGTCCAGAGGCCCTGGGGGTCGTTGGTGGCGGGCGTCCAGCGGAAGTCGAGGGCGCCCGCTTGCGCGGCCCGGACCTCCGACAGAACACTGACGTGCCCGGAGGGGCCGGTAAGCGTGACCTCCACGGGCACGGGCGCACGCACCAGTCCGGCATTGCCGAGGACCTCGATGCGGAAGGCGCCCGCCTGACGCGGCGCCAACGACGAGGGGCCTTTGACAGTGACGCGCTCGATGGCCTGGGGGTAGAAGGCCACAAGGGTGCCACCGAAGCGCTCCATCGTGAAGGTGAGGGCCCGGCCGCGGTCGGCATCCCGCACCGAGACCCGTTGGCCGGAGACGAGGTCGTAAGGGACGCCCGGCAGCTCAGGCAGCGTCACTTCGGCGCGATACGGCCCCGCCCCCATCTCGCGGGCCTCCCAGGCCTTCAGCTCCGCGATCTTCTCGGGCGTGCCCGAGCCGGGGTGGCCGGCGCCCATCCGCTCGCGGCAGTACATGTACTCCTCCCCCGTGTGGGCGTTCACAAACCACGTGTGGGGCACGCCGTCGGCCGTGAACCGGTTCGCTACGAGCGTGGTCGCGTTGCAGTCGAAGGCGGGCGGCACGAACTCGGTCATCGCCGCCCGGACCCTTCCGATCCGTTCCGGATCGCCATAGGTGCGGATGTTGGGGGTCGAGGCCTCGCCCGGCGGGCGGACTTCGCCCAGGCCGATGTCGAGGTTCACCCGCTTCGCGCCCGCGATGTCGAACGGCACGGTGCTGTCGAGCAGGACGGCCCCGCCCTTCGCCGGCCTACTCGCGAGGGCGTCACGGACGGACTGCCGCAGCCAACGCACGTCGTAGAGCAGGACCGCGTCGAATCGGTCCGCCTCCCCCGAAAGCACCTCCTCCTCGCACGTCACCTCCACGTCGTAGTGCGCCTGCATCAGGTTCTCGTAGCCATAGACCACGTCCAGCGCATGGGTCGGCTCGAAGCACAGCGTCGTCAGCGACACCATGAGCCCCAGGCTCTTCCGGGGCGCGGGCTTCAGCCGGGCCTGGACAGGACCGATCCTCCGCACGAGGGGTGCGAGGTGCTTGACCTCCTCCCAGGTGCCCGCATTGCGCTCGGTGTAGGTGAAGTAGGCCAGGCCCTGGACGCCCCCGGCCAGGAGATGGAAGAGGTTGTTGCGGACGTAGCCCCCGGTCATGAACAGGTCGGGCATGCACCATTCCGGCAGGTCCCGGTTGGCGAGACGCCCGACCTCCATCCAGAAGGTGTTCGTCATCACCGGCTGCCAGTACGTGTTGTAGTAGTAGCAGCAGAGCAGGTTGAAGCCGTTCGGCCCGAAGTTCAACGGCGGGTACTGGGCGGCTTCCCACATGTGGATGTAAGGGATCTGCATGCCGCCGGGAATCGGCCCGACCCGCGCATCGGCCCGCGCCTCGGTCACGCCCTGGGTCTGGGCGTGGTTCCAGCCGCCGGTGATCTCCTGAAGGCTGAACGCGCACCAGCGCAGCCACGGGTCGTCGTCGCTGATGGTGCCCGGCTGGGGCTCCGGCTTCGCGGTCGGCGCGTCGAGCCCCGTTTCCGCCTTGAACCGCTCGCACACCTGCGGTGAGAAGTCCCACCCATAGTAGATTGAGTAGTCGTCGTTGGTCAGCACGTAGGGCCGGAAGGCGGGGTGCCGGGCGATGGCGGCCAGCGGCTCGCGCATCGACGTGCGGGCGCTCTCCAGCAGGTCGGGATGCGCGATGCCAAGAGTCGGGCGGCCGCCGGCATAGGCGCTCGGAAAGGGCTTGCGGTCCAGGTTCAGGCGGAAGAACTCAGGGTGTTCCTCGAAGGAGTAGGTCTTGCCGCCGCTCGGGTCGGCCATGAGCCGCAGGCTGAAGCCCATGTTCTGACGCAGGACCGCGTCCATCCCCTCGACCTGCGAATCCGTCAGGTGCGGCTCCATGCCGGCGGCCTTGATGTCGGCAAAGGTCATGTCGCGCCGGTACTGGTTCGGCGGCGTGCCGACCCACACGTGCCAGTTGAACGACTCCTCCGGAACGTGCCGCAGGCCGATCGACTGCACGGCCTCGCCCACGGCGCGGCCCTCAGAGAGCACGGAGACCTTGACGGAGTAGTCGCCCTCGGCATAGGCGTCGGTCTCGAGCGGGAAGATCTGGGTCAGGTAGCCCGGCTCGCCCGGCTCGAAGGGACGGTCGTGTGTCTCCAGCACTCGGTCGCCCTGCAACAGGCGGAAGCGAGCGGAGGTCCCGTGCAGCGCTTCGACCGCCGTGACGCGCACCGTCACCGCCTCACCACGGACGAACTCGGTACGGCCCGCGATCCCCGAGGCCGAAAGCACGAGGGTCACCTGCGGAGGCGCCGGCGGCTCCCATGGCGGCGGCATGGTTGGCGGCTCGACGGGGCTCCCGACGTAGTTCGCGGCGCGCCAGATGTCGCGCAACTGGGCGTCGTTGCGGCCGTCGAAGAACTGGCACATCTTCACCAGGCCGCTCAGCGGACGGTCCTCGCGCAACCGCTTCAGCCAGCTCGACGCTCCGAGCTTCCCGGTCTCCGGCACGGTGTAGGTGCCGAAGGCAATCGACACGGACTCCACTGCGAAGCCCGTGATCGACCCGTCGGCCGTCTCGAAGCCCCAGGCCCGCGCGTCCTCGGTCGGCGTCACCTCCAGATGCCGGCCCCAGTAGGGCTGGTTCCAGCCGCCGGTCAGGCCGAGCGCGCCGTACCCTCGCTCGCCCATCCCAGCCGGCAGCGGGCGCGCGTCGGGGTACTGGAAGTAGTTGAAGGGCAGGTCGCCCACCGACACGATTCGGCCGCCCGCCTTCAGGTAGCGGACCCACAGCAGCCCCTCGCCCGGCAGCTCGGCCAACGCGGCGGGCGAGTAGCCCATCGGCATGACCGCCACCGAGGGGTAGGCATCATCGCTGGCGGCATGTCGCTCCATCCACGTCACCAGTTCCTCCGAGCGCACCGTCCGGAAGCCGTTTGCCGCGAGCCAGGCGACCAGGCGGTCCTGGTGCTGAGCCTGCCCGACCGAATCGAGCCGGTCATCCCAGAAGACGACCCGGTCGCTCATGGCAGCCGGGAGCTGCGCACAGACGGGCGCGGCGAGGAAGGACGGCAGCGAGAGGCACGCGACCAGTATCACCGGGCGCACTTGAGCAAGCCCCCTCCGGGCCGGTCAGCACGACCCCGACCGTTGGCGTTCGTACCTGCCAACGGTGCGGTTCCGCAGGTGTGCCGGAGGACCTTCGGGTGCAGACGGCAACCGGGGCCGGGCGCAGCCCCACCTGCACCCGGCCCCGGAAGACTCGCGAAGGAGTGGCCCTACCGCGCGACCCGGACAGTCGCCAGCGCCCGCGACTGCGAGCCGTCCGCGCCGCGCACCGCCACCTCGATCAGGTACGTCCCGCTCGGCACGGCTAGCCCCGTCTCGCTCTGCGCGTTCCACAGCAGCGTGTTCGTCCCCGCGTCGAACGCCTTGCCCTGGCAGAGGACCTTCACCGGCCGACCGGCGAGGTTCAGGACGCGCGCCTCGACGGTCGCCGCAGACGACAGGGAGAAGGAAACCTGGGCCCCGACGGGCGTGGGAGCCGCGCTCAGCGCGGTCAC
Organism: Armatimonadota bacterium; assembly: GCA_016869045.1. Taxonomy (GTDB): domain Bacteria; phylum Armatimonadota; class Zipacnadia; order Zipacnadales; family VGFC01; genus VGFC01. The sequence continues at coordinate 12,977 of VGFC01000146.1, forward strand.
GGTCAACGGTCCCGAGGTGAGCGCATCCGATCTCACGTTGGCGCAGCGCGTCACTAGGCGAACCGCATCCGTTCGGGCCTGCGACGTCGCGGATGTGGCAGTGACGGCGATGGGATACGAGGTGCCAGCAAGCGCACTGGGCTTCGGCGTCACCACTGCCAGGAGATGGACGTATGAGCCGGGCTGAAGCCTAGACGAGAGCCAGCCCAGGCCGGTCACCCCCGCGGTGATGTCCGTCTTGGTCTGGGCCGCCTCGTAGTAGCGCACCTTCCAGGTGCTGTTCCCGGGCGACCCCAGAACTCGAAGGCCATCGGCGACATTGCCGTCGTTCTGCAAGCACAGGTAGTAGACGGCACTTCTGGACGGCTGTCGGGTGCACTTCACGACCTGGGTCATGGGCACCTTCTCGAACACGCCGTCCCCGATGGGTGGAAGGCCCCCGGCGCGGCTGATGAGAAGGTCCGGTTGCCTACCCTTCGGCGTCAGTTCGTAGCGGAAGCAGGGGTGCCACTGGTGATTGCCTGCGCCGTCCCAGCAGTCGACGTGGAAGTGATAGACCCCCGGCGCGAGACCTGCGGCCTCCCATGGCACAGGCTCCGGAGGCCCGGCGAACTCGGCGAGCTTCGACCACCACGGACCAGGGTAGTCGTTGCCTTCGTCCTCGCGGCGAACCCATAGCTGCGTCCGGGCGATGCCCGTATGGTCGTCGCTACACGCTGCCGTGAGTAGGACCTTAGTCCCGACGGGTTGGGGCGCATCCGGGGTGAAGGCGAGGGAACTGGGGTCGGGCGGCCTCGCGTCTGCGGAAAGCTCGTACTCAAAGCAAGGGCGCCACTGGTGATTGCCTGCGTTGTCCCAGCAGTCGACGTGCACGTGGTACTTCGCCGGGATCAGTCCCGAGGTGTCCCAATACACGGTTCCTGCGGCACCGGCGAAGTCACCAACCCTGTGCCACCAGGGCCCCGGGTACTCGTTGCCCTCGCCGTCGTTGCGGACCCAGACCTCCCCTCGGGCGACGCCGCTGAGCGTGTCGATGCAGGTCGCGCGGAGTTCCACCTTCCCTCCCGCCCAGCCGGATGGCGCAGGCGAGAAGGCCAACTCGCTGGGCAGAGGAGGTTCCGCGTCCGCCCGCAACTCGTAGCCGAAGCAAGGCTGCCATCCATGATTCCCTGCCTTGTCCCAGCAGTCGACGTGGATGTGGTACGATCCCGGCGCGTCGGCTGAGGCGTCCCAGATCACAGTCCCCGACGGGCCCAGGAACTCGCCGACTCTGCGCCACCAGGGCCCTGGGTACTCGTTGCCCTGATCCTCTCGGCGGAGCCATACCTCCGCACGCTCAACCCCCGACCCCCCGTCCGAGCAGGACACTTGGATCTGCACCTTCCCACCCGCCCAGCCCGGGGAACCGGGACTGAAGGCAACCGTGCTCGGCTCAGGGGATTGCACGTCAGTCCTCAGTTCATATAGGAAGCAGGGACGCCACTGGTGGTTCCCGACATCGTCCCAACAGTCGACGTGAAGGTGGTATAGGCCTGAGGAGAGGCCCTTCGTGTCCCATCGGATCTGCCCAGCGGACCCGTCGAAGGTGCCGATCTTCGTCCACCAGGGACCAGGGTAGTCATTGCCCGTGTCGTTACGGCGCACCCAGAGCTCGGCACGCGCAACGCCACTGGCCGCGTCCGTGCAGCCGACGTCTAGGTCTATCTGCGCTCCGGCCCAGCCGAACGGGTTCTGAGAGAAGCCAAGCCGGCTCTCCGCTGGAGGGTCAGAGTCGGCATCAAGGTCGTAGAGGAAGCAGGGCCTCCACTGGTGGTTGCCAGCCCTGTCCCAGCAGTCGATGTGGATGTGGTATCGCCCAGGAGCCAGGCCCTGTGTGTCCCACCTCACCGTTGCGGCAGAGCCGTCGAAGGCGCCGATTCGGTGCCACCACGGGCCAGGATAGTCGTTGCCCTCATTCTGCAGACGGACCGACACCTCCGCACGTTCGACGCCACTCAACGCGTCGGCGCAGGCCACGTCCAGCCGGACCTTCCCCCCGGCCCACCCGTGCGGCGTGGGTGAGAACGAGACCAGGGCTGCGGCTGGCGGGTCAGGATCGGCCTTCAGGTCGTAGGCGAAGCACGGATGCCACTGGTGGTTTCCCGCAGCGTCCCAGCAGTCGACGTGGATGTGGTAGGCTCCAGCAGACAGGCCCTGCGTATCCCACACGAGGATGCCCATGGGGCCTGTGAAGGCACCGATCCTCCGCCACCAAGGTCCCGGATAGTCGTTCCCTTGGTTCTCGGGACGGACCCAAACCTCGGCACGGTCAATGCCGCTTCGTGCGTCCCAGCAGGTGGCATCCAGTCGTACCTTCTGGCCCGCCCACCCGGCTCCATCAGGCGTGAACAGGAGCCGGCTAAAACCGGGCGGGTCAATGTCGACGTTCACTGCGTACTTGAAGCATGGGTGCCATTGGTGATTCCCGGCACGGTCCCAACAATCGACGTGGAAGTGATAGAGTCCTTCCTTGAGCCCTGTTGTGTCCCAAGTGGCTGCACCAGTCGCTCCCTGGAAGGCAGCGAGCTTGTGCCACCAGGGCCCCGGGTACTCGTTGCCCTCAGTGTCCCTACGCCACCAGACCTCGCCGCGCTCAATGCCGCTCAGCGCATCGGAACACCGGACTTCGAGTCGGACCCGCTGCCCAGCCCATGCGGAACTCGCTGGCCGGAACGTCAACTGGCTCTGGTTGGGGGCCGTAGAGTCCACGTTGACCGGGCGGGTGCCGCTGCCGTTGAAGTGGTGTTTGTCGCCGCAGCACCACACCTCAACGGCAACATAGTACGTGCCTTCCCTCGTTGGCGGAGCCTGTCCCATCCGTAGTTGAAAGTGAAGGAGGAAGGAGCGGCGGTTCTCTCGGGCGCGATCTGGTAAGATGGCGCCCAGGAAGCCCAAACCGAAGGGAGAGAACCGCCGTGGGACGAGTATACCAGATTGCTGAGACGCGGGACAGGAAGGCTCTGACGGAGTTCCTGGTGCGGGAGGGGCAGTACCTGTTGCCGTTCGTGGAGTTGATCA
>VGFC01000147.1 GCA_016869045.1 Armatimonadota bacterium
AACGCCACGCAAGGGCTCTACTACGCCTGGGAGGGCATCGTGCGGGGCCAGGGCGATTCGGCGCAGGTCAACCTTCTGCTGAACCGCGCCTCACCGTGGCTCGATGTGGACAGCTTCCTGCCCTTCGAGGGCCGCGTCGAGATTCGCGTGAAGACAGCCCGGCGCCTCGCCGTGCGCATCCCGTCCTGGGTGCGCCGCGCGGAGCTGCACGCGGAGGTCAACGGACGCCCGCAGGCCGGCGTCTGGGTCGGCAACTACCTGACGTTCCAGGACCTCCGCGCGAACGACCAGGTGGCGCTGCGGTTCCCTGTGCCGGAGAGCCGAGCGAGCTACACCATCGCGGCGCACATTCCCGATCACGAGCGCGTCTACACGCTGTCCGTGCGGGGGAGTACGGTGATCGACGTTCAACCGCATGACGAGTCGCCGACGACCTATCCGCTGTACCAGCGCGCCGACATGCAGGCCACGAAGGCCCCTCCGAGGAAGGTCGCGCGGTTCGTCGCCGACAAGACGGTCTTCGGCTGGTAGGGACCTTGACATGGCGCCACTCCTCACCACGGTAGCGCTCAACGTCACCGTCATCCATGTCGAGCAAAGCCGCTCGGCGGTGCCGCGAATCGCCGAGGCCGCGCGGGCGTCGGCCGAGTACGTCGCGCCCCTCTACGGCCTGCCGCCAGACCACCCGGTCACCGTACTCTGGCTTCCCCGGGAGCACTGGGGCAGCCACACCTCGCTGCCGTACGGCTTCCCGTCGAACTCGGCTGGCAAGGAGATTCTGCCGGCCGTCGATATCGACCCCGCAACCGAGCTGGCGCGCCTCGCCAACCTGCTGAGCCTGGAGGACATGGAAGCCGAGGAACGTGCGCGTTTCGCCCGGTTGCTGGGATTGCCCGCGACCGCCTCCGCCTCCGACCTGGACCATCACCTGCGTTCCTCGGAGGCGTTCTACCTCGACTTCTGCCTCGACTTCATCCTGCCCCACGAGATCGCGCACGCCTTCAATAACGCGGCGAACACGGCGCGCCGGCCGAACTGGCTCCACGAGTGGCAGGCGCAGATCGCGGCGATCCTCGTGTGCCGCCATCGGGGGCAGGAGCGGCAGGAGCGGCTCTTCCGGCGATACTACCGCATGATGTACGAGCAGGGCCGGAGCAAGGTGCAGCACCGGACGCTGCCGGAGTGCATCGAGGCGGGCTACACCGCCATGGGCATCGAGAACTACGCCTACTTCCACGGGCTGCTGGTGGCGATGTACTGCCAACTCGAGGAGGAGCACGGGCGCGGGTTCGGCGAGAAGCTGCTGCGAGTGCTGCTCGAGCGCACCAAGGGGCGGCCGGACATCAGCGAGGCGGAGGTGATCGCGCTCTGCTCGGAGGCCGCCGGAACGGACCTGACGCCCTGGTTCCGCGAACGCTGGCACATGCCGGCACCGTGACTGTTTATGTGAGGGCGAGGTGTCTCAGCGCCATGCCAACCACCGAAGACCTTCTCCACCAACACGCGCAGCTCACCCGGCGCTACTTCGTCGGGCTCGGCGCAGCGGCGGCCACGGGTGTCGCGTTGTCTCGGGCCGGCGCGGAAGTGCCGCCCGAGCTTGCCCCGGCCATCACCAACCTGGAGTACCTTACCCACAGCACGAAGTTCGCCAACTTCGGCCGTGGGAATCCCCCTCCCCACACCCTATCCCCCGAGGCGCGCCGGGCGGCGGGCCTCGACCGGGAGACCTGGCAGCTGGAGGTCATCGCCGACCCCGACACTGACGCCGAGGTGGCCAACCCACTGTCGAAGGACCTCGGGACCGCCCTCACCTGGGACGGCCTCATGGCCCTCGCCGCCGAACACGCCGTGTGCTATCTGCACGTGCTGACCTGCCTGAACATGGCCGGCCCGTGCGGCATGGGCCTGTGGGAGGGCGTGCCGCTTCGCGACGTGGTGTGGCTCGCCAAGCCGGTCAAGAACATCCGCCGGGTCTTCTACAACGGGTTCCACAACGATGACCCGGCTCAGATCTTCCGCAGCTCGCTGCCCATCGGCCGCGTGCTGGAGGACCCGCCGGGCCAACCGCCGGTGATGCTCTGCTACCGGCTGAACGGGGAGTACCTCTCCCCCGAGCGCGGCGGCCCCGTGCGGATGTTCGTGCCCGATGCCTACGGCTTCAAGTCGGTGAAGTGGCTGCAGCGCGTGGTGCTGTCGAACACCTTCCAGGCCAACGATACGTATGGCGAGTGGAACAACGACATCGACACGTCGCTGAAGACGTGTGCCCGGTTCCTCTCACACCCCGCGTCGGTTCGCTCCGACCAGCCGATCCCGGTCACCGGACTGGCCCAGATCGGCATCTCCGGGCTCTCCCGCGTGCAGGTCCAGGTATCGGACGGGGACTGGCGCGATGCCACCATCCTCGGGCCGCCCGAGCGCTGGGGCGGCGATGTGGGCGATCGCCCGCTCCCCGGGCAGCCGCTGGGCTTCGACGCCTCGCACAAGCCGCAGACCTGGCCCCAGCGCTTCACCATCGCCCACTGGGCGGTCCTGCTGCCCAAGGTGCCGGCGGGCAAGTACGTCCTACGCTGCCGTACAATCGATGCCGCGGGACACATCCAGCCGATGCCGCGCCCATTCCCCAAGTCGGGCCGCAACACCATCCACGAGGTCGAACTCACGGTCGAAGGCTGACCGGGGCCGGCTGCGTCGGCCGACGCCGAAGGGATTCGGCCCCCTCGCGGCGATATGTGCACTCCATGCAGAGACCCGTCCACACATCCGTGGATGACCCGGTGGACGAGCACGCAGAAACGAGCGCCGTCACTCCGCGCGCGGTGGCGCTGGCGTTCGTGCTCGTCATTGCGTTCACGGCGGCGGGGTGCTTTGCCGTCCTGCTGCGGTACGAGATCATCGGGACGGGGTATCTGCCCCGGGGCGCGGTTGCGGTGCTCCTGGCGCTGGTGGCGGGGAATGCGGTGGTGCGGCGCTTCAAGGGGCTGGGGATCAGGCCGCTCACGGGGCGGGAGCTGCTGGTCATCTTCCTTATCCTGATGATCGTCGCGGCCGTCGCCGGGCAGGAGTTCAACCAGCACTACTACCTGAACCTCGTCGGACTCGTCTACTACGCCACGCCGGACATCGTCTCCCCTCGCGTGTACCTCGATGACCTGAACCCCATGCTCGTGCCGAGCAAGGACCCGTCGGGCTCGGTGGCGGTGTGGGCGCACGAGGGGCTGCCGCCGGGCGGGGCGATGCCGTGGCGGGCGTGGGTGCGTCCGCTCATCGTGTGGACGCCGTTTCTGCTGGCGGTCTACTGGATGGTGCTGAGCTTCGCGGCGGTGCTGGCGTGGCGCTGGGAGCGAGAGGAGAAGCTGCCCTATCCGCTGATGAGCGTGCCCCTGGAAGTGACGGAGCAGGAGCCCTTGGCCGCCGCGCCCTTGCTGCGCGGATGGCCGGCGTGGATTGCGTTCGCGCTGCCGTGCATCCACTACACGCTGCAGGGACTGCACGGGTACTGGCCGGAGATCCCCTACATCAACACCGACCCCGATCCCAAGTGGCGCTTCACCGGGCCGATGGCGGCGTTCAACGGGACGCTGCTGTGGCTGCGGATGGACATGGTGGGCGTCACGTATCTGCTGGCGGCCGAGGTGGGGTTCTCGCTGTGGTTCTTCTTCTTGTTCCGGCGCTTCCAGCAGGCCATCCGGCTGTCGGTGGGGCTGAACGCGGGAGAGTATCAGTTCTTCCGACTGCAGACCATCGGCGGGTACGTGGTGCTGGCCGGAGGGCTGCTGTACTCGGCGCGGGGGCACATCCGGCGCGTGGTCTCGGCGGCGATCGGCACCGTCCGCCGAGGCGAGGGGGATGCGGATCGCGGGGAGCCGTACCGGCTGGCGGTCTTCGGGTTCGTGGGGGCGTTCATCTTCGTGGTCGGGTGGTGCACGTACTTCGGGATGAACGTGGGGTGGGCGGTTCTGCAGTACGTGTTCTTCCCGCTGGTGGGGATGGTGGTCGCGCGAGTGATCTGCGAGGCAGGGATGCTCGTCTATGCCGCGCCGCTCGGGGGCTACACGGCCGGGTTCAACGAGGCCCTGTTCACCGTCATCGGTGCCAGGCGAATCGGCCCGCGGAACATCACGCTGATGACGATGACGAGCTGGTGTCAGATTCGCTCGACCGCGACGCAGAACCCGGCGGCGGTGTTCCAGGGGTACCGGCTCGGGTCGGATGCGGGGGTAGACCGCGGGCGGATCATGCTACTGGCCATCGCGGCCATCGGCGTGGCGATAATGACGTGCCACGTCGTCTCGCCGTGGATCATCTACAACTGGAGCGTGCCCAAACTCTCTCCGTGGTGCACGCAGTCGGGGCTGAACGCGGCGCGCGGCCTCGGCAACGTCATCAACCAGTCAGCGCCGATGGCCGCCATCGACTGGCTGGCCATCGGGATGGGCGCGGCGACGACGTGGGGGCTGTTTGCGCTGCGGCGGAGATTCGTCTGGTGGCCGCTGCACCCGCTGGGGTTCGTGACGTGGCTCAGCTGGCCGATCGAGCGCTACTGGAGCTCCATCTTCATCGGATGGGTCATCAAGGCCATCATCGTGCGCCTGGGGGGCTACGGCACGTTCCGGCGTCTACGCCCGGTCGCGTTCGGGCTGATCCTGGGCATGAACGTCATCTTCATCGTCTGGCTCACCATCCACATGATCTGGCCGGGGCCGCCGGGGATACTGATTGACTGAGGTAGCCCAGGAGGCCACGGCGAACAAGGGACAGTCCTCGTTTCCTACCCTGAACGGGCAGGAAACGGGACAGTCCCGACTCAGCCGCCGACGGACCAGAGGCCGACCTTCTTCTGCGAGGCGATGAAGCCCACGTTCTCCAGATAGACGCGCTCGCGGCTGTTGCCCTCGAAGTTCCCGAGCTTGCTCAGGCCGCCGCCGATGATCTTCGCGTTCACGAACTGGCTCGCGTTGCTTGGGTCGCGGCCCACGTAGACGTACGCCAGGCGACGGCCCGCGGCGTCCTGGGTCACCACGTCGCTGATCAGGGTGACGGTCTGGCCCACCACCATCGCGCGGTGCGCCTCGAGGGCCTGCGCGTAGTACGGGTGGTCTGCCGGGAGGCCGGCGACGCCGATGTAGTAGACCTCCTCCTCCTGCGTGCCGAGCTTGACCTTCACCCCCTGAGTGCCGATCACGTCGGTGACGACGCCTTCGGTGGGCCGGCTGACCGCGCCCGTGATCGCGGCGAGGACCGGCACGGGGTAGTAGCCACTCTCGGGCACGGTGAGGAAGTCGAGGTCGCGGATAACCTTGTCGGGGTGCGGGTTCGTCCACTCGTAGCCGGGGAGGATCACGCCCTGGTGCATGGGGTTGTCGCCCTGCCAGGCGACGAAGAGGCCGTGGCGCGACATCGCGTCGGCGAAGCGGACGGGATCGCTCCACCAGTCAACGACCTGCTGGCCGTTCACGATCTCGATGTCCACGGAGGAGCCGTCGTCGTAGTTGACGCGGTACTTGAAGGGCTTGTCGGCGCTCCAGGCCATGGTGTGCAGGAGGAAGAGCACGTCGGCCTTGCGCCCGATCTTGATGCCCGTGACTTCCTTCGGCAGCTCGAGGTTATTGGCTGAGACGGAGTGCAGGACGATGGCCGCCTTGGGTGAGGCGATGAAGAAGGGGATTCCCGCGAAGGTCTGGCGGCCGGTCGGCAGGGCGCGCATGTCGTTCTCGCCCTGATTCGTCCAGCCCACGATTCCGGCGGCGGCGTCATCGGCGAGGCCGCGGTTGGCGTACGGCGAGAGGTCAACGGTGAAGAACTCGTACTGGCGCAGTCGCCGCTGGCGGGCCGCGATGGCGCCGCCCTCGCTGCGGATAGTGCAGCCGAGGTTGGTCAGCAGGAGATTGCGGAACCGGCTAGCGGTGACGGCGGCATCGGCGACCGGCTGGTCCCAGCGGAGCTGGTTGAGGAGGAAGTAGCCCTCGCCCGCCGGCACCTGCAGGAGCCCGCCCGGCCGCGTGAGGCGCACCGCGCGGTCGAGCACGTCATCGCCGGGCGAGCAGAAGTAGTCGGCGATGAAGGTCTCAGGCTTGCAGTCGTAGCCCGACCACCAGCCGCCGTTGTGGCGGATGTCGGCGAGGAGCGCGTTGTCGGGCCAGAAGAACTCGTGGTTCGAGATGCCGGCCATCAGCCCGGCGTTCCCGCGACGGAAGACGTGGTAGCGGATGTCCCACGGCTCGTCGGGCACGGAGAAGAAGCGCAGCCGCAGGCCCAGGAGCGCCTCAAGCTGGGCCTGTTGAGCCGGCGTGGCCCGGTGCAAGAGCACACGGCCGCCGGCGGTCGCGAAGGCCCTCAGCGCGGCGGCGGTCGGCTCGTCCAGGCCGGGGGCGAGGTCCACGATGGCGGCCTGGAAGCGGTCAACGGTCAGGTCGGCGGGCTTGCCGGTGAGGTCCTCGTAGACGAGGCGGCTGTCATCGAGGGCCTTGCGCAGCGGGGAATCGGGTTGCGCGAACACGGCGGTTGCGCCGAGGGAGCGGTAGCAGGTCGGGCTGGCGAGGTAGTCGAGCAGGTTCTGCAGCAGCGCGCAGGCGGGAGGCGCCGCGAGGGCCTTTTCGGTGACGAGGAGCTGGCAGAGGATGAAGCTGCCCTGGCCCTCGTACTCCTCCAGGAGCGGCGTCTCCACGGGGCCGTCCATCGTGCCGGCATCGGCCAGCGGGAGGTAGTTGCCGCGGATCGGCTTGCGGTAGTTGCCGAAGCTGACGTAGTGCTCGCGCTCAGGATGGGAGGGATCGGCGGCCCAATAGCGGAGGTCGGCGTCGGTCAGCCCGGCGAGGATCGGGTGGTCCGTCGCGCGGATGCAGGCGAGCGTCGCGCCTCGGCCCTGGGCCTGCGTGAGCGGGGTCGGCAGGAAGTCCGGCGTCTCGCTCTGCTCCAGGATCAGCACCTTGCCGCCGCTGCGCACGAAGCCGGTAAGCGCCTCGCGCCACGGCCCCTCGGGCGGCGGCTTGAGGGCGTCGCGGCCGACGATCAGCGCGCCAGCCGCCGGGGCGGCGAGCTGCGAGAGCGGCGTGAATGGCACCTTCAGCGCGGTCAGCATGGCGGCGGTCTGCCCGCCGGGGTCGAACACCGAGAGCTGCAGCCCCGCCGGAACGCGGACGGAGGGGGAGGGCTCGATCCGCCAGTCCTGGGTCTGCACATCGACCGGCACGCCCTTCTCGATGAGTTCCGTACGCAGCGTCGCGTTCGTCGCCTGCTTCACCGCCGGCAGGGCGATGTCGAGGCTGACTCGCTTCAGCTCGGCGGGCGCGAGCTTCAGCTTCTGCTCACCGGCGGCAGGCGTGGGCTTCAGGCTCCAGCGCAGCGTGAACTCCGCGGAGCGGCGGATATCGTTGTGCACGTTGAGGTCGCGCGACAGGCGGCGGCCGCCGAAGAAGCCGCGGACCTCCTGCTTGAGGACGACTGTCTGCGGCTTCTGCATCGCGAGCGGGGTGTAGGTGTCTACGAGCGCGAACTCGGCGTCGCGGAACCCGTTGATGAAGAAGCGCGCGGCCTCGATCCACCCGCGCCACCAGTACTGGCCGCCGAGGTACGTATCATCACCGAGCAGCACCGACTGGCCGCAGGGGTAGTTGAGGACGCCCGGCTCGAAGGCCTCGCCCACGGTGAGCGGCTTCTGGCCGAGGGTCACGGGGTAGGCGTGGTAGGGCACGACCGTCTTCCCGTCGAGAGGCCCCCACCAGGCGCCGTTGGGCACGTCGGGGAACTGGCTCAGCTCGCGCGGGTAGTGGAAGGCATGGTGCTCCCACTCACCGTCGAGGTCGCCGTCGGACTCCCACTCGATGGGGCGGGCCATCGGGTCGGCGGCGCGCATGGCGTGGCAGATCTTCATCTGCCAGCGATGGCCGAGGGTCGTGGCCGCCTCGCCCTGGTAGATCCAGTTCCAGAGGTTGTCCTCGTTCCCGGCGCTCCACATCATCACCGAGGCGTGGTTGCGGTAGGCCTCCACCATCCCCACTTCGTGCTTCAGGGCGGCGTTCCAGTAGGCCTGGTCGAAGGTGAAGTTGACCTGCGCCGTGTCGGCCTCTTCGATCTTCAGCATCAGGCCGGTCTCGTCGGCAATCTCGCAGGTTTCCTGGACGCCGTTCACGTTGTGGGTGCGGGTGAGCTGCGTGGCGGCGTCCTGAACGGCGCGGGTCTGGCAGTCCCAGATGGTCTCCAGTCGCTTGTCGGGCTCCCAGCGTTCGAAGGCCTGCCAGATGCCGCTGGCCGAGCTGGCCCACTGGCTGCGAATCTTGATCGGCGTGCCGTTCAGGACGAAGTCGACCCCATCGATCCACAGCTCCCGGAAGCCGAAGCGCTGGAGGTGGCGGTCGGCGACGCCGGTGGTCGGCTGGAGGTCGGTTTGCAGGACGTACAGGTGCGGGTCCTCGGGCCACCACAGCTTCGCATCGGCCCAGGGAACTGTGACCTCGACTGTTGTGCTTGCACCGGCCGGGACCTTGGCTTGCGTCTTGGGCAGGGCCTTCGCGACCTCGCCGGCGTCGAGGACCTGGGGGGTCAGCGTGACGGTCTGGTCGGTCGGGCTGGTGTTGATCAGCCGGTAGTTAAGCGTGAGCGTGTGCTTGCGCACGCTGGTCGCAACGGACACGTCATCGACCGACACGGCCGGTCGGCCCTCGAGGGTCACGGTCCCGCCGATCCCCAGGGAGGCGGCGCCGGGGTAGCCGGCCACGTCGATCATGTTGTCCTTGAAGATCGGGGCCTCGCCGCGCGCAACGCGCTCGCGGTTCTTCGGGGAGTAGGCCAGCCAGTCGCGGACGGCCACGAGCAGCTCGTTCGACTCGCCGGGCTTGAACGCCGGGGTCAGGTCGACCTCGAAGGGCAGCGATCCGTGCAGGACGTGACCCACCGACTTGCCGTTGAGGGTGAACCAGCCCTCGCTGAGCAGCACTCCGCACCTCAGGATGACCCGCTCGCCCTTCAGGTGCGCGGGAGCCGTGAAGGTCTTCCGGTACCAGAGGCAATGGGTCTTGTCGGTGGACTGAAAGGCGGGAACGTTGGTCTTCGTCCAGGCCGCGTCGGCGGGCGGCGCCTCGCCCGGCTCCGCGCCGGGTACGAAGCACATCTCCCACTCGCCCTCGAGCCGCGCGGTCGGGCGCGGGCCCTGTGTCGCGTCGTTCAGGTAGAACCTCACCAGCCGAAACGGCGGCGAGAACCCCTCAGCGGTCGCCGTAACCGTCAGGCGCGCGCGGCGGGTGTCGCCGGGCTTGAACTCGAAGGCGGGGGTGATCTTCTCACCCGGCCCGATCGTCATCTCCTCCTGCGTCGAGAGAAGCGTCCGCATGAGGTAGTCCTGGGCAAGCACCTTCAGTGTCACGGTATGCGGCAGCGCGCCGGGGTTGTGCAGCAGACAGCGCTGGCGGATCACATCCCCGACCCGCTCTGTGTCCTCCCACTTCCCGATGAGCCACACGGAGGGGCGCGGGCCGTACTCGGGCCGGTCCACGCGGACGATGCCGCCCTCCGGCGGCCCGTCGTACAGCCGCACTGGGCCGACCGTTGCCGACCCGCCGTCCTGGATGTACACCAACCGCAGCACGTCGCCAGGCTTCACGTGCACCGGCCCCTCGCAGCGCAACTCGGCCTGGTAGAGGTTCTTCTCGGCGGCGTCCTCGGGTCGCTGGGGCTCCGTGTGGGTGGTGATGATGAGGCGGGTGTCGTTCAGGTAGACCTGGAGCCAGTTGGCGAGGTGCTCCCCGAAGCCGACATAGCCGTCCCACTGCTGACGCATCGCCAGGAAGCCGACGTGGTAGTCGCCCCCGGCAACGCCATCGCACGGGAAGCGAAGCTCCGTCCTGAACAGCGGCGTGCCGATCAGGTCCACGCTGTCCAGGCCCGGACCGAAGCGGTCGGGGGAGGGCGCGAGTTCCGCCGGCTCGCCGTTGCGGACCAGCGTGGCGGAGTCGAGCGTCAGCTCGGCGACCGGCGTGGTCGCGGCGAGCGCGGCGACGGAACACGCAATCGCCAGAGCGGTCATCAGCAGACAGGGCCTCATGTCAGCCTCCATGATGCACAGTGGGAGGGGCCGCATACAGCGCCTGCTGCCGTCTGCAGGCGATGTATCCGGCCCGCCGTTCTACAGCTGTTCGAAGTAGCGGATGCGTTCCCAGTCGGTGACCGCGGAGCGGAAAGCCGTCGCCTCGATCCGGCCGGTATGGAGGTAGAACTCCACTACGGCGTCACCGAACGCCTCGCGGGCCAGGGAGCTGCCTGCGAAGAGGTCCAGCGCGTGCTCCAGGCTTTCCGGCACGCGAGGGAGTTCGTCCCCCAGGTACGCGTCGCCGCGGAAGGGGTCGCCGCAGTCGAGGTCCTCCTCGATCCCGCGCAGCCCTGCCGCGATCGTGGCGGCGAAGGCGAGGTACGGATTGGTGTCGGCGCCCGGGATTCGGTTCTCGATGCGGAAGCCCTGCCCGTGGCCGACGACGCGGAAGGCGCACGTGCGGTTGTCGGGCGCCCAGACCATCCGCGTCGGCGCCCAGGAGGCCGGCTGGTAGCGCTTGTACGCGTTCACGGTCTGGGCCACGAAGTAGGTCAGCTCGCGACCGTAGCGCAGGAGCCCGCCGAGGAACTGGCGGAACAGCGGGCCGGGCCCGGGCGGGTCAGGCTCCCAGAAGAGATTGCGCTCGACCGCCGCGTCCCACAGGCTGCTGTGGAGGTGGCAGCTGCTGCCGGCCTCGTCGGCCGCCCACTTGGCCATGAAGGTGACGGAGCGGCCCTGCTGGTCCGCGATCTCCTTGGCGCCGAGCTTGTAGACCGTGTGGCGGTCAGCCATCTCCAGCGCCTCGGCGTAGGCGAGGTTCACCTCGTGCTGGCCTCTCCCCCACTCCCCCTTGCTGCACTCGACGGTGATCCCCGCCGCGCACATCTCATTGCGCAGCCGGCGCAGCACGTCCTCATCGCGGCCGGGCTGGAGGATGTGGTAGTCGATGAGGTAGTCGGAGGCCTGGCGGGCGTCGGCGAAGCGCCGCGCCGTGAGCGCCGAGAAGGTCTCGGCGAAGAGGTAGAACTCCAGCTCCGAACCCATGCACGCTACGACGCCCTTCTCCGCCAGCCGGGCGATCTGGCGCCGAAGCACCTGCCGAGGTGACTCCTCGACCGGCGAACCGTCCTCGTGGGTGAGGTCACAGAGGACGAGCGCCGAGCCCTCGTGCCACGGCAGCGGGCGCAGGCTGCGCAGGTCGATCCGGCCGTTGAAATCACCGTAGCCCTGCTCCCAGCTTGCCAGGGCATAGCCGGGCATCGGCTCCATCTCGAGATCGACCGTCAGCAGGTAGTTGCAGGAGTCCACGCCGGAGCGTACGGCGGATTGGGTGAAGTGATCGTAGGTCAGGCGCTTGCCAAGGAGACGGCCGTAAGCGTCGGGGAAGGCGACGATCACGGTGTCGAAGCACTCGGGGGTGAACCAGTCCGGGAACTGAGGGTCGCTCATCAGTGGCTCTCTCTGGGGAGGGAGATGAACACGTTCCGCACCTCCGTGTAGAGGCGCATGGCCTCCATGCCGAGGTCGCGGCCCATGCCGCTGCGCTTGAAGCCGCCGAAGGGCGCTTCGATGTGGACGCTGCTGTTCGTGTTCACGCTCAGTACGCCGGTCTCGATAGCGCGGGCCACGCGGAGCGCGCGGGTAACGTCATTCGTCCACAGCGACCCGGAGAGGCCGTACTGCGTATCGTTCGCAAGGGCGATCGCCTCGGGTTCGCTCTCGAAGGGCATCACGCAGGCGACCGGGCCGAAGATCTCCTCTTGGCAGACGGGAGAGCCCGAGGGCAGGCCATCGATGACCGCGGGCGTGAGGTAGTAGCCGGGCCTTCGCAGTCGTTCACCCCCGCAGAGCACGCGGCCGCCCCCTTCGCGCGCGAGGGCGATGTAGCGCTCGGCGCGCTCCCGTTGCGCGGCCGACACGAGCGGCCCGATCTGCGTGGCGTCGTCGAGGGGATCGCCGATCACGATGGCCTGCGTCGCCGCGACATAGGCCTCCAGGAAGCGGTCGTAGACGGAGGCCTCGACGATCACGCGGCTGCGGGCGCAGCAGTCCTGGCCGGTGTTGGCGAAGACCGACATCGGGCCGGCCTTCGCGGCGGCCTCGACGTCGGCGTCGGCGAAGATGACGTAGGGGCTCTTGCCGCCCAGCTCCAGCGAAACGCGCTTGATGTCGGGAGCGGCGACCTGCAGCAAGTGCGCGCCCGTGGCGGTCTCGCCGGTGAAGGCGATCTTGCGGACGAGCGGATGGCCGACCAGGGCGTCGCCGACCTCGCTCCCGCGACCGGGCACCACCTGTAGGATGCCCGGCGGCACGCCCGCCTCCATCGCGAGCTTCCCGAGGGCGAGCGCCGTCAGCGGCGTCAGGCTGGCGGGCTTGAGGATGACCGCGTTGCCGGTCGCGAGGGCCGGGCCGACCTTCCAGCAGGCCATCAGGAAGGGGAAGTTCCACGGCACAATCGCTGCGACCACGCCGACCGGCACGCGCAGTGTGAAGTCGAAGCCCGCGCCGGCCACGGGGATCGTCTCGCCGCCGAACCGCGAGATGCCGCCCGCGTAGAACTCCATGCAGGTCGCGCCGGCCAGCACCTCGTCGCGCGAGTCGGCGATGGGCTTGCCCACGTTGCGGCTCTCGATGACGGCGAGGTCCTCGACGTGCTCGCGGATCAGCGCGGCCAGCCGGAAGAGCACGTTTGCACGCTGGCGCGGCGAGGCACCGGCCCAGTCGGCTTCGCGGAAGGCGCGGCTCGCGGCGGCGACGGCTTCCTCGATCTCCGCCGGGCCGGCCGCCGGGACCCGATGCCATTCCTGCTCGGTCGCGGGCTCGATTAGGCGCAGCCAGCCGCCCGAGGCTTCTGTCCGCCACGTCCCATCGATCAACAGAGCTGTAGGCGTCTCAAGCATCACCAGACCTCCTCGTACAGGCGCAGCAGATCGCTCTCGGTGCACGGCCGGGGGTTCGTCAGGTGGCAGCCATCCTCCAGCGCCAGCGCCGCCAGTCGCGGAAGGGCGTCCTGTGGCACGCTGAGGTCGCGCAGGCGCCGTGGGACTCCGAGCGCGTCGTTGAACCGCTCGATGAAGTCGGCGACCGGTCCCGCCGGGTCGGGGCCCGGCGCCAGGTCGAGGGCCTGCGCGACGCGCGCGTACTGGGCGGTATCGGTCTCGCCGTTGAACCGAATCGTGGCGGGCAACACGACCGCGTTCGCGAGGCCGTGGTGCACGCCGAACTCGCTGGAGAGCGGGTGGGAGAGTGAGTGGGCGACGCCGAGGTCCTTTTGGAAGGCGACGGCGCCCATCGCCGCCGCGACCTGCATCATGCCGCGCGCTTCGAGGTCCGAGCCGTCGGCGTAGGCCCTCGGCAGGTAGAGCCGCACCAGCCGGATCGCTTCGAGAGCGACGCCGTCGCACATGGGGTGGAAGACGGGGCAGACGAAGGACTCGATCGCGTGGGTCATGGCGTCCATCCCGGTGGCCGCGGTCAGGCCGGGAGGAAGGCTGACGGTGAGTTCGGGATCGAGGATCGCGAGGTCGGCGAGGAGCGGCGGGCCGCCGATGACGGCCTTCCGACCGAGCGCGAGAATCGTGACGACGCTGCTGCGGCCGACCTCGCTGCCGGTTCCGGCTGTCGTCGGGATGGCGCAGAATGGGGCGAGCCGGCGCGGCCACGGGCGGCCCGGGATCTCCATGAGGCACAGGTCGGGGAAGGCGACCCTCAGGCGCGCCACCTTGGCGACATCCAGCGCGCTCCCGCCCCCGAGACCGACCACGCCATCGCACGCGCCGTCCGTGTAGGCGCGGAAGACGCCCTCGACGTCCTCTTCCAGTGGGTTTGGGCGGACCTCCGTGAAGCGGGCCCACTTGCCCGGCCAGACCTCATCCAGGGTCACGGCGGCCAAGGCGAAGGCCGGAGTATCGGGGAGGTCGGCGTCGGTCACGACCAGCGGGCGGGTCACCTCGCACAGTCGGGCGAACTCGGCCAGGGCAGACCGGGCACCGCCGCCGAAGCGAATCTGCGTGGGGAAGCTGAAGCTGATGATGTCTGACACGGAAGCCCCCTGGTTCGCGATGGTTACCTGGCCCCGATCACCACGGCGCACGGGTTGGGCTCCAGCTTGTCGGTGGCGGCGACGTCCACCGACTTCGTTCCCTCGTTCCGGAGCAGCTTGCCGTCGGGATCGACGCGCTGGGCGACGATGTCCGCGTCGCCCGCGTTTTCGCCTTCGACGAACTGGTAGGCATAGGCCACGATCACGCCGCCCGCTCCGTCATCACACGTGGTTCCTTCGCCATGCCCGCAGGGACACCTGCGCGGGCCGGGTCGCTAGACAGCAGTCCGCGATACCGAGCCTCGGGCGCGATGAAGATTGGGTTGACAAAGGCAGTGTCGGGATTCGAGCCCCGACCTACGAGACACGTGGGGCGTGTAGGAGGGGTGTGCGTCCTCGGCCGAGCCCTTTCTAGACGCAATCTCCATCGTGACCAACCGCACGGACCCGCCCCGGGGCGCGGTTCACTTGCGCAACGGGCGGGGTACCTGCGAGCAGTGGAACAAGGAAGGCGAGCACGCCCTGCAGTGGGTGCGGCTCTCCTGCCACGAGTCCGCGGTTCCAGAGGGACGTCTGCAGGTCTCCGGAGTTCGGCCGGCGAAGAACCGAAGCCAACGGCTGGCTTCTTGGCAACGAGCCGGGTATCCAGACTGATATAGGGAATCCCGGTCACCATGCCCAGGAAGAGCGCCTTGGCCGGGGCAGGACCGGTTGTTCTCACGCAGACCGTCAAGCGGGTCAAGGACCAGTAGCGGGCTGTTGGGGAAGTCGGGTCGCTAGAACAGGGATATGGGTTGGGGTCGGGAGTCCTCTGTTGGGAAGATGGCTGCCCGGACGGGGACATGCCCGCGGATGGCGCAGGAACCCGCGGGGAACGTGGCCCCATCGGCTGGGGAGGCAGAGCAGTGGGCGCACTCCTGAACGTCTCGGTCTGGGTGGCACTGGCCACGGTCGTGCCCGGGCTGGTGACCATGGCGACCATCTATGGTGCGTGTGTGGTCGCAGTGCCGGCCGCTGCGGACACGCAGGTGTCGCGGATCATCGGCATTGAGTGGGTCGGGGCGTCTGTGGCGGTCGCGATCATGGTGTTGACACAGGCCTTCGGGATCCTCCTCGAGGAACTCTTGACGTCCAGGCGGTGGCTTGGGCGAAAGCCGGTCAGAGTCAACGTCCCGGAGGGCCTCGACCCGACTGATCCACACCGGCGCATCGACATCGAGATCGATCCGTACGTGGAGTATCGCAGCGCCTACATCCTGCTGGCTGAGTTGCGCGGGGATGATGATGCCCACGGGCACCTGACCCGGATACTCGCGCAGTTCTTCCTCACCAACAACACGCTGGTTTCGTTCTTCATCGGCGTCGCCGTCGCGGTCGTCGCGATGATGTTGGGGGGCACCATCGGTGCCTCCGGGGTAGCCTATGTAGCGGGACTACTTGCATGCATTGCCGCCAGCTACGCTGTGGCGCGCATTCGCTTCAGAGTGATGGCGAAGGCGCTCTGGGCGGCCCGCCGCAGCCGTCAGTCGGTCCCCGCGAGCGGCGAGCCCGGCTAACTCACGAACTGGGAGGCTTTCCCGTGGCGAGAGAGGTCATGGATCACACCGAGTGGAGGTGAGTAGCTTCCCCACGACGGGTAACGTCGTACACGAGAGGTGCGAGACGAGGGAGTGCTACCGAACAGCGAGGACCTTGCCGCTGTACGTGCCGATGTAGATCGTGCCGTCCGGGCCGATCGCCGGCGAGGAGGCCATCCCGCCGTCCCCTAGAGACCTGGCCGAAAAGGCCGGCAGAGAACAGGGGTCTGTGGTTGGGTGTCGAGTCTTGAGGTGGGCGTCGTCGGGGAGAGGGGAGTCGGCCGATGATGGGGGAGCGCTCGCCGCAGGGGAGTCTGTTTGCGGCGGACACGCGGTATCTGGAGTTCGTGGGTCGGGAGAGCTTCTACG
>VGFC01000148.1 GCA_016869045.1 Armatimonadota bacterium
GTGCCGTTGATGATGTCAACGGGCATCTCACGCACCCATCGCGTCTAGGGATGCTCCACGTCTGGAGCGGGCCTCAATGATGAGCAAGCGTTACGCTGGTTTGGCAAACCACATTCCTGCCTGTCCAAGCCTGGGTCTGTGTTTCCCAACTCACGCGAGACTCAGGCGGTCCTTCACCGCCCCAAGAGCCGGGAAGCGCGGCGACAGCCGGTACCGCCTCGCGTTCCCCACCACCTCGCTCTCCACCAGCCCGATCTCCTCCAGCTTCCCCAGCTGCCGATGCACAGGCGTCACCGACAACCCGCACTGCCTCGCGAGGTCCCGCAGGAACACCGGTTCCTCGGGATGCAGCGCCAGCCACGTCAGCACCCTCGCCCTCGCCGGCGAGCCGGGAGGCGCAAGAAGGGCCCGACTTCCGCACGAGTCCGTGCTGGGGACCATGGGCCTACCATGCTCCATTCAAGTGCGTTCGTCATCAAGGGGAGCGCGAACGGATGTGCGGGCCTCTCAGCGCGCCCCGCAGCGCCCCCTACCCTCGTCGCGCCCGGCGTGGGGCGGCGGCTTCCCTGCGAGCGAAGGCTGGCAGAAGGTACGTATAGCCCCCTACCTTCACCTCAGTCTCGCCAGCTACGAACTCCCTCGCCCGCTGCTTGCGGTCCGGCCGGTTGGCGCACCACCGGTACACCTGGTGCAGGTCCCGAGGGCCGTCCTTGCATAGGTGCCTCCAGAACCGGGGCCAGTCCACGACGGGGACACTCTGAGCCGCAGGGCCTCCCGTTCCCGCCTCGGTCTTGTTCACAATGAGCCCCTCGATACGTCTCACCTTGCTGGCGTCAGCACCAGGTATCCACCTGGGTAGCACCTCGGCGACGTGGTCGCGGAGGTACTGCACAGCCGGGAGCACCTGGTCACGGGCTGCTTTCTCAAAGGCTTGGTCGTTCTCGTCTACGTCGTTGATATCGCCCCCCGGCAGAAGCCACTTCAGCTCAACGACCAGTAGTGTGCCCGTCTTCTCCTGCCAAAGCAGCAGATCGATGTCGGTCAGACCCCTGATCTCGCGCCTGGGTTTCGCGTGCTTGATCCGGAGCGTCTGGAGTTCCGGAGTGACCTCCCTCAGGAACAGCTCTTCCTTCCTGCTCGACAGCTGATCGTATGCAGCCTTTCGCGAGGGCGCCCGGTTGATCGCCCTCAGCAGGTTATGCTCAGGGTTGCTGTTCTGCACGCAGTCGAGGCACAGGGCCACGTCTGCTCCGTCCACTGGGATGAAGGGCCGGAGCACGGGGCCCGTATTGACGGCCCGCGGGGTGTATGTGAGGTCGTCGATGATCGCGGAGACGACCGACACGTCGAGCCCGGACACGTCGGTCACGAACCGCCGCCATGCGTCGCTCGTACGGACGGGCACCCAGGTCTCCATCCGCACATGCCGCGTCACGCCGAGGCTGGCTGCGGGGAGGTGCGCGGCTGCGTGTATCTGTGCTATGACCCACACGGTCTGCCAGAGGCGTCGGAAGTCTGCCAGTGTGTACCCGTCCAGGTCCCACTCGCCCGGCAGCTCCCATGCCATCGCCTGCATGTACCACTCGCCGTAGCTCCGTGCCTCCTTGGAGGTCGCCACGGCCCAGTCGATCGTGACCTCGTCCGGACCAGTGACCCCCGCGAACCTCCTGATCGCCGCCACGAGTTCCCGGGGCGCGGCACGGGGTGCCGCCAGCTTCGCCGCGTCGGCCTCCTCACGCTCAAGGGCGCGGGCCCACACCGCGTTCAGTGACCACCGTGGCGTGATGCCAAACCGAAAGGACTTCCGTTCGGTATCGTACTCGAGCGCGAAGAGACCGCGCCCAAAGGCGCGGTGTGCGTCCGAGAGCAGGCTGTAGGCGGTGGCGTGCTCCAAGACCTCGGCGGCCTCCGGCAGCACGGCCCTGTCTGTGGCAGCGTGCGGGCACCCGCCCGCCGCACACGGGCCAAACGCCCACTCGAGTGCATAGCCAAGTCCAAGGCGGTTTTCAAGCAGTTGGGACGCCGCGCGCCAAGGAGCCCGCCGCTGCGCTCGCAGCACCGCGACGCGTCTCACCTGATGGGCACGGAGCAGTTGAAGCCGGGCGCTGGCTCTCGGACGCCGCCACAGCGCGAAACGCCGATGGAACTTGTCAAGCTCCTCAGTCTCCGCCTTCCGGAGGTGCCTCTCAGCCGCGTCACCCTTCAGGACCAACGCCGGTCCCCCCTTGGGCCCTTGCCTCACGTTCCGCCCGCAGACGGTCCTGCAACGCCTCCAATCCGTCTTGCCGCGCCTCCCACTCGTCGCGGAGCGCCCGTACATCCGCTACCGCCTCCTCCATGCTGCGGCCCTTGAAGCCGCCGGCGAACAGCTCAGCGCGGATCCTGCGGAGCGTCTCGAACATGGGATGCTCCCCGGCAGCCCGCTCCCGCACGACGCGCACCGTCACCTCGACACGCCCCGGCGGCACGTCGGGCGGCTCGTCGAGAACGAGCTGACCATCGGCGGTCACCGCGCCCTTCACCACCACCTCGGTTGTCGCCATCGGTCCCTCTCCGTCCAGCGTTGTTCAGGCCCTCCAGTGAGCAGTATGCCCACTCTGAGCGGGGAAGTCAACGACCACGTGCCCGCCTCTGGGAGGGGCCGCATGCGAGGCGAAACGCATCCGCCGAGCATCCGGCCCGCCGTGCTGTCGGAGCGCGGACATCTTGTCCGCATGCCTTTGCCTGCACGGTCTCTACGGCTCTTGCGGACAAGATGTCCGCGCTCCGACAACGCTACTTGATCCCCGTCAGCGTGATGCCCTGGATGAAGTGCTTCTGGGCGAGGAAGAAGATGAGGATGGCGGGGAGGGTCATGAGGAGGGAGCCGGCCATGAGCATGCCCCACTCGGCGGCGTGCTCCTGCTGGAACTGGAAGAGGCCGAGCGAGAGCGGGGTCAGGCGCAGGTCGTTGATGTAGATCAGGGGGCCCATGAAGTCGTTCCACGAGCCGAGGAACTGGAAGATCGCGACCGCCGCGAGCGCGGGCCGAATCAGCGGCAGCATGATGCGCCAGTAGAGGCCGAAGTAGGAGCAGCCGTCGATCTTCGCGGCATCCTCCAGGTCGCGGGGGATGGTCATCAGGAACTGGCGCAGGAGGAAGATGAAGAACGCGCTCCCGAAGAACGACGGCAGCCACAGCGGGGTCAAGGTGTTGTACCAGTGGAGCTTGCGGACGATGAGGAAGACGGGGACCATCGTCACCTGCGGCGGGAGCATCATGGTCGAGAGTAGCAGCACGAAGATCACGTCCCGCCCGGGCCAGCGGAGGCGCGCGAAGGCGTAGGCCACGAGGCTGCACGCGAAGAGCTGCCCGATGATGTTCAGCACCACCAGGATGACGCTGTTGCGCGCGAAGGTCCAGAAGGGGACGTAGCGGACCGCCTCGCGGTAGTTGCGCGCGAACTTGTCGAATGTCGCGCGCAGGGGCGACGTGCGGGAGATGGTCAGGCGGAGCTGCAGCGTGCCCGCGGACGGCAGGGGGAGCGAGGTCTTCGCCGGCACGAGCAGGAGCTCCAGCGACTGCCGCTCGCGCGGGGGCCTGAAGGTCCACGTGACGTCCTGCCACTGGCCGTTGGACATGATGAACGGGCGCTGCGAGCGGAACGCGCCGGTGGGCGTGAGCAGCAGTAGGTCCACGTGCCGCCAGGACTCGTCATCGTGTAAGGCGAGAGCGATGCGCTCAACAGGTCTCGGTACGGTGACGCTTGCTGTGACCTCCACCCCGCCGTCTGCGTCGCTGTAACTGATCCGCCGGCCGGGCTCGCCGCCAACCTCCTCCGCGCCGATGGCCGCGGCGCCCAGGTCCGTGTTACGCGCCCACGGGAGCCACGTCACGGCCTCTGACCGCACGAGGACGTTCCGGTTGCTCGCGTCGAGCAGGCGTAGATCGCCGAGTGCCAGGCGCTTGTTCACCCGGTTCCAGACCGTCGAGACCATTCCCGGCGTCACCGCCGCGCGAGCCGGCGCGTAGAGGGCGTCCTTGCCCCCAGCGAGGGCCTCGGCGGGGAGGGCGTCCCGCATCTCCTCCCAGAGACCGCGCACTACCTGCTCGTGAGCGTCGGGGATCAGCGCGATGTCGGTGGGGGCCACCTCTCGCGCCCTGGACCACAGCTCCGTCTTCAGCATACGCTCCGCAGCTTCCCAACGCTTCTTGGGTAGCCGGTCGGGCCGCCTCATCGGCTTGTACGCGCGCTGGTCGATGTAGGGAGAGGTCGGCGAGTACCAGGGGATCTTGGGAACCCAGTTCAGGCGCTCGGAGAAGATCTCCTCATCCCCCTTGAACGTCGTCGTCACCAGCCACACGAAGGGGAACGCAAACAGCACCGACCCCGCGACAAGCGCGAGGTGGAGCGGGGCCTTGGCTGTGAGGGTGCGGGTCAGTTTGGGCACGGCGGTCTCTGGTCTCGTGTCTCAGGTCTCAGGTCTGCGGCCTCACTGATCGTAGTGCACCCATCTTGGCGCGAGCTTGAGCTGGATGAGCGTCAGCACGAGGATGATCCAGAAGAGCACCCAGGCCAGCGCCGAGGCATAGCCCATCTTGAAGTACCTAAATCCGTTATTGAATAGAAAGTAGACGTA
Source organism: Armatimonadota bacterium (assembly GCA_016869045.1). Taxonomy (GTDB): domain Bacteria; phylum Armatimonadota; class Zipacnadia; order Zipacnadales; family VGFC01; genus VGFC01. The sequence continues at coordinate 4,621 of VGFC01000148.1, forward strand.
GAAGAGGGTGGAGTCGACGGGGCCGCCCTGGGTCATGATGTAGGCCTGGTTGAAGATCTGAAATGTGCCGATGATACCCATGATGGCGGAGAAGAAGATGTAGGGCGTGAGCATCGGTAGCGTGATGGCGGTGAAACGGCGGATGGGGCCGGCGCCGTCGATGGCGGCGGCCTCGTAGTAGGTCTGCGGGATGCCCTTGAGGCCGGCGAGCCAGATGATCATCCCCTGACCGGCGCCCCACAGGCCCATGAGGATGATGGAGGGCTTGGCCCAGAGGGCGGAGGTGAGCCAGTTCGGGCCGGGGATGTGAAGCCCGGCCAGGCCGCGGTTGATGAGGCCATGCTGCGGGTTGAGGACCCACATCCAGAGGATGCTGGAGGCGACGGTGGGCACGATGGCGGGCACGTAGTAGATCGTGCGGTAGATCGTCAGGCCCCGCACCGCCGAGTTCAGCAGGATCGCCACGCCGAGGCCGATGGCCATGCCGATCGGCACCCCCAGCACCATGAACCACGTGTTGCCGAGGGACTTCCAGAAGAGTGGGTCGTCGAAGAAGAGCGTGCGGTAGTTCTCGACGCCGGTGAACATCGGCGCATGCAGGACATCGTAGCGGCAGAAGCTCAGGACAAGGCTGACGACGACCGGGCCGCCGGTGAAGACCAGGAAGCCGGCCAGCCACGGCGAGGCGAAGAGATAGCCCGCCCAGGCCTCGCGGCGCCCACCGGCGCTGGCGCGGAGGCGACGCCGAAGGAGACGGTACGCGAGTCCGCCGCCCATCCCCGCGACCACAAGCGCGCCGATCGCCACGAGCGGCCAGTTGAGGGGGCGGCCGGGCGATTCCTGGGTCAGCAGATCGAGCTGCTTCTGCACCGCCTGCGCGCCGGCCGTCATCGCGGCCTCTGGCGTCTGCTTGTGGTAGATCGCGGCGTCCATCGCCCGCGCGTGCTCGTCCCAGAGCAACTGGCCGACGGGCGTGACGGGCCGGAAACGGCTCGCGGGCATGAGGTCCATGAACAGGCGGAGGTACTGGTTCAGGCGGCCTTGCTTCGGCGCGAACTCGCGGAAGGCCATCTCGGTCGTGCGGCGGTTCGCGTACATCCAGGGAACGTACGTCCGGCCCCAGCTCCGCGCGTACGCATACTCGGCCGCGCTGTCGATCCGCCCGGCCTCCATCGAGTTCATGAACTTGATGAACTCCCAGGCCTGCTCCACATGCCGCGCGCCTTGCGGTACTGCCCAGGAGAACCCGCCGGACCAGGTGATGGGCTTGTGTCCGGGTGGCACGGGGGCCGGGACGACGCCGAAGTGCAGGTCGGGCTTGTAGCGCGCGATGGCCTCCAGGTGCCAGTTGCCGTTGATGACCATCGCGACCTTGCCGATGAGGAACGGATCAAGCTCGCCGGTCTGGAAGCTCGCGGCGAAGCCGTTCACCTCCTCGGCGCCGCCGAGAGCGTCGTAGACCTCGGTGATGTACTGCAGCGCCCCCACGTTCGCGGGCGCATCGAGCGTGCAGCGCTTGCCGTCGGGGCTCATGAACTCCCCGCCGTTCTGCCACGCGTACATGTACAGCCACGAGTTGCCGTAGTTGGGGATGAAGCCGATGCGCGTGATCTTCCCGCTCGCATCACGCTCGGTGAGCTTGAGGGAGTAGGCCTTCAGCTCCTGCCAGGTCCGCGGCGGGACGACCTTCCCCTGCGCGTCCACGTAGCCCGCCTGACGCAGGAGGTCCTCGTTGTAGTACAGCGCGCGGTCGTCCGTGTTGATCGGGATCGCGTAGACGTGGCCCTCGTAGACCACCTCATCCCAGCAGGCCTTGTAGAAGTCCTCCGGGCGGACGGCGTCGGGCTTGTCGCGGTCGCGCTCGATGTAGTCATCCAGCGCCAGAAACGCCCCGCGCGCCGCCCAGCCGCCGATGGAGAAGCGGTCCTGGTTGATGCAGTCCGGCGGCGCCCCTCCCGCAATCCCGCACATCAGCTTCTGCTCGTCCATGCGCCCGCCGCTGGCGCTGGTCACGAGCCTGATGTCCGGATGCCGCCGCTCGAACTCGTCGAAGCACTTCCGCCACCCCTCCCGGTTCCATACGCCCCAGATGACGAGTTCTGTGGGGGCGGCGGAGGCCGGCGCCGAGGCCGGCAGGAGAGAAAGGCCCAGGAGGGCGAGGCGGAGCGCGCGCATGTGTGGTATCGCCGCGCACTTCGCGCCGGTGAGACGCACGACCTTCCGAGGCAAGTCGGGAGCGGCGAAGCCGTCGCGGGAGGAAAGACGCAGGGGGTGGGAGTTCCGGGGGTACCACACCTCGCTTCGAGGTCGAGTTGAGTGTGTTGTCCCCGCCAATGAGTAGTGTCCCCGGAACTACATCACTCCCATCGCTCATAGCACACGATCTCGGTCAGCTCCTGGCGCTTCTTAGGCGTCGGCGGCACATCGTGATAGCCCAGGGGAGTCAGGGCAATCACTGTCAGCTCCTCGGGGATGCCCAGTACGCGCCGCACTCCAGCTTCATCGAACGAGCCGATCCAGCACGTTCCCAGCCCCTCCACGGCTGCCGCGAGGGTCAGGTGGTCGAAGGCGATGGCAACGTCCACCGGCAGGGCGTTCCAGTAGCCCCCCATCTCGGAGTACGCCCGCTTCTCCCAGCCGCAGGCTGCGATGACGACTGGGGCGTGAGCGATCCACTGCTGCCTGTTGCTTGCCTCCGCCAACTGCGCACGCGTTGCGGCATCTCGCACCACGATGAACCGCCACGGCTGCTTGTTGCCCGCTGAGGGGGCAAGTCTCATAGCATCGAGCACCCGGTTCAGCACCTCGTCTGGAACCGGGTCGGGTCTATAACGTCTGATGCTCTGACGTGTCCGAATGGCCTCGTAGACGTCCATCTCGAGAGCCTCCTTTCAGTAGTCCTGGCACTTCCAGCGTGCCCCTGAGGGCATCGATGGCCCAGTAGCCGTAGGACCCGGCCTCCCTCGTCTTTGTCGGGGCTTCGTGATGATCTGGCGGATCTCCAGGTCGAGGGAGTTGCTCATGTGCGCGGCCTTGAGGACTATAGCGCAGTCCGCTCCCCCGCCGGAGCCACCCACAGCGACGGTTGCCTGCCGTGCGGAGTCGTCGGTCCTTCAAGATGCACTCCCACACCTGTTCCGCTATCCATTCTCGGCACTCCCGTTCTCGAGCACCTGCGTGATACCGGCGGTTAGCGCGACATCATCCACGTACAGCACGCCGAGCTTGTCGGAGGTCACGCCGCCAGCATAGACCTTGAACATGAGCACGAACTTCTTCGCGTGATCAGGCATGGTGAACTCGCCCTCGTGTCGTGCCCATTCGTCGGTGAGCGGGAGCGCGGTAAGGTTGGTGTGGTCGCGGGAGGCCTGATCGGCTTCGTCGCTGCTCCACGTCGTCAAGACCAGCCTGACGCCCCCCATGTCCCCCTTTAGCCAGAAGGAATAGCGGTACGTCGCGCCAGCCTGAGCGGGATAGGCGTTCGCGCCGGAGTAGCCATCCGACTCGCTCAGCACGAGTCCGATGTTCAGGAAGCCGCGCGAGTGTGACGCCGCCTTGAGAAAGGCGCTGAATTCGCCGGTGTGGGCCTCGCGCCTCGTGCGTCCCCAGATGCCGCTCCCGGCGCCGGAGTAGTAGCCCCAGTCCTCGGGAGGTGCAATGTCGGCAACGGGCCCGGTGGTGAACCTGCGCTGCTCGCTCGTTGCCGCATTACCAGCGACATCGGTGCACCTGATGCGCAGGCCGTACATTGTGGTGGGGGCGAGGTCAGTCAGCTCAATACGGTGCGTCGTCGCTGGCTCGTCGCCCGTCGCCAGGGCCGTCTGCCCCGCGCCGCCATTGGCGTCCGTGCCGTACTGGAGTTCCCCGGTCGTCAGTTCGTCGGTCTGCCAGGCGACTATGGCGCCGGTGTGGGCGATACCCCCGATCGTGACGTCAAGCAGCCTGGGCGGAGTGCGGTCAGGGGTCAAGCGTACGTTCACTGTTGACACCTGGCCGGGTCGGACGTGCAGGGCCGCGATTGCCAGGTCGAACCCAGGCTTGGTCGCGACCACGAACTGCGCCACCTCGGTTACATTCTCAAAGGCGAACCGACCGTCGACGTCTGTGGTTGCCGACCTGTCACCAACCGAGACCGTCGCCTCCGCTACTGGCCCCCCTTCCTCGTCCGTTACGGTCCCTGTGAGGCTTCCGACGGCAGGAGGCGTCGGCTCCTCCTCACGCCGGCGCAGCACGCCATCCTCGCCCATCTCTTGCAGCCGTGGGATAGCTGGCGCTGGCCTGTCTGCGCGCGTCTCTGGCAGCAACCTCCCGCCAATCGTGATGTTCTCGGCCCTGCCGATGCGGTACTTCTGTTCGTCCCTGACATCCAGGAACGCGTTCTCCGCAATCTGGATGCTGTGTGGCATGCAGCCGTCAACGGGAATGCCGTTGTGCTCCCCGTATGTGATGGAGATGGCCGTCAGGTCCCGGAAGGTGGTGACGGTTCGTAGGTTGCGGAACAGATTGCCGCGGATGAGACCCGCGCCATCCCGAATGCCGATGGCGTGGCACAGGTTCTCGAAGAGGTTGCCCTCCACCACGAAGGTGCCGTCCATGCCCGGGTGCGTGTCCACCGCACAGAGTTCGTACTCTGACAGGTCGTTGCTGCCTACCCGGTTGTGGATGAACTCCCAGTGGGTCTTCCTGAAGCCGGGCTTGTGCAGGTACTTGCCGACGCGCTCAGGACTGCTCCAGTCCAGGGCGCCGTTGGACGCGAGCGAGTGGCGATTTTGCTCGAACTCGTTGTCGGTGACGAGGACATAGGCCCCCGAGTAGATGGATGTGCCGTACCCCAGGCCATCGCGCAGGTTGTGATGGATGTAGCAGTGGTCAATCTGCGCAGTGCACTCATTGCTGGGCGTCGTCGCGTAACTGAAGCCCAGCAGCTCGCAATGGTCGATGCGGCAGTTCTGCACGCGGGAGATCGTGATACCGTAGGAGTCGTTGTCAGTGCTGGTGGTCGTGTCAGCGCCTTGGAGCTTCAGGCGCGTGAAGCGCACACGGTCGCCGTCTGCGCGGAACAGGTGCGTGTCGAGTTCGTTAGCCCGACAGACCGTCTTGGAGCCCTCGCCGAGTATGGTCAGCCCGCCGGGCACGCCCACCTCTGTGTCCAGCAGATACTCCCCCGCAGGCAGGAAGACGACGGGAACGCCTTCTTCCACGGCACGCTGACAGGCCTCTGCCACGGCCTGCGCTGTCCGGCCCTCGACGGTGATGCGTTTGGCGAAGTGGTCTCTCTCAGCGTCGCTTAGGGGCACATCCGGACCGACGGGGCCCCGGGGGCCCACTGCCGCCACAACGGCTCCCTCCTCCGCACTCCCTGGGGGGCTTGCGCAGATCAGCGCCAGGGCCAGTACGGAGGGCAACAGAACTTGCATCTGCTTGAGCATTGCACCTTATCCCCTTCCTCCCCGGGCACAGGCTCGGGGCGTGTACCGCCCGGTGCTCTCGCGTGTTCCAATCGCTTCGTAAGCGTCCACGTCGGGAGCGTCCTCTGGTTGGGCACTCCAGTCTGGGCATCTGCCTGAGGCCATCTACCCCGCACAAGTGGCAGGATGCGGCTTCCGTCCTCGGGACCTCGGCTTCACGACAATCTCCCGGACCTCGAGGTCGAAGAAGTTGTTCATGTGCGCGGCCTTAAGGACTACGGCGCAGTCGGCGCCGCCCCCAGAGCCGCCCACAGCGATGATCTCTCGGTCGGTTGGCACCAGCCCAGCATCGGCCGCCATCACGGCAACCTCGACCGCAACCTTCAGGCCTTCGCCGCCGAAGAGCCTTAGCGTGTGGGCGATGATCTCGACGTGGCTGACGCCGCCGAACTTGCTGGTAATGGACCTGGCCACGCCGCTGAGAGCGTGCGAGCAGACCAGCACTGTGATACCTCGCTCCTGCAGCGCCCGCCTCTGCTCGTCGCTCAACGAGGGCGTATCCCCTCCGCTGAACCCGGCGTGCTCCGGTACGGAGACCAGCGTAGCTCCTGTACCCTCCAACGCCTCCCAGAGCGCAAGCGCGGTGGCTCCGCTGTCTGATGCCACTACGACATGCTCGATCCCCAGTTCGGCCCGCCGCTCCCGGACGGCCTCGACAACCGCCGCGGTGTTCTCCGGCCCCGGTCGATCGAAGTACACGATTCGCCTGGCCTCCATCGCTCACCGCTCCTTGTCCTCGGTGGTGCTCTCGGCCGGCACACGCCGGGCCAGCAACTCCTCAGCCAGTCGCCCACCGTACTGCCGGCACTCAGTCCGGGTCTTCTCCTCGGCGTCACGGCTAATGTGCATGAGGCCGGGCTCAACCAGGCTCATCCCGTGGTGGAAGCCCAAAGCGATCTCCAGCATCCTCAGGCAGTCCTGGGCGTCGCGCTCCGTGCCAGACGAAGTGAAGATACCGGCGACCTTGTCCTTGAGCTGCTGGCCACTGTATAGCTCAATGGACTCGTCAATGAGCCTCTTGACCTGCCAGGCGACATTGCTGAAGTAGGTAGGCGAGCCGAGTGCAAGGCCATCCGCCTGGAGGAGGTCCGCCAGCCCACAGTCCTCAACCCTCTTCACCGACGCCTGCACGCCTCCGGCGTCGGCTCCCTCGGCGATCGCCCTCGCGATCCGCTCCGTGTTGCCGCTCTGGGTGTAGTACAGAACCAGCAGACAGGGCTGACACATGGTTGAGCTCCTTCCGCTCTTGAGTGAGGTTGGTCGCCTATCGACCGCCTCCCCATCACCGGCCCTAGAGGGCTTCCAGAGTCCTCCTGACCTCCTCGCACTGGCCCGGCAGGATTTCGTCTAGCGTGCTAATCAGGGCGTACACCTTCTCATCGCTCACTCGGTAGTAGACGCTCGTCCCTTCCTTGCGGTCCACAACGACCCCGCTGGTTCGCAGCACCCCCAGATGGCACGAGACCGTGGATTGGCAGGTCTCCAGCGCCTCCACCAACTCACAGACGTTCTTCTCCCCATCCTTCAGGGCCTCGATGATCTTGGGCCGCAGGGGGGAGGTGAGGGCCTTGAGGAACTCGTCGAGTTCCGGGGACACCATACTCATCTAAGAGCGTGTATGAGAAGAGTGGCCCGGCGCCATGAATGGCGCCCCTACACGATTGGGCGCGATAAATCGCGCCGCTACGTCACAAAAGACCGTATATCGCCGTCATGTAGCGGCACGATTCAGATTGTGTTGAAAAAGGGCTGCGTCGAGGAAGCACGCCTCTCATACGCGCCGTACGCGGCTCGTAGGTCGGGATACCAATCCCGACACTGCCTTTATCAACACAATCTTCATCGTGCCCGAGCGTAGGGGCGTGGTTCATCACGCCCCATGCCGTGCTTCTCATACACCCTCTAACGCCCTCGGATCCCTGGGCTACCGGAGTTCAGTATGGTGTCCCCGCAACTCCCACCGCCCGATGGCCCCTGAGGAAGAGAGAGAAGTGATCCGTATCGAGGAGGTAGCGCGTCACGGTCGGTCATCTGCGCGGCACGCGCCCCGGTCGGAATCCCACTCGGCGAGTTCCTGCGAACTCAGGACCTTGCGGTATGCCTCGATCTCCTCCAGCACTCGCTCGAACTGCTCATCCCCCTCGTAGATGCCGGCAAGGGCGGCCCAGGGGTGAGAGGGGACATCCACGTCCACCTCCACCACCCGGGCTCCCCGGAGGGTGTCGGCGATGGCGGCCTGAGCACCCGCGATCGCCTCGGCTTCGGTGCGAGCCGAGATCTCCGGCAGGGGCAGGGAAAGGACGCGGGCCGTGTAGCCCCGCTCGGCATCCTCGCGGACAAGCACCTGGTACGTCGCGCTCGTTCCCCCCTCCACCGTTCACCGTGGCTGGTGACGGGATTGTACCCCAAGCAGCGATGTCTGCCAAGCCCGTCCAGTCGACTCGGGGAGCGCCCGTCCCCATCGAGTACCGGGAGGAACCGTGGAACGGCGCGGGCCGGATGGCCCTGCGGGCCATGCGGCCCCTCCCAACGGCTTGACAGGCGACCTCGCGTGTCCTACGCTATGCGCATGGAACCGGACTGGGTGAACCAGCTGTACTTCGGTGACAACCTGGACATCCTGCGGCGCGGGTACATCCCCGACGCGAGTGTGGACCTCATCTACCTCGATCCCCCGTTCAACTCCAACGCGACCTACAATGTGCTGTTCAAGGAGAAGGACGGCACCGACTCGGTCGCACAGGTGAAGGGCTTCGAGGACTTCTGGCACTGGGACATGGGGGCTGAGGCCACGTACCGGGAGCTGGTGAGTGACGGCCCGCCGCGCGTCAGCCAGCTCATGCAGGCGCTGCGCCAGTTCCTCGGCTCCAACGACATGATGGCCTACCTTACCATGATGGCCATACGACTCGTGGAGCTGCGACGGGTGCTGAAGTCTACGGGCAGCATCTACCTGCACTGCGACGACGTGGCCGGCCACTACCTCAAGCTCCTGATGGACGCGGTCTTCGGACCACGGCTGTTCCTGAACGAGATCATCTGGAAGAGGACGTTCAGCCACGGCAACGTCGGGCGCAACTACGGCGCGATCTACGACTACCTTCTGGTCTACACGAAGAGCGCCACCTACACGTGGAACCAGGTCTACACGCCCTTCTCCGAGGAGTACATCGAGAGGACGTTCAAGCACCAGGACCCCGACGGGCGCCGGTGGCAGTCGGTGACGCTGCGGAACCCGGGGGAGCGCCCGAACCTCCGGTACCCCTACAAGGCAAGCAACGGGGTTACGTACCAGCCCCACCGCAATGGATGGGTGTGCAACATCGAGCGGCTGCGCCAGTATGACCGCGAGGGCCGGCTGCACTTCCCGGAGACCCCTGAAGGCGCGCTGCGCCTGAAGATGTACCTGGACGAGTCGTCCGGCATTCGCCTGCAGAACATCTGGGACGATATCCCACCGATCGGGTCGCAGGCGTCCGAGCGCCTCGGCTACCCCACGCAGAAGCCGCAGGCGCTGCTGGAGCGCATTATCGGTGCGAGCAGCAACGAGGGGGGTGTGGTGTTGGACCCATTCTGCGGCTGCGGGACGACGGTCGCGGCGGCAGAGAAGCTGCACCGGCGCTGGATCGGGATCGACATCACCCACCTCGCGATTGCCCTGATGAAGCATCGACTGCACACGGCCTTTGAGGGGGAGCTGAGCGAGTTCCGCGTGATCGGTGAACCGCAGGACCTGGCGAGCGCACGGAGGCTGGCCGAGGAGAATCGGCACCAGTTCGAATACTGGGCGCTGGGTCTCGTGGATGCGCGACCTGCCGGGGAGCCGCGGAAGGGCGCGGACCGAGGGATCGATGGGAATCGCTACTTCTTCGACGACAACTCGGGCAAGGCGAAGCGGTGTATCCTGCAGGTGAAGAGCGGCAAGGTCGAGGCCTCGCACATCCGCGACCTCAAGGGAGTCATGGGCGACCGGGCGGAGATGGCGGCGCTGATCACGCTTGAGCCGCCCACGCACCCCATGCGCACGGAGGCCGCCGAGGCGGGCTTCTACCACGCGGGCGGTCTGAACCTCGGCAAGCCCGTCCCGCGCGTGCAGATCCTCACGATTGGCGGGCTGCTAAGCAAGGCCGAGCGACTGGAGTTGCCGCAAGCCCACGGCGAGGCCACCTTCAAGCGCGCGCCACGGCAGCGGAAGGCGAAGCGGGGGAGTTCGTAGGATCGACGCAGGCGCAGACGGCGGACGGATACCGACCGCGCTCCGATCGAAGCAATGGCCGAAGACACCGTCGCCGAACCGGTCCAACTGCGGCGTCTGATCTCGGGCCTGCAGGTGCTGTGCCTGGTGATCGCGGGCTGCCTGCTGTACCTCCCCTTCCGGTCCGCCGACCGCCTTGCCGGCAAGCCGCTCACCGAGGATGGGTACTACGCGCTCACGGTGGCGCGCAACATCGGGCTGGGTCGCGGGATCACCATCGATGGCGAGCGGTTGACGAACGGGTTCCAGCCGCTGTTCACGTTCGTCACGGCGCCGGGCTTTGCGGTCTGCGGCGGCAACCGGTATCTGCCGCTGCGGATTGTGCTGCTGTTGCATTGGGCGGTGCTGATCGGGACGGCGTGGGTGTTGGGGCTGATCGCGCGGGATGCCGCCCCGCGGCGGCCGAGGGAGGAGCGGGAGCTCGTGGGCTGGCTGACGGGCTTCCTGTACCTGGCCAGCCTGCACGTCTTCACCATGCACCTCAACGGGCTGGAGACGGGCCTGCTCATGCTGATGTGCGCGCTGTGCTGGCGCTTCTACCAGGTGAGAGGCGTGCGCAGCGCCCGCGATGCAGCGGCGATGGGCGCGCTGCTGGGCCTGACGGTGCTGGCGCGGATCGATGCGGCGGTTCTGGCGGCGATCGCGTGCCTGTGGTTGCTCTTCGAGCGGCGGCTGAAGGCGGCGCTGGTCACGGCTGCGGTCGCGCTGGTCGTCTCATCCCCCTGGTGGATCTACAACCGCGCGTGCTTCGGCACGTTCATGCCGTCGAGCGGGACGGCGCAGATGTACTTCGAGGTGAGCGCGCTCCGGCTCGAGCGGTCGCTGCAGGCGGTGACCCAGGCGGCGCTGCCGATGGCGTACTTCGGGCTGCAGGAGGCGCCGGCGGTCACGATGGTCCGGGCGCTGGTATTGCTCGGCCTGGCGGGTCTTGCGCTGCAGTGGCGGCCACGGCGGGAAGCCGAGGGCGCGGGCGCCATGAATGGCGCCCCTACACGATCGGGCGCGATGAATCGCGCCCCTACATGCGGCACTGAGCCGAGCGAACCGCGCGCGGACCCGGGACGGTCGGGCGCGATGAATCGCGCCCCTACATGCGGCACTCCGAGTCGGGAGGCAGAGCCGGGGGAGGACCCAGACGGCGCGAGGCGGACCATTGCGTTTGGTGGGTGCGTGCTAACGGCGACCTTGGTGCTGGTGGCATGGTACACGGCGGCGTTCGCGGCGACGCACTTCTACACGCGGTACTTCTCGGCGCTCTCGCTGGTGAGCGTGCCGCTGTTGGGCTATGTCGGGCTTGAGCTGGGCCGGCGGATGCCGCGCGTGGTGCTCGGGATCAGCGTCTTGCTCTCTCTGGGGCTCGTGGTCACGGTGTGGGCGCTGGCCGGAGGGCGGATGGGCGCCAACCCGATGTACGTCGCGCAGCTGCCGCTGGTACGGGCGCATGTGCCGGAGGGAGAGGCAGTGGGCGCGGGGCAATCGGGAACGCTGGGCTACTTCCGGGATCGAGTCCTGAACCTGGATGGGAAGGTGAACCCGGAGGCTCTGCGATACCAGGGCCGCATTCGCGAGTACCTGCAGGAGCGCAACGTCCGGTGGTTTTGTGACTGGCCGGAGTATGCGGACGCGTACCTCGGCGAAGAGTC
>VGFC01000149.1 GCA_016869045.1 Armatimonadota bacterium
AACACCGAGAACGCACCGTGGGGGCTGATGGTGTTCGACATCCAGGCGGCGACCGTGAACCTGGTCATCCAGGGGCCCTCGTGGTGCAACATGCACCCGCAGTACTCGCGGTCGCGCGACCGCCAGGAGTGCCACGACATCCTGATCCAGGAGAACCACGACAACCTTGCCGATGCGCGCGGCTCCGTGACGCGGCTGGTCGGCGGCGTGGGCGCGGACATCCACCTCATCCGCGATGACGGGACCAACTTCCGCAACCTGCCGTGGGGCCGCGACGGGAACGAGGCCTGTCAGGGGCACCAGTGCTGGCGCGGGCGCAGCCACTGGGCCATCACCAGCACCGGCACGCGCCAACCGCTGGAGGCCCAGCTCATCGAGGGCCGCGCCGCGCCCTTTGCGGATCATGTCGGCATCAACACCCCCGGCGGCGTGCGGAACGATCTCTCCCGCGACTTCCCGAACCCGCACTTCTACCACTTCCAGACGGACATCGCAGGGAAACGCCTGATCTCCGACGCCGGCCCGTTCAGCGTCGAGGCGTCGGTCTGGATGGGGGAACTCGGCGAGCCGGGGAGAGACGCGATGCGGAACTGGCGCTACCTGCTCAGCCCCAAGTCAACCTGCGACAAGGGCTCCCACATTCATCCGTTCCTCTCGCCGGATGGCAAACTGGGGTTCTTCAACTCCGATGAGTCGGGCCTCCTGCAAGCGTACATGATACGAGGGTTGTAGGCGGCGGTGACAGGCGAGGTCGCCTGTCCTACCGACGGAGGCGGGGCACGGCGCGGACAGGCAAGAATGCCTGTCCTCCTGCGGCCCGCACAGCAGGCACCGCAGGCCTGATCGTCGAACGACACGCGCGGACGGGTGTGCTGCGCCGCGTTTCCCTACCCACCAGCTCCTCATCCGGAGGCCACGAGCTTGGTCCGTTACGCCATCCCGCTCTTCCTTGCTGCGTTTCTGCTGTTCCTGGTTCAGCCGATGATCGCCCGCGTGATCCTGCCGTGGTTCGGGGGGGCGCCGTCGGTGTGGACCACGTGCATGCTGTTCTTCCAGGTGCTGCTGGTCGCGGGCTATGCGTACACGCACTTCCTCTCGGACCGGCTGCAGCCCAGGACGCAGGCGGTGGTCCACGGCGTGCTGCTGATTGGGTCGCTCGGGTTGCTGGGCTGGATGGTGCACGCGTGGGGCGTGCCGCTGGTGCCGAGCGCGAACTGGAAGCCGGAGGGCAGCGGGTACCCGCTCCTACACATACTTGGCATCCTGATCGTGGCGGTGGGGCTGCCGTACTTCGTGCTGGCGACCACCAGCCCGCTGATGCAGGCGTGGTTCACGCGCACGACGCCGGGGGTATCGCCCTACCGTCTGTATAGCCTGTCGAACGTCGGCTCGCTGCTCGCGCTGGTCAGCTATCCGTTCGTCGTGGAGCCGGCCCTTGCGCAGCGCCAGCAGGCGGAGATGTGGTCGGGCATCTACCTCCTGTTCGCGATCGGCTGCCTGTTCTGCGCTACCGGCCTCCTCAAGCTGGCCCCTACCGCCCCGAAGACAGAAGACGCTCCGCAGGCGGGCGAGGTCGCCGCCGCGCCGAGCGTGGGTCAGCGGGCGTCGTGGGTCATCCTGCCGGCCCTGGCGTCCGTGCTGCTGCTCGCGGTGACGAATCACCTGTGCCAGGATGTGGCGGTCACGCCGTTCCTGTGGGTGCTGCCGCTCAGCCTGTACCTGCTGTCCTTCATCATCTGCTTCGACCATGAGCGCTGGTACTTCCGGCCGGTGTGGCTGGCGCTGCACCTCATCGCAGTGCCCGCCGCGCTGGCGTTGCTGCCCTATCCGCGCGACGTCGCGCTGATCTGGCAGATCGTGGCCTACAGCCTTACGCTCTTCATCGCTTGCATGGTGTGCCACGGGGAGTTGGCGAGCCGGAAGCCCGCGCCGCGCTACCTGACCTCGTACTACCTGGCGATCGCCATCGGCGGGGCGTCGGGGGGCATCCTGGTCGGCGTGGTGGCGCCCGTGGTCTTCAATACGTACGCGGAGCTGCCGATCGGCCTGGTGCTGTGCTACCTCGTGGGTATCTTCGCCCCGTGGCACTGGGGCGATTCGCTGCGTCCCCTCCTCATCACGACACGCGTAGTGCTGATCGGCGTCGCGGTCTTCCTGGTTCTGCTGCCGCTGTTCAAGGACGCCCAGTACAAGAGCGTGCGCCGGTTGGTCGTCTCGCGCAACTTCTACGGCGTGCTGCGGGTCGAGGAGCGCAACGTCGGCAAGCCGGACGCGACGCGCACGCTCCTGCACGGGCGAATCATCCACGGGTTTCAGTATGAGGCACCGGACCTGAGGCGCATCCCGACGTCCTACTACGGGCCGCAGAGCGGCATTGCGCTGGCCGTGAACAATCACCCGCGCCGCCTGAAGGGGGAGAGCCTACGGATCTGTGTGGCAGGCCTGGGCGTGGGCACCATGGCCGCGTTCTGCGAGCCGCAGGACTACCTGTGCTTCTATGAGATCAACCCGGTGGTGCCGAAGCTGGCCTGGGACACGAGCCTGTTCACCTACCTGAGCGACTGCAAAGGCAAGGTGGAGATCACGATGGGGGATGCGAGGCTCTCGCTGGAGCGGGAGTTGCAGCAAGGCCCGCAGCAGTACGACCTGATTCTGTTGGATGCCTTCAATGGCGACGCAGTCCCCGCGCACCTGCTGACGCAGCAGGCGTTCGAGATGTACGTCAAGCACCTGCGGCCGGGCGGCGCGCTGTGCGCCGACGTGAGCAACGCAGTGCTCGACCTGCCGCCGGTCCTGTGGCAGCTGGCGAAGCGCCTGGACCTGGACGCGGTTGTCGTCACCTCCCCGAAGGGCGAGCACTACTACTACGCCACGTGGATGATCCTGACGCCGGGGCGGAACTACCTGCGGGATGTGGAGATTGACAACGCCGAGTGGTCATATACCGGCAAGCGGAAGGTCCGCCTGTGGACGGACGACTACTATAACCTGTTCCAGATCCTGAAGTAGGGGCCGAGGGGGCCCGGCCCCTTCTTCCTCAGAAGAACTCCCACTCGGCGACCAGCCTCAGGCTCAGGTCTTCGCTCGCCGGCGTTAGGCCGGCGAGCGCGGTCCCGATGATCCTCGACCGGTTCCCGAGGTCGAACGTAGCGTTCGGGCCGAGGTAGTACTCACCCTCGGAGAAGCTGCCCTTGGACTCGGCCCCGGCGCGCCAGTCCTTCCCGACCGGGCGGTTCCATCCGGCGGCGTACCCCCACTCCACAGGGTGTCCGGCCTCGAGCGCCTTCTCGGCGATCAGGTTGATCGCCAGGACGCTGTCGTCCTGCGCATAGCGGGACAGGAGCCACTTCGCCTCCAGCTCGTGCGGCTCGCCCGGCTCCTTCTTCCACTCCAGGTAGGCGGCGTGCAGCCACCGGTCCGCGGCGAACTCGCCAAAGCAATACCGGTGCTCCCACTTCACGCCGGCCCACGCGAACGCGGAATGGGGAGCGTCCTCGAACATGACGTAGACGCCCTGCGCATACCGGTCGGTCACAGCGGTCTCGTACTCCAGCCAGTAGTCCATCGTCGAGGCCTCGGCATTGTACGTCAACCACAGCTCGATCTCGTCCTCGCCGGGGAACGGTGTGAACCACTCGTACGTGTACGCGAAGTTCCGTTGGTGGGCGTGGGCGGGCGGGGCAGTGAGGACGGAGCCGGCGGCAAGGACCGGCAAGAGCACGGCGAGGGCCCATCGGTGTTGGCTCGGCATCGTACCTTACTCCTTGGCAGTCAGGATTGGCCGTCGCGATTGACGGCGCTGCGCGGAGACGGTATGATGCCGGTTGGTAGGAGCGGCACCGTCCGTCTCCTTGACATGCGCGGGTGTTCCAGCACCCGCGCATGCTCCATTGTAGGCGTTGGCGGCGCCTCAGTCGCCGGGGCCCTCCCCCTCACGGTTCGCGCGGCCCCACCTCCAACCGCGCCAACCACGCTCACGGGCGCCCTCGCCGGCCGGAGGCCGCGTCTCCGTCTGCACGCGGACGTAGATGGCCTTCGCCATCTCCTCGTCGAGGGCGAATTCGCTCTCGCCAAGGGCCACCACATAGGCCGGCGACTTACGCAGCAGCGTGACCGGGGCGCCGGGAAGCAGGCCGATCGACATCAGCTCGCGCAGGCGCGAGCCCTCGCCGGCGTGCAGGTAGGCGACGCGGCCGCCCTCGCCCACCTCGAGGTCCACGAGCGAGGCGACCAGCTTCCCCGTCTCCCTCGCACCGTGGTCACAGCACGGGCCGGGGGGGATGGGCTTGCCGTGCGGGCAGGCGCGCGGATGGCCGAGGAGCGTGCAGACCTTGTCCTCCAGCTCGGGGTAGAGCAGGTGCTCGAAGCGGCAGCCCGCCTCGTCCAGCGACTGCGCGCCGAGGTCGAGGACGTCCGCCATCAGGCGCTCGGCGAGCCGATGGCGGCGGATCGCCGCCCGGGCCTCGCGCAGGCCCCGCTCGGTGAGACGGGCCTGTCCCTCGACCGCGCTCGCGCAGCCGAGCCGGAGCAGCTCGTTGAAGGCGTCGCTGCCCTCCAGCGCCGACAGCGGGACCGGCGGGTCACCCTCCTGTTCGAGCCACAGGGTCTCCAGCAGCTCCTGTGCCGCGTGACTTGCTTGCACCTTCGCGCCTCCTTCGACTGAACAGCCGCCGCAGCCAGGCTGGCTCGGGCGGCATCTCATACCCGCAGCGCGGGCACTTCACCAGACCGCAGCCGCGCAGCGGACAGCCTCGGCAGCCCTGCTCGGCGTCTTGTTGGCTGAACTCGTATCGGCAGAATCCGCAGATCACAACACCACCCCCAAAGCCACCAGGATCGCGTTCACCACGTAGGCCACCAGGAACGAGAAGAGCAGCACGAAGATCGAGACGGCCACGCCGACCTTCCAACCGCGCTCCTTCACGTTGATGAGGAACTGGGCAACGCAGGGGAGGAAGAGCGTCAGGGCGATCGTCGCCACGGTGAGCTGAACGCCGGTGAGAGCGTGCTCCGTGTTGAGGTCGTACAGCCCCGCCGCGCCATAGTCGCGCCGGAAGAACCCGAAGAGGAAGACCGTGGCCGCCTCCCGGGGCAGGCCGATCCACTGCACCGGATACGCCAGCGCCTTCACCGCCAGGCCGAAGAGGCCGGAGAGATTGCCGAGCCAGATGAGCACGCTGGCGACGAGGAACAGCGGGATGATCTCCTTCAGGTACCACACGACGCGCGTATAGGTCTTGATGAGGACGTTGCTGAGCTTCGGCAGCCGGAGCGGCGGCAGCTCCATGTAGAAGTGCGGCGCCTCGCCGGGCATCAGGCGCGCGGCGAGGAAGCCGGTCAGCAGGAACACAGCCGCGATCACGCCGCCCCACACGGCCAGCGCCCACGGCCGGCCGGCGAGCAGCGCGAGGATCAGGCCCAGCTGCGCCGAGCATGGCACGGCCAGCGCGAGCAGCAGCGTCGCGATAACGCGCTCCCGCAGCGTCGGCAGCGTGCGCGTCACGAGGGTCGCCATCGTATCGCAACCCAAGCCAAGCACAAGCGGGATGACGCCGCGCCCGCTGAGGCCGATGCGCTTGAACACGCGGTCCACGAGCAGGGCGAGTCGCGGCAGGTAGCCCGTGTCCTCGAGAATCGAGAAGACGACGAAGAAGAAGGTGACGATCGGCAGGACGATCGCCAGGGCGTAGCGCAGGCCCAGCGTGATGAGGCCATACTCGCCGCCGATGAGGTCATGCAGCACGGGCCAGGGGATCGCGCGGTCGAGCACGCCCTCGACGAAGGGGTTGATATGCCCCTCGAAGAGGTGGCTCTCCAGGAAGTCCACGACTACGCCGGCGCCGATTCCGCCGACGAACTTGAACAGGCCGAGATAGAGCACGAGCAGCAAGATCGGCACGCCGGACCAGGGCGTGATCAGCACATCGCTCAGGCGCTCGCCGAAGGTGCGGGGGCGCGTCTCGGGCGCTTCGAGCGCGGCCTGCGCCAGGCGCGCGGCGTGTTGCTGGCGTTGCGTGGCGATGACATAACTCAGCGGGCGGCTGTGCTTGCGCGCGCAGTCCTCGACGATGTCCTGCACTTGCGGGAACGTGTCGGCGTCGGGTATGTCTCGCGCGTCTTCGTCATCCTGCAGCAACAGCAGGGCCAGCGCGCGCTTGCTGAAGCCCTCGCGGTCTGGCAGTAGCGTCTCGATGCGGGAGACCGCGGTCTCGATCTCGTCCGTGTAGCGCACGACTGCGCCGCCCTCGTGGCGTTCGTAGCTCCGGATGGCCTCGCGGAGTTCCTCCACGCCGCGCCCCTCGGTCGAGACCGTCGGGATCACGGGAACCCCGAGGCTCTCGCTCAGAGCCGCCGCATTGAGGCTGATGCCGCGCCGCTCGGCCTCGTCCATGATGTTGCAGACGAGGATCACCGGCTGGCCGGCCTCGATGAGCTGCAGCGTGAACGGCAGCATCCGCTCGAGGTTCTTCGCGTCTACTACGTGGAGCGTGACGGTGGGGGATTCGTCGAGGAGGATGCGGCGCCCGACGCGCTCCTCCTCGGTGCTGGGCAGCAGCGCGTACATGCCGGGCGTATCGACGACCGCCCACTCCTGGTCGCCCAGCTTCGCGCGCCCGCGGGAGACCTCGACCGTCGTGCCCGGGTAGTTGGAGACGGTCACGTACGCGCCGGTGAGGCCGTTGAACAACACGCTCTTACCGACGTTAGGGCTGCCCACGATCACCAAGAGCTTCTCACGCTGCGCCGTCGTCGTCATCCCGCACCCTCGCCGTCAGCTACCATCTGCCGGAAGACTCGGATGCACCCGTGCTGCCGACGGCCACACTGCCCGATGCTCGCCAGGAACCGCCGCAGCCGCTCGAGCGTGTGCTGGCTGATGCTGTGCTCCAGGGCGCAGGCCTCCGCCTCCGCGGTCTCGGCGTCCAGTAGCAGCACGTCCTCGAAGAAGGCCCGCAACTCCTCGTGGCGCTGGTGGACCTCGGCGGCGACCGCCTCGCCCTCGTCGGTCAGCAGCACATCCTCGTACCGCTCGTGTGAGACGAGACCGCGCTGCTTCAGCTGTTGGATGGCGCCCGTCGCGCTGGGGGGAGTCACCCCGACGGCCTTCGCGATGTCCCTCACTCGCACGACGCGGCGCACCTGGGACAACCGGAAGATCGCCTCGAGGTAGTTCTCCAGGCTGGCCGTCAGGTCCGGCGCCTCTGCGATCATGAGTCAACCTCCCGGGAGGCTACGCCGAGGGCGGTGCTCCCGACGGTTTAGATACCACACAATGAGTTGGCTATCAAGATAAATGTTAGGTTAGACTAAAATGTTCCCGCGGGCGGGCACGGGCGTCGGGCGCCAGTGAGGTTTCCCGCCCGGTCGCGGGGAATGGCAGGGAGATGACGCCCTTCTCGTCCGGCGGAACCGAAGCGCGATCCTGGTCGGCGGGACGCACGCGGGCAGCGATCGTCGTGGTTGCACTGGCGGCGATCCCCGTGCTGATGGTGACACTTGACCCCATCGTCGCCCGCCAGACCGTGCCTCACTACGGCAGCCCGGCCGTCGAGCGGCTGCTGGCGGTGACCGATCCGCTGGGGAACGCGCCGCTCGTGCCGGGCGTGGGCGGCGTCCTGTTGGTTCTGGCGCTGATACTGCGTTCCGGGCGGATGGCGCGCATTGGAGTACTGGTGCTGCTCGTGTTCGGGCTCTGCGGGGGAGCGGCCTACTCGGTGAAGTCCGTGGTCCGGCGGCCGCGGCCCTGGACGCAGGGGTTGGCCTGGTCGGAGACCATCCGCGACTGGAAGTGGTCGCGCAACGGGCAGGCGCACTCGTTCCCGTCCGGGGATGTGACCATCGCCTCCGGGCTTGCGATGGCGCTCTACCTGGCGCTGCGCCGCGGTCGCGCGCGGTACCTGGTGTTCCTCATCCCTCTGGTCTCGGCGAGCGGTCGCATCATCGGCGCAAGGCACCACCCGTCGGACTGCCTGGCGGGGCTGCTGCTAGGCATCGGCTTGGCGGCGCTTGCCTGGCGGGCTTGGCCGGAGGGGACGGCGAGCGACCTGAAACACGAAGACACGAAGCCCGCGAAGAGGCACGAAGACGGCCCGGGATGAAGGGCGGCGTCACCCGTCGAGGCTACCGGGTCTGAGCCCAACCGGCAGCATGGCGGGGCGGTCGCACGTGCTGCTGAGGTCCAGCCAGCGTCCCTGCTCCCACGCCTCCGCGAAGGACTGCATGATGTCGAGCACGTGGAAGGCCAGCGTGCCGCTCGCGCGATGCGGGCGGCCGGTGCGGAGCGCGTAGGCCATGTCCGCCACGCCGATGCCCCGGTTCTGCTCCGCATAGATGTGGCTCTGCGGAATCTCGCTCCAGCCCTCGGCGCCGCCGCGACGGACGCGCGGGGAGCCCCCGAAGCCGTTCGGGTTCGGGACGCTGAGCGTGCCCTCGGTGCCGTAGATCTCCATGTCCGGAAGCTGCGCGGACCATACGTCGAAGGTCGTCGTGATGGTCCCCATCGCGCCGTCCGCGAACCGCATGATCCCGTTCACGTGCGTCGGGACCTCCACGTCGATCACCGTCCCGTGCTTCGGCTGGCTGGTGATGGTGCGTTGCGGGAACGTGATCGTCGCCGAACCCGCCAGGCGCTGCACGGGGCCGAGGAGGTTCACCAAGGCGGTGAGGTAGTACGGCCCCATGTCGAGCATCGGGCCGCCGCCCCGCTTGTAGTAGAACTCGGGGTCGGGGTGCCAGCTCTCGTGCCCATGGCACATCATGAAGGCGCTGCAACCCACGGGCTCTCCGATCCAGCCGTCGTCGATCAGCCTGCGGGCCGTCTGCCCGCCGGCGCCGAGGAAGGTGTCCGGCGCACAACCGACGAGCAGGCCCTTCCCAGCCGCCAGCTCCAGCACGCGCCGGCCCTCGTCGCGGCTCACCGCGAAGGGCTTCTCCGCGTAGGTGGACTTGCCCGCCTGCAGGCTGGCGAGGGCGACCTCCGCGTGGGCGTGCGGGATCGTGAGGTTCACCACGATCTCGATCTCATCCATCGCCAGCAGCTCATCCGCGCTGCAGGCGCGCGAGATGCCGAACTCCTCGGCCTTCGCCTTCGCGCGCTCGGGCAGCAGGTCGGCGCACGCCGCCACCTCCACGATCTCGAACCTCTGCCCCATCCCCAGATACGCCCCGCTGATGTTGCCGCAACCGATGACACCGATCTTGGTTCGTTGCATTCCAGGTCCTCTGTCGTTGTCGTTCTTCGCCGTTCTTCTGCTCTTCGAATCTTCCCGCTTTCGTTGCCTTGCCCTCACACGCCCAGCAGCGCCTCCGCGTTCCTCCACCCGATCTTCTCGTAGCACTCGCGCGAGATGTAGCCCTTCTCGATGGCCTCGTTGAGGTAGCCGGGCAGCGGCGTCTCGTTGCGCGGGTCGCAGACATCGGTCCCGAAGAACAGTCGATCCCCAAACTCCTCCAGGAACGCGTAGCCAAACTCGGGATCGCGACTGATGGCGTTGAACCCGCTGCCCGCCGATAGGTCACCGCACAGGTTCGGGTACTCGCGCATCAGGCGCACGATCGCGCCGCCCTCGGCGACCTTCCCCGTGGGGTACGTGTTCCGCGCCTCCTCGGTGAGGTCACCGCTGATCTCCGCCCAGAACGGCTGGGAATGACCGAGGAACTTGAGCTTCGGGAACTTGCGCAGGGCGCCTTCGAGCAGCGGCAGCCCGAGCCGATCGACGATGCCGTAGTACCCGCCCTGCTTCGGTGCGATGTGGAAGATCATCGGCAGTTCGTTGGCCTCGGCGTGCCGGAACAGGTTCTCCATAAAGGGGTCATCGAAGGGCAGGCTGGCGGTCACCTCGCCGAGGCCCTTGCAGCCGCGCTCCCTGTAGTACTCCATCTGGCGGCCGAGGTTCGACTCGGGCGTGTTCGTGTTCATGCGCGGGTCGATGTTCATGAAGGGGATGATGAAGCCGGGGTACTGCTCGGCGGCCCAGAGGTACTCCTCCGTGGACTGGTGGACCCACATGTGCTCGGGGCTGACAATGGGGAGGGCGACGACTGCGCGGACGCCGAGAGGCCCCAGCTTGTCCTTCAGCTCCTGTGGCGTGGCGAAGTAGCTGGCGAATTCGCCCTGCTGCCGCGGCCCCTCGAACATGCGCGTGTGGACGTGGATGTCGATGAACATGGGATGGGTCCCTCTCAGAGGGGGGCGCGATTCAGATTGTGTTGATAAAGGCATTGTCGGGATTGGTATCCCGACCTACGAGCCACGTAGAGCGCGTAGGAGAGGGTTCTTCCTTTGACGGGGCCCTTTCTCAACACAATCTGAATGGCGCCCCTACACGATTGGGCGCGATGAATCGCGCCCCTACCTCGCAACCACGCACGTATCGCCGTCAAGTAGGGGCGCGATTCATCGCGCCCGCGTGTAGGGGCGTGGTTCACCACGCCCGATGCCGTTCTCGTACAGCTTCTCAGAGCGTCACGACGGTTACGCCCTCGCCGCCTTCGGTGCGTTCCGCGAGCGCAAAGGAGCGGACGTGGCGGTTGCCGCGCAGGTATTCGTGGACGCCGCGACGGAGCGCGCCGGTGCCCTTGCCGTGGATGATGCGGACCGTGTCGAGGCCGGCGAGGAAGGCGTCATCCAGGTACTTCTCCAGCTCCACGATGGCCTCATCCACGGTCATGCCGATGAGGTTGACCTCACGCGGCACGCTTAGCTGCTTACTGATCCTCAAGCGCTCGGCGAGGGCCTGGTGCTCGGCGCTGATGGGTTCCTCCGGCGGACGGAGGTCGCGCGTGGCCGCCTCGATCCGCATCCGACCCACCTCGACCAGCACGTGGTCGGCGTCCAGCCGGCGGACCACGATGCCATCCCGGCTGAAGGGCTTCACGTGGACCTGATCGCCCTCAGCGACCTCGAACTCCGGAGGGGGCGGCTCGGCGGCGGCTTCCTGTTCCTCGTACTGCGCCGCCCGCTCTTCGACCTCGTGGCGAAGCTGCGCGACCTCGCGGCGGCGCTGCTCAGTGACCTTGGACTGCTTCGGCTGGCGCTGCAGGTCGGCGATGATCTCCCGGGCCTGCTCCTCCGCGCGCTGCACGATTTCGCGGGCCTCGGCGAAGCCCTCCTCCATCGCCTGCCGGCGGCGCGCGTCCAGATCCTCCAGCCGGGCGGCATAGTCGCGCTGGAGCTGCGCCAGCTCCTCGCGCTCCTCGGCTGCGAGGTCCGTCTCCTCGCTCAGGCGCTGGCGCGTCCGCTCCATGCGGCGGATGACCTCCTCCACCGCCATGTCCTCCTCATCCACGAACGACTTCGCGCGGCGGGCGATGATGCGAGGCAGGCCGAGGCGCTGCGCGATCTCAAAGGCGTTGCTGGCGCCCGGCTCGCCGATGAGCAGACGGAAGGTGGGCCGCAAGGTCTTCACGTCGAACTCGACCGAGGCGTTCGTCATCCGCTGGGCCGCATAGGCGAAGGCCTTCAGCTCGTTGTAGTGCGTGGTCGCGAGAGTCCGCGCGCCGAGCTGCTGCAACTCCTCGAGAATCGCCCGCGCGAGGGCCGAGCCCTCCGTGGGGTCGGTGCCGGCCCCGAGTTCATCGAACAGAACGAGTGCGTTGACAGAGCCGGGGCGACGGCGCTGCTGCGCCTCGAGCTTCTGCAGCACCTTGATGATCTGCGTCATGTGGGAGCTGAAGGTCGAGAGCGATTGCTCGATGCCCTGCTCGTCGCCGATGTCGGCGTACAGGTCATCGAAGACCGCGATCTCCGACCCGACCGACGTCGGGATGTGCAGGCCCGCCTGGAACATCAGCACGAGCAACCCGACCGTGCGGAGCGTGACCGTCTTGCCGCCGGTGTTCGGGCCGGTGACGACGAGCGTGTCGAACTCGCGGCCGATCCAGATGTCGATGGGAACCACGTCGCCCGTGAGGAGCGGATGGCGCGCGTGGTTCAGCAGGAACGTACCGCGTTCGGCGACGGCGGGCTCGGTGGCATTGAGCTTCGAGGACAGGCCGGCCTTCGCGAAGATGAAGTCCAGGAGCCCCAGCGTCTTCAGGTCGGAGGCGATGTCCTCGGCGATCCAGCCGACGGCACTGCTCAACTCGTGCAGGATGCGGAGCTTCTCGTCCTCGATCGCCAGCTCCGTCTCGCGCAGCTCGTTGCCCGGACCGACCGCTTCGAGCGGCTCCATGAAGACGGTTGCCCCGGAGTCGGAGCGGTCGTGGATGATCCCCTGGAAGCTGCCCTGCGCCGAGGCACGGATGGGGACGCAGTAGCGGCCGGAGCGCTGGACGACCAGGCGCTCCTGCAGATTCGCCCCCGCGGCCTCGCGGGCGAGGATGCGGGCCATAATGCCCTGCAGCCGGTCGTGTGCGGAGGCGAGCTTGCGGCGGAGCGAGCGGAGTTCGTCCGAGGCGTCGTCACGGACCTGGCCCTCATCGTCGATGGCCTCCTCGATCCGCGTCTCCAGCTCACGGTTCTCGTGGAGAGCTTCGGCGATCTGCTTCAGACGGCCGAACGCATCGTCGGGGGTATCGTCGAAGTAGTGCTTCACGCGCCGGGCCGCGCGCAGAGCGTCTGCGACAAGGCGGAGTTCCTCGCCCTCAATCGCGCGGCCGGCGGCGGCTCTCTGCAGGAGGTCGCTGACATCCCTCAACCCGCCGAAGGGCGGGACCCCATGCGCCGCCACGGCATCGCGGGCCTCGGTAGTCTCCTTCAGGCGGTCGGCGATCCACGCCGCATCTTGCGACGGCCGCAACGCACGCGCGCGCCGCTTGCCCAGGCTGCACGCGCAGCATGCCGCGAGCATCTCGCGGATCTTGTCGAACTCGAGTACCCGAAGTGCGTGAGTGTCCATGGTTGTGCGTGACGGCGGGGCAGACACATGGGTCTGCCCCTACATGGGCCGTCGTTCGCCTCCGTGCGTACGAAGGCCTGCCTGCCCCTTCCCGCCTGAAGGTGCCCCGCGCGAAGGCGGCCAAGAGAATCGGGGAACTGCGATGCCCTTCTCCGGCTTCAGCCCAGAGGACTTCCTGTACTTCATGGACTCCGACCAGTTCGCGCTGGTCGAGTACATTCGTGATTCGCTGCACCCGCGGCTGCGCGACTTCGGCCTGGAGCTGGCCGCCGAACTCGGCAGGCAGCTCAACGTGGAGTTCCGCGCACAGCTCCGCAGCGGGCGCTGGTGGAAGCACCCCTGGGCCACCTGGACCAGCCTCATCCTCCCCGACGAGCGCCAACGCAGCGACAACCGCCGACCACGCCTATCCGTGTTCGTCGCGGAGGAGGAGTGCATAGTCGGCTTCATGCAGAACGTCTGGCGGCCCCGCTGGAAGCGGCTCGCAAAGCGCCCCGAGGGCCTCGTGAAGGCCATCGACAAGGCCGCCTCCGGCCGCCCGAAGCTGCAACTCGCCCTCGCTCACTGGGAGAGGAACGCGGAGAACCACTGGCAGCGCCGCACAACCCTCTGCACCAACGCGACCGAACTCCTCGCCCTCGCGGCGCAATGGGGCCAGGACTTCGTCATCGTCGGCAAGGTCTACCCGTTCCCCAAGGAGGTCCGGTTGCTGACCTCGCCCGAGTTCGCCGAGACGGCGCTCACGGTCCTGAAGAGGGCCTGGCCGGTGTACCGGTATGCGTTCGAGCAGACCGAGGGGAAGTAGGTGCACTTAGCGCCAAGCTCTGGCTCAGCAGAGCGGATCACGGGCGTAGGCGAGCCAGGCTCTACGTGGCCGCACGCGCTACCTCTTGGGCTTCGGCCCACAGATCCGGTTGTTGGCCCGCGAGGGTGGCAAACGGTTCGCTTGACGCCCCACGACCGAGGAAGAACCACTGTGCAAGCCCGTACTCGCCGTTGCCACCAACGGTCGCCAGGAACTCGCCCCGCGAACTGCGTCCCTCGATGATCTGCACGACCGCTCGGTGCAAGCTCCGGTACGTGCGTTGGCGGCCTTTGGTCACGGGGTCGGAGTTGAGGGTGTGCAGGACCCGCAAGGTAACCTCAGCGCGATGCGACGGAGTACCGGACTGGTCGAATGCCGGTGCAAGCTGGCCTGTCGGCGGGTCGAAGTAGAGGTGCTCAATCGGGTAGTCCAGTGTCGGATCGAGGAGGACCGGAGCACCCGTATCGTCGGTGGGGAAGGTGGTCCCCTTTGCGTCGTTGCAGCCCCCGCAACTGAGCAGCAGGTTCCCCCAGCGGAAAGCCCTTCCGGGGTCACCGTCCTCGCCTCCCCTCGGCCAGAAGTGCTCGATGTCTGTACCGTGGGAGTCCTCGCAGTACATGCACCTCTCGCGCTCGCCAGCCATCCTGCCCAGGACGGCTCTGACACCTTCCATTGACTTCGTCTTCCTGGCTCGTTCCCAGACCACCGTGTGAGGCTCCCCTGCGTCGACGCAGGCCTGCCACCGATCCAGGTGAGACGCGAGGCTCGAGGGTAGAGAGAGGCGATCGATGTGGCGCATCGGGTCAGCCCGTCACTTCTCGCCGATGTCGTCAGCGTCGTCAGCGAAGGGCAACACCATCTGCAGGCGACCCTCCTCTTCTGGCGTTAGGTGGCCCGCAGAGCGCTTGGACTGGAGCCGCGCGTGCTCCTGGCGAGCGTTGGCGGACCGGTCGGAACGTGACCGAGCCATCTGGAACGCAGGGCTCAGGAGGATCGTGTCCGGCGTCGACCGCACAACCCTCCAGTAGTCCTTCGGGGGTAGCGGGTGAGGGTCAGCGCCCGAGTGGGGGGTGGGCAGGTGGAAGATCATCTGGTCGCTGGCGGCCTGGCACACTAGGGGGCTGTGGGTCGCAACAATGAACTGCACTCCTGGGAAGTGGTCCATGAGCCAGAACCCGATGTGGCGTTGCCATTCCGGGTGGATGTGGGCATCCACCTCGTCGATGAGTATCACCCCTGGCCGGGTGATCCGAGGGACGCCATCCGGCCCGATCTGCAGAAGACCGTCTACGCCATAGACGTCGACCATCTGCCGCACAATGTCGGTAAGGAGAGCCGTCGCGGATCGCCGACCATCGCCCGCCTCCCTCACCGGCAGCACTACCCCCTCGGGATCCGCCAGCCATAGGCCATCGGCGTCCACCCGCTCGAGGGTGACTCCTCCTGGGAGGAAGTGGTCGTTGAGGAGGCTCCGAACGACCTCCAGCGCACGCTCTGATTGCGGATCGTTCTGGGAGAGCGTCCGGTACTCGAGGTCTTTCGCCCACAACTGGGCTTCCGAGAGAGCGGCGTCCTCTCGGAACATGCTGACGAACCGTCCGACCGGTCCAGGCAGAGCCATCAAGCGGGCTGCCTCTTGCGAGGCGCCGAGAATGCGTCGATACGGGCCGTAGCCAGCGCAGAACCACCCGGAGCTGGCCGCGGACCACGGCCCGCGCGCAGCAGTGCGCTTGCCCGGTGCCCTTCGTCGTTCCCGCGGCGGCTGCGCCAGTATCGCGGACCCGTTCGCCGGTGCGGATGCGTCCCCGACCTCGAGTTCTGCCCAGAACGGCTCGCGAGTCGTCTGGCCCCTATCCACAAACCGATCGAGGTCACGGTCCACGGCCATCTGTGCGCCCATGCGGGCTCGTGAAGCCCCCAGTCTGATCCACGGGCGTAGATCGCCCTCCAGAGCGCGCGCGACGTCGGGCCCAACCAAGCACAACGACAGCGCCCGCAGGAGTGCTGTCTTGCCTGACCCGTTGTCGCCAGTGATCACGACCCATCCGGGATAGGTGCCGTTCGGCTGCTCGAAGGCGAAGTCCAGGCTCCGGAAGCAGCGCACGTCCTCGAACTGCAGCCGCCGCACATACAAGGCTGTCACCCCCTTGCCTGTCGACCTGTTGGCAGACAGTCAGCTCGTTAGCCTA
>VGFC01000150.1 GCA_016869045.1 Armatimonadota bacterium
CGAAGATGACCTTCTCGATTCGGTACCCCTCCCGCTCCAGCACGCCCGTAGTCCGTGGGCTCAACGGCGTCCGCTTCGGCAGCGGCCCGAAGATGCGCCGGACCTTCCTTCGCAGCTCCTCCTGGTACGCCAGTGCGTCCGCCTTCGTGCGCAGGACGCCCTTCCGTGCATCCGCCGCCTCCTCCGCCGCGCGCACCTTCGCGATCAGGTACTCCTGCATCATCTGCGGGAAGCGGTTCAGTGGCTCCATGTCGTCACTCCTAACACAACGGGCGCCCCGTTGCCGAGGCGCCCTGAGGGGCTCCGGCTCTCGGCTCGGGCATCACTTGGCGGCGGGCGCCTGCTCGCTCTTGACTCGCAGCTCGCGGGCGAGGATATGCGCCCCCATGACGCCGGCTTCGTAGTTGCTGGTGCCGTAGTAAGCCAGCCGCTTGCTGTCCGGCGCGTCCGTGTCGAAGCAGATGACGTTCAGCCCGGCGTCGATGGCCTTGTTGATGTACAGCTTGAGGGTCTCCGGGTTCCCGGGCGCAATCAGGATCCCCGCGGGCTTGCGCGCGATGGCCTGGTCGAGGATGTTCGCCTGCTCATCCGGGCGGTGCTCCAGCGGCCCCTCGAACTTGCACTTCACCCCCAGCTCCTTCCCAACGTCCTCCAGGCCCGCCTTCGTCGCATTCCAGTACTCGACGCCGGTGGAGATGCCGATGCAGACGTACAGCTCGTTCGGCTCCGCCTCGCCCTGCTTGCGATCCGAGAGGAGGCTGACCCAGTCGGGGTGGTCGGAGGCGAGCTGCTCCTTGGCGCCCTGAGAGGGGGTGTAGAAGTCCTCTACGTTGCCTTTGTTCACCTCGACAGTCCCGGTGTCGATCTCCTGGGGGATCTCCGGCAGGTCGGGGTTGGACGTGTCGCCGGGCTTGCGGAAGTAGCCGTGTTTGAGGCCGTAGAGGTATTTCACGCCGACGTAGGTCATGAAGTACTGCCGCTGGGCGACCGACGCGTTGATCGTGCCCTCCTTGATGAGATTGAGGATGGGCGTGTCGCCGTCCATGGCGACGACCACGATCTTCCCGCTCTGTCCGGCGGCCTTCACCGCAGCAGCGATGCCCGGGCCGCTGGCGGCGTTCACCCCCGCGAAGCCCGCGAGGTCGGGGAACTTGGCCAGCATGGCGCTTGACTGCTTCTGGCCCACCTCGTACTTCGTCTCATCGTCGATGACCTGCACGATCCCGATCTCCGGGTAGTCCTTCTCGATGGTCTCCTTGTACCCGCGCACCCGCTCGTCCAGGTTCCACTGGCCGGGGCGGGTGGAGATGACCACCTTGTACTTCGCTTCCGCCGGGGGCTGCTTGGCAACGGGCCCGCCTGCTTGGGGCGGCTCAGTCGTCGGCGGCTCCTGCTTCGGGCAGCCTGACGCAAGCAGCACGGCAACCAGCAGCGGCACAACGGCGAGCATCGCCCACCTGGCGTGCAGTCTCATTGGGGACCCTCCCGAAGACGGGGATGAGCGTCAGAGCGGACCGACGAAGAGGGGTTCGCTGCGGCTACCCGCGGCGCCTCCTCGCCAGGATGATGTCGGCCGTCACGAACACGATCAGCGCGCCCCCGACGATCACGTACTGCCAGTCGGGAGGGACGCCGACCTGGGTGAGCCCGTTCTTGACGCAGTTCACCAGGACCACGCCCAGGAAGGCGCCCAGAATGGTGCCCTGGCCGCCGACGAGGCTGGCGCCGCCGATAACGCACTCGGCGATGACGAACAGCTCCACCCCCATGCCCGCCTCATAGGTGGCGGTCCCGAAGCGCGCCGAGTTCATGATGCCGGCCAAGGCCGCGGTGACCCCGCAGATCACGAACGTGACCGCCCGCACCCGCGGCACGTTGATCCCCGACAGCGCGGCGGCCCGCTCGTTGCCGCCGATGTAGTACGCCTGCCGCAGCCAGCGCAGGTTCCGCAGGAGCACGTCGCCGACGAGGACGACGGCGAAGGCGATCACCACAATCCAGAAGCCCTGCGTCCCGGCCACGGTGGCCTGGCCTAGGGCGAGGTAGGACGCGGGGAGATCGGTCGAGGAGGTCGCGCCGTAGTTGTGCACGTGGACCGTGACCAGGCCGCGAGCGGCCATCATCATCCCCAGGGTCGC
Source organism: Armatimonadota bacterium (assembly GCA_016869045.1). Taxonomy (GTDB): domain Bacteria; phylum Armatimonadota; class Zipacnadia; order Zipacnadales; family VGFC01; genus VGFC01. Next base: position 2,139 of record VGFC01000150.1, read on the forward strand.
GATGAGGGGACTCATCCCCAGACGGGCGACCAGCGTGCCGTTGATCAGCCCACACAGCGCGCCAGTCGCGAGTCCGGCCAGGAGGCCGATCGGCAACGGCACGCCGAGTTTCAGCGTCTGAACGGTGACCAGGCCCGCGAGAGCCAGGACCGCGCCCACCGAGATGTCGAAGCCGCCCCCCACGATCACGATGGCCATCCCGACGACGAGGATGGCCTCCGTCGTGATCCCGACCAGCAGCGCCCGGATGTTGCTGCCGGAGAGGAACACCGAGGGCGTGGGGTCGCCGGGGTGGGCCGGTAGCGTGCGGAAGTGGAAGAACACGATGACCGCGGCGACGATCAGGAAGGTCACCACTTCGCGAAGCCGCGCCACGTTGGCCAGCGCAATGCGCGCCGATCCCTGCTCGACAGGCTCCCGTCGCTGTGGACTCCCCTCGCCCATCCGGCACTCCCTTGCTGCCGTCGCGGTTCAGGCCGACTTCTGCCGGCGTCCCGCCGCGAGGAACATGACCCGCTCCTCGGTGGCCTCCTCGGCGGACAGCTCGCCAGTGACCTCGCCCTCGTGCATCACCAGGATGCGGTCGCTCGCGCCGAGGACCTCCGGGAGTTCGGAGCTGATCATCAGCACCGCCACGCCCGCCCGCGCCAGCTCGCGGAGGATGCTGTGGACCTCCGCCTTCGCGCCGACATCGACGCCGCGCGTCGGCTCATCGACGAGTAGGATTCGCGGCCGGATCGCCAGCCACTTGGCGAGCATGACCTTCTGCTGGTTCCCGCCGGACAGCGTAGAGGTCACAGCCTGCGCGCTCGGTGTGCGGATGCTGAGCCGCTCCACATATTCGTCGGCCATGCGCTGCTCGCGCCACGGGCTCATGAAGCCCAGCGTCGAGTTCGCCCCCAGGCTCGCGGCGCCGATGTTCTGCCTCACGGTCAGCCCTAAGAACAGCCCCTGCTCCTTGCGGTCCTCAGGTACATAGCCGATCCCCAGCTCAATCGCATGGCCGGGATCGCGGATGCTCACCGGCCGCCCGTTCACCTGCACCGTCCCGTGGTCCGGCCGGTCGATGCCGAAGATCGCCCGCGCGACCTCCGTCCGCCCGGCCCCCACCAGGCCGGCCAGGGCTAGGATTTCCCCGGCCTGCAACTCGAAGGTCACATCCCGGAAGCGCGGCTCGCGCGTCAGCCCCTCCACTCGCAGCACCGGCTCCCGCTTCTCGCTATCGCGCGCCGGGTAGCCGCTGCCTAGCTCTCGCCCGACCATCATCCGCACCACCTCATCGGGGGTCAGCCGCGCCCTCTCCCGCGTCCCGACCAGCTCCCCGTCCCGCAAGACCATGACCCGGTCGGCGATCCTGAAGACCTCGTCGAGCTTGTGGGAGATGTAGATGACCGCGACGCCGCGCTCCCGCAGTCGGCGGATGATGTCGAACAGGAACGTCGTCTCCCGCTCCGTCAGCGCGCTCGTCGGCTCATCCAGCACCAGCACGCGGCAGTCCAGCGACAGGGCCTTCGCGATCTCGATCATCTGCTGCACCGCGACCGGCAACCCCGTAACCAGCGCGTTCGGCGCGACGTCCAGGTCGAACCGCTTCAGAATCTCCGCCGCCTCGCGATACAGCCGCCTCCGGTTCACGAACCCGATGACCGGATAGATGGGCTCCCGCGCGCAGAAGATGTTCTCGGCAACCGTCAGGAACGGAACCAGGCTCAGCTCCTGATGCACGATGGACACGCCCGCAAACGCCGCCTCCCGCGCCCCCGCGAAGTGCACCTCCCGCCCCTGATACTCGATCCGCCCCCCATCCGCCCGCAGGTTGCCGCACAGAATCTCCATCAACGTGCTCTTGCCCGCCCCGTTCTCACCCACCAGCGCCAGCACCTCACCCGGCCGCAGCTCCAGGTCCACACCCCGCAACGCCCGCACCCCACCGAAATGCTTGTGGATTCCGTGCATGAGGAGGAGGGGGGCTTGGTTCGCCGGTTCAGGGGTGTCCGTCATCGTCTCCCGTAACCTAGCCGGTACTGCTGCCGCGCCTTGGCGCCGTTCCTGAGCCACGCCTGCGCCTCGTCGGCAGGTCGCATCACTGGATCGAACCACACGATCCTCCAGAGCCAAGCGACCACGGCGGCAGCTCTGGGGAAGTGCCCTGCTGCCGCGGCGATGTCGTGCGACACAATGGTCATGTCCGTCTCGTGCGCGGCCTCCGCCAAGTGCGCGTCCTTCAAGGCTTCATCGGCCGCATCCTCGTTCGGAGCTGTCTCCCTTAGTGCGTCCCGGAGCGCGACGTCGGGAGCCGGGGAGACGAAGTGGATGCGCTCCCTCTCCACCATGCGCACCCACCACTTCCGCCCCCACCGCTCGCGGCCTCCGGCGTGCCGCTCCCATTCCGCCCAGAGCGCCGGGCTGAAGACAAGACGGTGCTGTGAGGGTTCCAGTGCCGTCAGGAATGCCTTGCAGGCCGGGCCCTCTTGGGCGTCTTCGCCCGAGGCGAAGCCCGGGACCATCGCATCGACTACGAGTCTGCGGGAGGTCTTCGTGGCCACACTACTTCCCCCAGACTCGGTCGCGAGCGGCGTCGAGAAACGCGCCCTCCGCCTCAAGCTCCACCGCCGAGAAGTCCTCGGGCCAGTCGCCGAAGGTGCCGCCCTCGCCCAAGTCGGCGGTCTTCACCTCGGTCACGCCGTCCGACTCTCGACGCGTGAACCAATGCAGCGCAACGTCCTCGGGCCCAAGCTCCTCCTCCCTGTCGGCCACGAGCGTCTGGATTGCCCGCAGGAGCAGACTGCTGTGCGTCTCCGCGACGACGCGTACACCGCGCTTGGCGGCGTCTGCCAGCAGACCTGCGAGCGCCACCTGGGCGCGAGGGTGGAGGTGGAGTTCAGGTTGCTCGATGTAGACCAGACGGCCGGGCTCCGCTGCCAGAAGGGCGACTACCACGGGGAGGGCCTGAGACACACCGAACCCCACGTCAGCGACGTTGACGAGGTCGTCAGGGCGATGGGTCGAGCGCCCGGGCAGACGTGATACAAGTACCTCGACCTCGGTGTCCCGGGGACGGCGAGTGACGATGCGGGAGGCGAGGCCGAGTTCCCTTAGCCTGCCGGGGAGGGCCTCCATGGCCTCCGCGCCCTCCTCCTGCCACGCGTCGATCAGGCTGGCCGTGTAGTGCTCGAAGGTGTCTGGGTAGAGCGGCCCCGTGGCAGCCGCTGGGTACACCCGTTCAGGGCTCCCGCGAAGACCCGAGAGATGGATGATCGCACGGACTCGCTCGGCGAACTCCTTCGGCGGCCCGATGAACCCCCAGGGCGACAGCCCCAAGGGAAGAGGCGTCCCCTCTCGCCTCAAGCCCAGACCAAGGAAACACCCCTCACGCAGGACGCACCAACTACCTCCCCACGATTCCCCTCTCACCCGCTCGAGTTCTGGTTCGACGATGGCGCTGACGTCCTCATGTCCCATCCCGGAGACAAGCACCTTCTCATCGGTTCCCATCCCGTAGTGGGTGGCATGCAAACCGACGCGCCGCCCGTCCCCGCGCTCCCAGTCGTTACGCACCGACCATTGGCGATGGTCGCCGAAGCCCGCCGAGGTCCGTGGGACGGGCGTACCGCGCCTATCGCGGGAGAACATCTCTGCCGCATCGCCAAAGCGCACGTGTGGCCCTCCGAGTTTGACGGGGCCGAAGTCAGCGGTCTCATCCAACGTCTGCTTCATCAGCAGCAGCGGCTGCATGATGCTGGACTTGCCGGAGCTATTGGCGCCGGCGAGGATGGTGAGGGGGCGGATCTCGATGGACGTCTCTTCGGCGAGGGACTTGAAGCCCTTGACGGTGATCTTGGTGATGCCCTCGGGCTCTTGTTCCTTCGGCTTCTTGGGCCTGCGAGGGGGGGACATGAGCGCTCCCTCCTTCCTATCTCCGCAGCAGTTCCAGTGTCACTGATACGTATTCGTGCTTGCCCCGGTGCGTCCTTCTCAGTGCCCGGCCCACACACCCGCGATGAACTCCGCCCCCGTCACGCCGTACGCGCCGGAGAGGTGCGGGGTGAAGGCGGTGATGACGCGCGGGCAGGGGGCGGGCGGGAGGACGCGGTCGGCGGCGGCGAGGGAGTCGGCGTACTCGTGGATCATGAACCAGGACTGGCCCTCGTCCAGCATCCTCACAGAGAGCGCGAGGGGCCGGCCGGGCGTGATCAGCGAGGCTGGCAGCACGAGCACGAACGCGCCACTGAGGCCATAGGTGATGCGCTCGTCGTGGACCTCTGCGCCGTGGAGGTAGCGCAGCTCCACGGCGCCCTCGCGCCAGGCGGCGTCGGCGGCGCTGCCCGTGTTGAAGACGAGAAGCCTTCGGCCGTCCAGCCGCAGCTCGGCATGGCCGGGCGTGTAGTCCGTGCCGCCGATGAAGGCGACCGCGGTGGTCTTGGCCTTGGGCACGGGAGCGGTGAGCCAGGCGATCTCGGCGTGGTCGCGGGCGTAGCCCCAGGTCGAGGGCGCGACCCCGAGGTAGTGGCGGTACGGACTGTGGTGGATCAGGTAGCCCGGCGCGCGTTCGGCAAAGCCTTGCACCCACTGCCACGCCTTCCCCTCGCCCGCGCGTAGCTTTGCCAGCGGAGACGGCTCCAGCAGCGCGAACGAGGCGCCGGTCGAGTCTCGGCCCGCTCCGTCGAAGGGGCGCTCCCGGCCATTGGCGTCGAGGCGGACGAAGGCTCGCGCGTCGGCGAGGCGGTCGGCGAAGCGGTAGACGTCTGTCCGCCGCCCGTCCTGGGCCACCTGGACCAGGCGCGGATCACCCCACAGGGCCCACTCCCACGAGAGCGCGTCCCGCGGTTGAGCGCGGGAGTAGGAGTCCGTGACGAAGCGCAGCCGCAGCGGCTCGGGGTTCGGCGCAAGGGGCACTTCCCAGTGCTCCCACTCGCGGCTGTTCTTGCCGAGGGCGCGCCGGAAGACGGGCTGCCACTCGCCGCGCTCCCCCTCCGTCTCAATGGTGAAGGCCACGCCGTGGCAGTACACGTCGCGGAGTGCATTGAGCCCGATGTCGAAGACCAGCCGGAGGCCGGGCTGCGAGCCGGCAGGTCGCTCAGGAACGAGGTCGGTGAGCTTCTCCCACGGGATAAGCAGCGCGGGCCCGAGTTCGTTGCGACCGGCCTCGAAGGCGGCGCGCAGCTCTCGGAGGCGATCCGCAAGCGTCACGCACAGGCCCTCGTTCGCGTGGTAGTCGTCATCGAAGTTCACCTGGTACAGGCGTCGGTTCTCGTCGGCACATTCGATTGCGTGATCAAGCAGCGGCAGCGCCACCTGCGCACCCGCCCCCTCCGCCACTCGCCGGGCTGCCAGTCGGTGTGCCAGCGCAGCCTCGCACAGCAACTGCGCGCGTCGCAGCTCGACACACAGCCAGCGCAGCGACTCGGCCTTGAACGCGTGGTCCGCCTGCCGATCGAAGCCTGCCCAGCGGAAGGTCTCGGGGTCGTACGCGGGCTGGTCCAGATCGGGTGCCGTACCAGTCCAATGCTTGTAGGCCTCCTCAGCCAGCGCGAGCGCCTCGTCGGCCTGGGCGGCGAGGAACTGGTAGTCGCGATGCAGTGCGCGGCCGGTCTCGGGGTACTGAGCGCCGTGGACCTCCTCCAGGACCATCGCGTCGTTGACGCACGGGCTGGTGTCCAGCGCGCGGGCGACGAGCGCGCCGACTTCGTCGCCGTAGTGCGCCCGGTACGCGTAGTCCAGGAAACCGATCTGGTCCTGGTTGTCGATCCCCGGCACGCCGCGGCTGCGCCACAGGTGCTGCGCGGCGAGGTAGCCGTAGATCTCGCAACTCCGCCACTCGAAGACATACCCCATCGCGCCGAAGCCGCCGGCGCGCTGGATGCGGCGCTGGGCGTCGCGCTCCCAGTCCACGCTTGCGCCCATGGGGCCCGGCGTGGCGTTGTTGTTGACGCCGGTCATGCGCCGCCACGCCGACAGGCATGACCCGCCGCGCCCGCCCAGGCTCGCGACGCGGTCGCCGCCGAGTAGCGCGGTGTAACGGTCCTCATCGAACTCGTTGACGATGAACCGCACGTTTCGGCCCTGCTTCTGGTCCACGAGGTCGAACCACTTGTCGATCTCCTCGGGGGTCTTACTCTCACCCACGATGCGGGAGAGCAGGATGTGGGAGATCAGGAAGATCTCGGCCGAGCGCCCGAGGCGCTCCGTGTGGCGGCGGATGAGCCCGTCGAACTCCCGGAAGAGCCAGGTGTAGTACTCGACATGCACGCCTAACGGCGGCTTGTTCGCGTCGGTCTCCTCGCGCGAGTGGAAGCCGTACGTATCGGCCCACGGCGCCCAGAAGGTCTGGTAGCACTCGTCGGTCTGGTTGGGGACGTGGTACGCCTCGGGGTCTTCGAAGACGAAGCCGTTGAAGCCGCTCTTCACGATGCGCCCCACGAAGGCGTCCCAGTACTCGCGCACACCCGGCGCGAACGGCGATGCCTCGGCGGCGCCGCCCGCGTTGGCCTCCGGGTGGTGCAGGATGTAGCCGCCGTTGAACGAGTTCTTGCCGATGTACGCGTAGACCTGAATGCCCCGCTCGTTGGCAGAGCGGATCAGCTCGGGAAGGAACTCGCGCCGGATGTTGCGGTGAGTGAAGCGCCGCGGGGTCTTGAGGCCGGTGACTGGGTCGAACGCAAAGGAGTCCACGTCCAGCGTGCTCTCCTCATACCCCGGCACGCTGAAGGGCCAGTAGCCGTACATGCAGATGGCCCAGGCGTTCAGCTTGTGGAGCAGCGACCAGTCCACCAGCCACTTCCACTCGTCGAGCGTCCAGTTGCACAGGTCATAGCCTTCGAGCCGGTTCCAGCCGGAGTACCAGGTCAGCGTCGGCGACAGGCAGCGCCAGCGCAGTTCGGGCCAGTCGCGAACACGGACAGCCGGGATGGTATCGCCCTGCGACAACGCGAGCTGGTTGAGCGTCTGCACCCCCTCCAGCATCGCCCATCGGCTGCGACCGACGATGGTGATGGCGCCTGGCTTGGCCGTAAGGACATAGGCCTCCTCGCTCTTCGCGCTCTGTAGGAACTCGCGGTCGGCCTTGCTGAGCCAAGACTCGCGGTAGCCCTCTTCCATCGAGCCCAGGCGCAGCGGCATGCCGCGCCCGGTTTGCGGCAGGTACTGGCGCGCCGATTCGGCGGCCACCTGCTCGGTCGGCGACGGCTCACCGTCGGTCTGCAGGCTGGGTGGACCCAGGCGCACCACGCCCTTGCCAAGGCTCAGCTCCTGCGGGTACGGCAGCAGCTTGAGGGACACAGGATCGGTCACCCCTTCCGCCGCGAAGGTCACGCTTGCACACCCGACCACCAGGACGAGTACACCCATCATCGCGGGCCCCCTCCCGGCGAGGTCATGCGGTTCGCTTCCTGTAGCAGCTCGAAGCACTCCCTCCCGCTTTCATCCCCGTCACGCACATCCGCCAATCGCCGCTCGGCCTGCGCCAGAAGCGCGCGCGCTTGGGATGAGCGGTTGGCGCGAGGGCGGAGTGATCCCAGATACTCCGTCAGCGTCTCCTTCGTGCGGAGGTGCAGGCGCGCGAGGAGCAGGAGTTCGTGGGGCGTTACGACGCGTACATTGCTGCCGAGGCGGTCCACGCACCACTCCACCGGCAGCAGGCCGCGGGCGGTGTCGGGGGCGTCGCGGTCTTGGTCAACGTTCGCTTCCTCAGCGGTGAGGGATGGGTCGTCGTGAGTGTCGCGGAAGCGGGACCACGCGTGCGCCATGACGTAGGTGAAGTGGTCGTTCGTCCATGTCGGGCCGCCGACGGGCGCGTCGTTGAGCTGCTTCGCGATGGCCGCGGGCGTCGCGTCCCGCGGGCGACCGGTATTGGCCCAGATCGTCAGGGCGCACGAGACGACCGGAATGGTCCGCTTGCCGTCCGTCGCCCAGAGGATGCGCCCCTCGCCCCCGGAGTACGGGTAGTACTGGACCGTCAGGATGCCGTCGAGTTCCGGTATCTCCTCGGCGAAGACGTCATACGCCGCCAGCGCCTCAGGGCTGTCCCAGTCATCAAAGTTGAACGCGAGAACCCGCAGGCCCCCAAGGCGCATGTACTGGCCCATCCGCCTCGCATGCAGCCGCAGACTTGCGTTGTGGGGCGGCTCACCAGAGCCGCCAACACCAGTGCGCTTCGCCCCGAAGTGGTCCGGGTAGTAGTAGCCCCCGCTGTAGAGGGCGAAGTCGTCGTTGGGTGTCGCGCGGTCGAACAGGTCCGTCAGCGTGTACGGGCAGACCTGCGCGAGGTCCATGTACGGGAAGGTCCAGCCGAAGGGGAACTGGCCGCGCGCGGGGCTCTCGTAGTACCAGTGGCCCTCCGAGCCCCCGGCGAAGTTGCCCATCAGCCACTGCACGTTGTCGCCGTCGCTCATCAGGAAGGCGGCGTAGTGCACCCCCGTCTCCCACTTCAGGCTGCCCAGCGCCCGGTCGCAGCGTTCAGGAAGCGTGGCTCGCTTGCGGGGGATGCTCTCATCACCGACCTCCTCCGTCGCCAGCGCGGGTAGGTTGTGACACCAGTTCGTGGCGGTCTGGAAGAGTCCCCACTCCGTCGAGGGCATCGTGTTCGCGTGCTCGTCGCCGCAGCCCCAGCCGATCACGGGGCTATCCGGCTCGCAGCGCGCGAGCGCCGCCTCGTACAGGGGGCCCGGCCGCGAGACCACGAACGCGCGCATCGCGACCCCCATCGACCGTGCGACGCGCGACTTCGGGTCGGCGGTCATCACCGCGCGCGTGGTGAAGCGCTCCGCGTACGTGTCGAAGCACCACTGCTCGGTCTTGTCGCGCGCATCGAGCAGCAGCGGCAGGCCCAGCTCCTGCGCCTTCGCCTCCAGACCCTCCGACACCGCGATCCCGCCGAGCACTCCGGCCAGCGAGGTCGCGACATTCGCGCTCTCGTCGATTTCGCCGAGGGAGTGGAACGGCCGGTCGTGGGTGTCGTAGCGGAAGAGGATGTAGCCCTTCACGATTCCCCGGTCCCGAAGCCGCGCAACCGCCTGCCACGGGTCCATCGGCCCCTCGACCCTGGGCTTCACCACGTCCGTCATCATCCGCGTCCACTTCTGGTAGCCGGTGCTCGGGACATCCTCGTACAGCAGCACGCGGTTGTCGCCCTCAATCGCCGCCAGTGCAGCCAGCCCCGCCGCGGTCTCGAACGTCATCCCTTCCTCGTGGCTGCCGACGAAGGGCACGGTGAGGAGTGTCTTCGGGCGAGGGACGCGGGGCCAGTAGCGGTGCAGGTCGGCGCCGCGCGCGGGTGACCCGAACGACAGACTCAGACACGCGAGCAGAAGCATGGGAGCGCTCCGGAGGTGGTTGCCCGTGAGTTCGCAAGGAGCGCCCCGGCGTCCTTGGCCGGGGCCATTGCGTTGTCGTGGGAGGGGCCGAATGCGAAGCATCCGGCCCGGTGTTCTTGACGTATCACCTCGAACTCCTATAATAGCCTCATAGGACTGACGATGCCATGAGGACGGCTTCCGCAGGGGCGCGCGACGGAGCCTCCGGTCGCCCCGGCGAGAAGCCGTTTGCGTGAATCGCGAAAGGACGACAGAACATGCACGGACTCGTTCCTCCCCACGGCGGGGATCTGGTTCATCGACTGGTGCCGGATGGCGAGAAGGCGGGGCGGCTCCGCGAGGCGGCTGACCTGCCGAAGGTGCTGCTCTCGTCGCGCGAGGTGTCGGACCTCGTCATGATCGGCATGGGCGCTTTCAGCCCGCTGGCCGGCTTCATGGAGGAGGACGACTACCACCGTGTGGTCGAGGACATGCACCTGACCAATGGCGTCATGTGGCCGGTGCCGATCACGCTCGCGCCGCCGAACGGCTCGGCCGACTACATCGGCGAGGGCGAGCACGTGGCCCTCGTCGATGACGAGAGCAACGAGATCGTCGGCACGATGCTGGTCACGGGGCGCTACGCCTACGACAAGCACAGGGAAGCGGTCAACGTCTTCCGCACCGATGACGAGAAGCACCCCGGCGTCGCGAAGGTCAACGCGCAGGGCGACGCGTGCTTCTCCGGCGAGGTGATGGTCCTCAGCGAGGGCGGCTACCCCGAGCGCTTCCCCGAGGACTACGCCCGCCCGCCCGAGACGCGCGCCATCTTCGCGGAGCGCGGCTGGCAGACGGTGGTCGCCTTCCAGACGCGCAACCCCTTGCACCGCTCGCACGAGTACCTCACCAAGGTCGCGCTGGAGATCGCCGACGGGCTGTTCATCCATCCCATCGTCGGCGCGCTGAAGGAGGGCGACATCCCCGCCGAGACGCGCCAGAAGTGCTACCAGGTGCTGCTGGACAACTACTACCCGCAGGACCGCGTGGTGCTGAAGGTCTACCCGATGGAGATGCGCTACGGCGGCCCGCGCGAGGCCCTGCTGCACGCGATCATCCGCCAGAACTTCGGGTGCAGCCACCTGTGCGTCGGCCGCGACCACGCCGGCGTCGGCAGCTACTACGGCCCCTTCGATGCGCAGCAGATCTTCGACGAGCTGAAGCCCGGCGAGCTGCACCTGCAGCCGCTGAAGTTCGAGAACACCTACTACTGCAAGCGCTGCCAGGGCATGGCGTCGATCAAGACCTGCCCCCATGACAAGGAGCACCACGTCTTCATCAGCGGCACCAAGCTCCGCGAGATGCTCGCCAACGGCGAGATGCCCCCCGTCGAGTTCAGCCGCCCGGAAGTCATCGAGGTGCTGATGGACTACTACCGGGCCGAGAACGGCAAGGCCTGAAACACGAAGGGCCCGAAGCACCACGAAGGCGACGACCGCCGCCACCTTGCGAGAGGTGGCGGCCAGTCACTTCCGAAGCTCCACATCCGCCGCGCCGTTCGTTCCCGCCCCAAACGCCCTCCCACTGACGCGTACGTCCTGCGGACCGGTGGGGGGCTGGTCTGTCCGGAGGGGCCAGCGGCAGACCGCCGGCTGAGTGGGAGGAGGCCGACTGGGGGTCTCGAACCTGGGGCTCGAAGCTCAGGCTCGGAGGACCGACATGAAGCTGTCAGTTGACGCCGATCGGTGCACGCTGTGCGGGGCATGTGTGCTGACCTGTCCGAGCGACATGGTCCGACGTCGGGAGGACCGGATCCGGATCGGGCGAGTGGCGTGCATCGAGTGCGGGCACTGCGTTGTCGTCTGTCCGACGGGCGCGATCGTGGATGAGGAGGGGACGGGTACGCAAGGGGACGAAGGCGCGCTGCCGTCGCCCGAGAGCTTGAAGGCACTGATGCGGAGGCGCCGCACCGTGCGGCGCTATCGTCCCGATCCCGTGCCGCCTGAGATCATCGAGGACTGCCTCGATGCCGCGCGGTGGGCGCCGACCGCCGCGAACTGCCAGGCGCAAGAGTATGTGGTCATCGCGAACCCCGCGACGAAGGACGAGCTGCGTCGGCGGGTCGAGGACTACTACCGTGCCTTCGCGGAGGCGCTGGCGGACCGAGAGAACCGGGCCGCGCGGCTCGCAGCGCTGGGCATCGACCCCGAGGCTGCCGGTCACCCGCACGTGCTGGCGGCAGTGCCGGCGTTCGTGAAGAGCGTGGAGGCGGGCCGCGACCGCCTGTTCTTCGAGGCTCCGGTCGTCATCGTCATCCACGCCGCCCGCGACGCAGTCATGCCCGAATCGGCCTGCGCCTTCGCGACACTCGCGACCGTCCTGATGGCCGAGGCCCATGGCCTGGGGACCTGCCTCACCGGCTTCGCCTCGGATGCCCTCCGGACGCGCGCGGACATCCGGGAGTGGCTTGGGATTCCGCCCGGCAACCAGGTGCACTACGTGGTCGTCATGGGGTGGCCGGATGAGCCGTTCGGGAGCGTGCCGGAGAGGCGGCCCGCGAGAAGCGAGTGGCGGTGAGCGGGCGAGGCGTTTGGGCGCTGACGACGTAAGGGTAGGCTGGGAGAGGCGGAGACGGTGGGTGCGTTTGACGCGCCCTTGTCTGGGTGGTATCCTGCGGTCGGTGGAATCGTCGGTTCGAGAGGAGGCTGCACGGTGAGCATCACGAGCGAGGTCCTGACCAAGCTCTGCCAGTTGCCGCCTGAGAAGCAGCGGATGGTGCTGGAGTATGTGGAGTCGCTGCGGGAGGGAGACCTCCAGCGCGCACGCCGGCCACTGCGGAGCCTCAGGGGCTTGCTGGCAGACCAGAAGGTGGACATCACCGACGAGGACATCGCCGAAGCGCGGCGAGAGATGTGGGGTGCGGCCGCACTGGGCGTGCATCCGTGACCCTGGCGAACACGCATTGTCGCATCGTATCCTGCTTCGCGCGCACCCTCAGCGGAAGACCTGCTTCAGCTCGCGGACGAAGGCGGGGATACCCTCGCGAGGGTCCTCGGGCTCTTCGAACTCGATGCTGATGTAGCCGCGGTAGCCGACCTGCTCCATCACGCGGCGCACGAAGGCGTAGTCCACGGTGCGTTGGTTGCCGTCGCGGTCGCGATGGGTCACCTTAGCGTGGGTCGTGACCGCGTAGGGCGCCACCGGCGCGAACTCCGCCTGCGGATCGCGGAAGTTGCCGAAGTCCAGGTTCACGCCGAACCACGGGTGATCGACCGCCTTCACAAGGCGCTCCACCTGGGGCGCGGTCGCCGTGATGCCTCCGTGGTTCTCCATCGCCACGACCACGCCGCGCTCTCCCCCGTATCCCGCGCACTCGCGCATCGCCGCCACGGCCCAGCCCACGGCTTCGTCCTCCGTGTGGCCCTCGGGGATCGGCCCGGCGAACACGCGGATGCACGGCGCCCCGAGCACGACGGAGTGGTCGATCCACTGCTTCGTCATCTCGACCTGCTCCCGGCGCTCGGCCTCGGCGACCTTGCAGAAGTTGCTGCCGACGGCTGTCCCCGCGACGTGGAGCCCATAGGTCGCGCAGCAGCGTTTGATGTCGTTCAGGTACGCGCGCTCGGTGCTCGGGAAGTAGTACGAGGTCAGCTCGACCCCATCGAGGCCCAGCTCACAACAGGTACGGATGAAGTCCGGCAGCGTCCACTGTCCGTCCTTCAGCAGATCGCGGTACGAGTACGCGCAGCAGCCAAGGCGCATCGGTGTCTCCTTCCGTCGGTAGCACGGGCGGCCCGCCCGTGAACGCTCTGCTTCGTCAGGTCACGCGCGAGCCGCGCGTGCCACTAGATGGTGCGCCAGCTGAGTTCGAAGCCCTGCCTTTTCTGGTAGATGCCGAAGACGCCGCCGGTGTGCACGAACACGACATCGCGCGCGTCCTGCAGGCAGCCGGCGCGCATCTCCTCGAGCACGCCTCGCAGCGCCTTGCCTGTGTAGACCGGATCGAGGATCAGCCCGGTTCGCTTTGCCATGTCGTGGATGAACGCGTAGAGCGTGGCGTCCGTCTTGCCGTAACCCTCAAGGCGGTACTGGTCGAGGATGCGGATGTCGTCATCAGGGACGCACGCCTCGAGGCCCAGATACCGCGTCGCCTCGTCGATCAACCGGCGCGCCTTTGCGGTACGTTCGCCGCTCTCGTTGGAGATGCTCAGGCCGATCGCCGGCCGGCCGAGTTCCTGCAGGGCGGCGCCGAGAACCACGCCCGCGTAGGTGCTGCAACTGCCGACGGTCACCGTGAGCGCGTCAGGCTGAAGCTCGATCTCGTCGCACTGGGCCTTCAG
>VGFC01000151.1 GCA_016869045.1 Armatimonadota bacterium
AGGAGTACCAGCGTCAGCTCGGCATCCTGCCCCCGGAGACCGCCGAGAAGACGATGGAGACCGTCACCGAGGAAGCGCCTCCGCCCGCCGTCGAGAAGGCCACCGAGAGCGAGACCGTGTAGCCCTTGGCGTTGTGGGAGCGGCTGCAGCCCCGACGCCTTCCGGCCAATCATGCCCGAGACCACCACACCTACCCAGCCTCCGCTGCCTCTTGACCCCGCTTGGGCGGAGGCGCTCCGCCGCGACTTCACCTCCGGCGCGGCGTCCGTGTTCCTGCTGCACGGGCTCCGCGACTGCTATCCTCACCGCGGCGAGTACGTGCCCCTGCGCGACTTCCTCTACCGCGCCTTCTGCGGCAAGAAGCAGACGGTGATGTACGACATCGGCCAGGGCCTGACGTTCCCCACGCCCGCCGATGAGGAGGAGTTCCGGCGCTTCCTCGGCGTCGCGCAGACCCGCGGCCTCCAGACCGCGGCCGCGCAAGCCTACGTGAGGCCGATCGACGCGATCCCGCTGCTGGAGGACTTCCTGTTCACCCGCAATGGGGCGGCCGTCATCATCGACTTCGTGGACAAGATCGTCCCGCCCGGGACGGCGCAGATGATGACCTTCGACGAGCGCCGGCTGCTCACCACGCTGCGCCGCTGGGCCACCGATCCCCGCCTGTTGCAGCGCAATAGCTTCGTCTTCTTGATCGCCGACTCGCTGGGCGAGGTTAACCGCTCGCTGTACGACCAGGGCGGGGGCGTCCGCGTGGTCAGCATCCCCCTGCCCGACGAGCCCGCACGCCTGGCCTACATCAACCATCTCATCGAGCATCCCGAGAAACTCGCGCCCAACGGCAGCCCGCAGATCGACACGCGCTCCATCCTCGGGATCAAGCCGGAGGTCCTGGCGCAGAACACGAACGGCCTGGCCCTCACCCAGATCGCCGTCCTGATCCGCGGCGGATCGCCTGACGACAAGGTGGACCTGCGCAAGACCTCCGAGCATAAGCGTCGCGCCATCGAGGCGGAGATCGGCGACCTGGTCGAGTTCATGACACCCGCCAACGGCCTCAGCGCCGTCGGCGGCGTGGACCGCCAGAAGGAGCTGCTCCTCAGCACCGCGGCGGCCCTCCGTAAGGGGCACGTGGACGTCGTACCGAAGGGCATCCTGCTGACTGGTCCGCCCGGCTGCGGCAAGACCTTCTGCATGGAGTGCTTCGCACACGACTGCGAGATTCCGTTCGTGCAACTGAAGAACGTCTTCAGCAAGTACGTCGGCGCGACCGAGTCGAACCTCGAGAAGCTCTTCCACTACCTGGAGGCTCTCGCGCCCGTCTTCGTCTTCATCGACGAGTTCGATCAGTCCTACGGGCGGCGGGTGACGAGCGACGGGGACAGCGGGGTATCGCGGCGCGTGTTCGCGATGTTCAACGCCTTCCTGAGCGATGAGCGCCACCAGGGGAAGATCGTCTTCGGCGCAGCGACCAATCGGCCCGACCTGATCGACCCCTCGACGATCCGTGCCGGGCGCTTCGACCTGAAGATCCCCTTCCCCCTCCCCGACGAGCCCTCCCGTGAGGCGATCCTCGGGGTCACGATCAAGACGCTCGGCCTGAAGACCAAGGACGCGAGCCTCGCCGACCTCGCGAAGCAGACCGGCGGTTACTCCGGCGCCGATCTGAAGGAGATCGTCCGCATCGCGCAGCGCAAGACGGTCTTCGACAACCGCAGCGTCCTCACCCAGGACGACCTCGCCTTCGCCGTCCAGGACTACCTCAGCCCGAACGTGGCCCGCGCGGAGGAGATTCGCCTCATGGAACTCCTCGCCATCGCCAACACCACTTCCCGCTCCATCCTCACCCCCGACCAACTGAAGTGGATCGAGTCCGGCGAGCTGTACCCCGAGATCGACCGCATCAAGATGAGGCTGTCGATGTAGCGCGGGGCCGGTCCTCACGAGAACTCCGCCACGCACCCCTCCTGCAGCCGCAGCAGCTCCTCCATCATCCCGCGCGCATGGCGCGTATCGTCCACCACCGGCTCCAGCAGCAGCGCTTGCAGCAGCGCGTCCTTGCTGCCGCGTGCGTACGCCTCAACAAGCAGTTCCTGAATCGACAGCTGCAGCCGACAGAGCGCGGAGACCGCCTCCGGCAGTGGCGCGACCTTCGCCGGGTGGATGCCCGCTGCGTCCACCGTGGCCGGCACCTCCACGATGGCATCCTCGGGCAGATTGGGTACGGCGCCCGCGTTCAGCAGGTTGACCGACTCGCGGCGCGCTCCCGCGTTGAGCACCACGTCCGTGATGATCGGCACCGCAAGCTCGCCACTCGGCGCGGCGAGGGCCTCGGTGACGGGCCGCGTGCCGTCGGCCACGGAGGTGACCACCTCCGTCGGCGAGTTCTCGTACGCGGCGCCTGCCAGTACTCGTGCCTCGAAGCGCAGGTAGTGCGGGCCGAGGAACTCGTACCCGAAGCGCACGAATTCCCCGATGTGATCGTCGGACGGAAACGGCAGCCGCCCGAAGCGCTCGTACAGGTACCGCGTCAGCGGCGGGATGTCGGGCGCCTCCGGCATGCGCTGGTCGAACTCCGGCACTAGGTCCGCGTCGGTCTGCCGGTCGCGGATGCCCACGACCCAGTGGAAGTGGTTCAGCCCGGCGAGGTCGAGATCGAGAGTATCCGGCGGCCGATTGAGCACTCGGCCCACCAGCGCGTACGTGCTGTGGAAGCCGTGGCAGAGCCCCACCGCGCGGATGCCGGTCAGCCGCCTGACTCCGAGGCACACGCGGTTCTCGGGGTTCGTGAAGTTGAGCAGCCACGCGTCCGGGCAGAGCCGCTCCATGTCGCGAGCGATCGGCACCACGAGGTGCAGGCTCCGCAGCGTGTGGAAGGCCGCCCCCGGCCCCCCGCACTCGCCGTACGGGTGCCTGAACCCGTACGCGAGCGGGATGAGGAAATCCTGCCGCCAGAACTCGTAGCGTTTGACCGAGACCGCCGTCACCACGAAGTCCGCGCCCGGCAGCGCCTCCAGGCGATCCGTCGTCGCCTCCAGCTTCACGTCCGCGTCCCGGAACGCGCTGATCGCTCGCGCATACCGCGTCATCCGGTCCAGCGCGGCCTCGTCGATGTCCACCAGCGTCACGGTCAGCCGCGTCCGCTCCTGCAGCTCGCGCGCGGCCATGAGGCTGTTGATGGTCCCGGCGCCGAAGCTCGTACTGCCCGCCCCGATCAGAACGACCTTCGTTTCCTCGTTCACTCCATCACCTCCGTGCGCCCACGCTGTTGCGCCCGCCCGCGCGGAATCCCTTCCGGCGCGCAGGGACTGTCCAAGCCTCGGTTCCGCGATGCGGAACCGAGACGCACGGACTGTCCCCTGTTCGCCGTCCTCCTCGTCGACCACTACGCATGTGCCTTGCGGTACACGTACGCCTCGTAGACGCGCCACTCGGGCAGGTCGCCTTTGGGGGTGTTCTCGGTGAGGGTAGCGCGGATGAAGCGCAGGGGGCGAGCGTCCCAGGTCGCGTCGATGACGGCGCGCGGCGTGCCGCGGGTGATGGCGAGCTGCTCCCACTTCGCGCCGTCTACGGAACCCTCGATGCGCATCTCGCCCGGCAGGTCCCAGTGGAAGACGTTCGTCCCTCCATCATCGTCCAGCACGACCCGGGCCACGTCCAGAACCACTTCGCCCAGGTCGATGAGGAACCAGTCGCCGGTGGCCTGATCGCCGCCGATCGACCAGAACGACTCCGGGTTCCGGTCGATGGCGTACGGCAGGCGTTCCTGGCCGCGGTTGCACTGGACCGACCAGCGCGCCAGATCGGTGATCTCCTGGTAGCCGGGCGACGCGTTCGGCGCGCGCTTGTAGAAGGGGATCGGGTCGGCTGCGGCCTCCTTGCAGGCGTCCGCCCATGGGCGCAGCACTCCGGGCCACAGAGAGTTCGTCGGGTCGGGCTTCGTGCTCGCCAGGACGTCGGCCAGCGCGGAGAACTCCTTCGAGGCCTCATCTCGTCGCCCAAGCCCGTCCAGGATGCGCGCTCGCAGCAGTCGTCGCCAGACCAGGGGGTCTGGCTCCTTCAGCGCCGCCTCGACTTGCGGCAGTGCCCCCTGGAGGTCCCCGGCCTTGAACAGCAGCATCGCGAGCGTGGCACGCGCAGAGAACGCGTCCGGCTTGAGTTCCACCAGTCGTCGGTAGCCCTCGATGGCCTCGGGGTTGCGTCCGGCCGGCGTTCCCCTGAGCTTCCACAGCTCGCCAACGAGCTGGTTCGCATCCTGCATTGCGGCGAGGTTCTCCACGATGTAGCCCAGGGGCTCGCGGGCCGCCGGGATCAGCAGTCCGTCGGGCGTGCGCCGGGCGAAGGTCTGCGGGGAAAGCGGCGGCTCGGCCAGGCTGTCTGTCGGGAAGAGGCCTTGCGCCGTCATTCGGCTGAGGTAGATGTCGCCCTCAAGCTGGTTGCCGCCGAGGCAGACGAACCGCACACCCACGATGGTCACCGGGAAGTCCATCACCCCATCGGCGTGCGGGCCCCAGCAGTCGTCCCAGGACTCGACCGGCAGCGCGATGTCCTGCCAGTCGGGCCGTAGAGCGCGCTCGACAGACATGATCGTGTACATCGTGCCCTGCGCGTCCTGCAGGATGACCTGGAAGTGGTGCGGGCTGCCGTCGCCCCTCGCGGAGACCAGAACCCTCTGCGGTCGTCCGGGCACTTGGATGCCGAGCGGACAGGTGATGTACGGCTGCCCCGGTGCGCCTGTCTGGAAGCAGTAGTGCAGCTGCAGGCACTTGCCGCCCGCCACGTTCTCCATTTCCGCCACGTCCGCGAACGAGGTCGCGGCGTTCACGCGCTCCAGATCGGCGGGCGGCGCCTCGTCGAACACCAAGCCGCCCCAGCGGCCCTGCTGGAGCGGCTGGTCGCCAGTCACCTTCGCGATCGTCGTCCAGCCGCTGACGATATCCCAGTCGGCCGTGACCACCGACGTGCCTGCGACGCCATCCGGGATGAACTTCGCCTCTGCCACGCCGGCCTTGGTTGCCACCTCTGGCTCGACGGTGCCCCCCGTGGCGGAGAAGCGGATCACCGTGCCGTCGGGCGCGAGCCCCCCGGCGCCGCCATAGGCCAACACGCGCACGGTGCATGTCTGCTGTGCCGGGTCGAGGCCGGTAGGAATGGCGCCGGGTCGCGCTGACACGTCGAGCGTGCGCTTGCTGAGCCACACGCCGCTGACGTACACATCCGCAGCGCGCGGATCGCCCGTGTCGGTGAACCCGTGCACCGCGAAGTCCGCGCAACCCATCGTCCCGTTCATGAACACGGCGTCGGTCAGCGACAGGACCAGCTCGCGCCACTCGCCCGAGCCCTGCCGCTGGAACCGGATCGCCTGGGCCATCGCGTCCCGCGCCGCGTGGTAGCGCACGGTCACAAGACCGTCGGCCGGCGAATCGAGGTACTGGATCACGAGCGTGTAGCGCGCGGGTTGCGCGCTCGTGATGAACGCGCGGGGCACGTCGAAGCACAGCCAGTGCTTTCCCGAACGGCCGTCCGTCGCCACACAGTGCACCCCGTCGAGGTCTCGCTCCACGAAGTCGCACGCACCGGCCGCGTGCATGGCCTGGAGGCCTTGCACGTCGTTGCGCGAGAAGTCGGCCCAGATGTCATCGCGACCGGCCAGACCTTGGGGAAGACTGGGCGTGGTGACCAACAGCAACAGGGGCGCCATCGCACAGGCGCGGCACATGAGCAACCCTCCTCTGACCGGCATATCTGCTCGCGGTGAGCAAGAGGAGAGGCTATCGGGGACAAGCAGCAACCACAAGCTAGGACGTTCCCCGGCCCGCGGTTGTTGCGCCCGTCGCAGCATGACTGACGGAGGGTAGGCCTCCGGACGCGGGGAACGGGTCGGGCGACGGCGCAGGCGGGGACGCGCACGTCAAGCGCCTGGACGACCTTCACGTTGGGAGGGCAGCGATGCTCCGCACGTTGGTCGTGCTCACATCCATGGCGGGCGCCATCTGCCGTGCCCAGGGCGCCGGCGAACTGCGGCTGAGGTTGGCCGAGGGGCAGACGGTCCCTTTGGGGGAGAACCTCGTGCCCAACGCCGGCTTCGAGGCCGTGGACGGCAACCGGCCGAGAGGCTGGGCGTGGGACCCCCGCAACACTGACGCCACCTTCGAGATCGTCGAGCCCGGACGCCGGGGCGGACGCGCGGTGCGGATCACCAACGGCACGCCCTCTGGGCCTCACATCTACGGCCAGCTCACGCTCCTCGGCGGGCTGGCGCTGACCCCGGGTGAGCAGTACACGTTGAGCTGCTACCTGAAGAGCGACGACCCCGGAGCGGCGTGGACCGGCGGTGGCTCCGGCTGGTGGATGCGGCTGTATCTTCGCGGCACCGAGGGGAAGTGGAAGCGCTTCACGAGAACCTTCGTCGCCGCGGACAAAGACGGCAGCTTCCCCTTGATGCTGAACACCGACAGCCCGACGGCCGGGCTCGTGGTGGACGATGTGAAGCTGGAGAAGGGCCCCGCGGCGACGCCGATGCTGACGGAGGAGGACGCCGCCCGACCGTCCGTGGACTTCGACCTCCCCGACCCGCTCTCATGCGCGAACCCGGAGCTATCCGTGCCGATCTGGGTGTACGTGCCACACGCGACGCAGCAGGCGACCGTGGCGTGCGACATCGTCGCCGAAGACGGCAAGCCCCTGGCGTCGTCGGAGCTGAAGATCCCTCTGGCGCAGGGCGCCTCGCCCGTGACGGTGGCCTGGAACCTCGGGGACACGCCGAACGTGACCTGCGAGCTGCGCGTGAGGGTCGCAGCGGATGGTGCCACGGCGGAGTTCGCGCAGCGAACGCGGCTCCTCACCATGGCGGGGTTCCGGCAAGTGAACGCGCCGGTAGCCCCAGCGATCCGGGCTCTGCGCGCGGCGGTCGAGAGGGCGAAGGGCGCAGGCGAGCAGGTCCCGTATCCGGTGGCGGCCTTGCAGGTGGCCGAGCGGTTCTCGCGCATCGTCGAGGCGACCGCGCAGGCGGGCAGCCTGGAGAAGGCCTCACGATACTCCGGCGACCTGCTGGGCATCTGCACCAGGGCGACTGAGGAGGCCAACGCGATTGCCGAGGGGGGCCTGGCGGATCGCCCGGTGCCCGACCCGCCGATGGATCAGACGCGCCTCAACGGGCGTAACTTCGAGGTGCAGGGCCGGCCCGTCTCGCTGGTCGGTCCGCTCGGCTATGGCGAGCTGTTGGACGAGATCGAGACCGTCCGCAACTACGGCTTCAACGTCGTCGGGGATGACTGGAACGCCTTCTCGGCCCTGCACATGGTCACGGGCGAGGACACCCTCGATGAGACCGCGGTCCCCAAGCTCATGGAGAGTTGGGACCGCCTGCGCGCACTCAACCTCGCGATCTCCTTCGTCCCCACGCTCCATTACTTCCCCGAGTGGGCCCTCACCAAGTACCCCGACATCACCGGCGGCGAGCCGGTCGATCAGCTGCCCGACTGGAGCGGGCTCGGCCGCCACAAGGGGAAGCCAGTGAAGACCTACGGCGGCTTCTTCCCCTTCGCCATCGAGTCGCCTACCGTCCATCAGCTCGTCGAGCGCTACTACGCTAGGCTCTTCCCCGCGATTGCGAAGCACCCGAGCTTCCACCTCGTCTGGCTGATGAACGAGCCGACCTACCGCAGCTCCGACCCCGCCTACGTGCAAGCCTACCACGAGTGGCTCCAGCGCAAGCACGGGACGATTGACGCGCTGAACCAGGCGTGGGGTACGACCTACGCGAGCTTCGAAGCCATCGAGCCCGCCCAGGGCGCCACCGATCCGGGGAGGTTCGACTTCCTGACGTTCCACAACGAGCATGTCGCGGAGTGGTTCGCGTGGCTCGCGGCCGAAGTGCGGAAGCACGATCCCAGTGTCGTGCTCTCGAACAAGCCGATGGCGTGGACTATACTGCAGCCGTGGGAGGGCATCGACTTCGAGCGCCAGGCGGAGATCATGGATGTCCCCGGCTGCGATGCGGGCCGCTCCCCCGCCCCGGGGGCGTACGCGTTTGGGTGGGCGGAGGCGGCGTTCCTCTTCGACTTCTACGCCTCGGTGGCGCCCCAGAAGCCGCAGGCCGACCTGGAGTACCACTACGTGCACGACCCCTTCGTCACCGACGCCTACGTGCGGGCCACGTACTGGCAGTCGTACCTGCACGGGTTGCGATTCAGCGCCTTCTGGGTGTGGGCGACGGGGCAGCTCGGTACGGGGGAGGCCGGCGCGGGGATGACGGACACGGCCTGGAGCCAGCCCCTCGTCGGGTGGGGCACCGCGTCGGCGGCCCTCGACCTGCGCCGCCTGGCGCCCGAGGTCGCCGCCTTCCCGCCGCCGGCGGAAGCCGCGCTGTACTTCTCGAAGCCGTCGCTCTACCTGGACGACCTGACCTACACGTCCTGCCTCCGGCAGGCATACGAGGCGCTCTTCTTCTGCGACACGCCCGTGGGCTTCGTCACCGACCGCATGATCCGCGAGGGGAAGCTCAGGGGGCTGAAGCTCCTCATCGTCCCGCGCGCCGACTTCGTGGAGGCGGACGTGCGGGCCGAGATCGCGCGCTTCGCCGAAGCGGGCGGGCACGTGCTGTTGATCGGCGACTGCCTGCGCAAGGATCAGGACCGCCGTGAGCACGGGCGGGAGGTCGCCGGGCCAGATGTATCGCGGGTCGAGCCGGCGCGCGCCGAGGAGATGAGCCGCGAGTTCGGCTCGCTGCTATCGGCGGCAGGCGTGACGCGTACCGTGCGAGCGCTCGGCGCGGATGGCGCCAATGCGTGGGCCGTCGAGTGCCGGAGTGTGCCGCGCGATAACGACGTGTTGTGCAGCCTGCTGAACTTGCGCCGAGACCCGGTCGAGGTCCGCCTGGAGGTCGGCGGTCGGCCCATCGGCCGTTGGGAGGAACTCATCGAGGGCAAGAGCGGGACCTCGGCCACGTTGCGGCTGGAGCCAATGGTCCCGCTCTTGCTGCGAATACGACAGGACTGAAGAGGACGACAGCTCGATCAGGGCGTTCGGCCCGCCTCAGCCCTATCGGTGGTGGGGGTCGGCGTTTTCCGTCGGCGACGCGTCCCCGCGTAGGTTGGTGTCGTGCGTTTCGTCCGGGCGCGGATCCACCGCGCACGCAGCGGACACTCACGTAGGTACCCCAAACCGGGGCAGGACAAACTTCATCAGCACGAACCAGACCACCACGAACGCGATGGCGGCGATCAGCGCGAGCATCTGGGCACTCATCCTTCCACGCACGTCAGGCGCTCCATCGGGCCCGCGTACCGGGGGCCTCAGCGGGTCGGTCAGCCGCGCCCCGTGTTGATGCCGCACGAGGCCTTGGCCGATCCCCCGCCGGACCGCCTGATCGCGCAAGCGGACAAGAGGGCGCCGGTTCGATTGCTGCCACACACCGGGCATGCCGGGCTGGCCGGACGCACTGACCGGGTCGCGGCCAGCAGCTCGAACCGGGCGCCACAGGAACGGCATCCATACTCGAAGAGCGGCATTCGGGGTACCCCTCGCTACCCATAACACCTCTGGGTCCGTCCCGCCTCCGGCCGCTGCATCCTTCCTGCCCCGGCACGCGTATGGACCTGGCGGCAGGCAAGTCTGTTGCAGTCGTCCGCACTGGGGGAGCCGATGCTGAGAGGCAGATCGAGGAGGGAGTGAGGCTGCCGAGCGGGAACGTTCGACCTTCGAAGAAGGCGGGTAGCGATGAGACGTCGTCCTGACCGCAAGATGGGGTGCCTCGAGCTGGCGGTGGTGGCCTTCGCCCTGTTCGTGGCCTTCCAGTTCATCGTGCTCGGCTCGCGGGTCGTCGGTGAACTCGTGGCCCTCGCCGGCACGCTGATCCGCTGGCTGGGTATGGGCCTCGCGGGGGCACTGAGCCTGGTCGTGCTCACCGCGCTGGTGATGGGCATCGGCTACGGGCTGAAGAAGGCTGCGGCGAAGTTCCTCCGCCCTCCGGCGACGGCGGACGCCAGGCACGCGCCGCCCGTCGCTCACAGCCGGCAGGCGCAGCAGTGGCAGCGCGGCATCCGGACAACCGTGGGACGGCTGCGCAAGCACAACTGGCTCAGCAAGCAGGACGCCAGGCGCTACCGTCAGAGCGTTGACATGGCCATCGAGCGCATCCGGTCGCTCGAGCACGACATCAAGACCCTCCGTGCTCTACCCGGTAGCCTGGAGCTGGCGGACGAGTTGGAGAAGGTCGCTGCCACCCTGGTCGGCCGCCTGGAGCGCACCCACCACGCCCTCGCGCGTCTCCTGGCTGAGTCCGCTCTGGAGCGCGCGCCGATCGTCGATGCGAAGCTCCGCGAGGCCACTGAGGAACTCGAGAGCCTCGTCGCCGCTCTCGCGGAGGTGGGGGCCGCGTCTGCGCCGTCGGCGATGACGACCGTGCCCGCGGCAGAGGAAGCGCCCCGCCCCAAAGAGGCAGCAACCGAAGAGACGTGGGTCTAGGGACTGTCCAAGTCTCGATCCCGCTCGCGGGATCGAGACGCACGGACTGTCCCTCGTTGCCTTGGCCTCTCGCTCATCCATACGACCACCCGCGACAAGACACTGGCTCTGCCGGCCTCTGCCGCACCGAATCCCTCCGGGAGGACGATCACCCCATGAGCACCTGCGGACTCGCGGCGGGCCTCACGGCCGCCGTGCTGTTGGCCTGCTTGCCCGCCCGCGGCGACGAGACCTGGTCGATCCGCAACGCTCACTTCGACCTCCGCGGCGAGGGCTGCACGATCACGCACATGGCCTTCGACGCCGCGGGGCAGGGCCGCTACAGCGCAAACCTCGTCAAGCGCGTGGCATTCCAGGGGCTCGCCGCCCCAAACGAAGCGAAGACCGACGTGCAGAAATCGTGCGTCGTGATCAGCGGTTGCCGGGCCACTGAGCCGCTGTCCGTGGCCAACGAGCAGGCGAACCGTCCGGACATGCTGCTCCCGGGGCACACGCTCGGACAGAGCTTCCGCTGCGAGGGCGGCGCGTTCACTGAGGTCAGCGTCAGGCTGCCGACCTGGGCCGAGACCGACTCCTCGGCAACGCTCACGCTCCGGCGCGGCGGCCCGCAAGGCGAGGTCGTCGCCACCCGCCGCGCGGAGGACGTCCCCGACAACTCGTGGCAGGCGCTGACCTTCGACCCGCAGCCCGCGGGCGAGTACCTCGTGGAGATCAGCGACCCCCGGGGCACGATCGGTTGGTGGACGCACACGGATGACCGCCTCGCGCAAGGGCAGGCGTACTCCGACGGAGTCGCGCTATCGCAGGGAGATCGCACGCTACGCGTGACCGGCGAGCGGATGCTGGGCGAGGCGACCTTCGCAGCGCAGTTGGACGGTAACCGCCTCTCCCTCACCGTCGCTCTGAAGCCTGAGTCCGGTTCACCGCGCGCCTTCCCGCTTCAGTGGGTGCTGCCCTGGAAGCGCGACGGCTACGACGTCTCGCGGGACTCCGTGCCCTTCAGCCGCTTCTTCACTGACCGGCAGCGGTACATGCCCATCGAGCAGCTCAAGCGCAGCGACATCGGCATGCACCTGACGCTGGATGGTGACCAGTGGCTCGAAGCCGAGGGCGCCGGTGACTACGACCTCCGGCTCGAAGCGAACGGTCTCTGGTTCGACGCCGACACGGAGCCCGAGGACCTGACGCTACGGTTCCGCACGCGCGAGTACCGCGCCCCGGACGGCTTCGATCAGACGGGCTTCGTCCTCAACGTCCTGCCGCGTCGCGACAGCGTGCCGCAGGACTGGCCGGCCTTCGAGACGCCCGATCCCGCCCTGACCCAGAACCTGAACCGCTTCCTCTACGAGCGCGCCTTCACCTATCCCGGAGCGCCCGGCCCGGCGCCGTGGCTGGAGTGGACCGCCCTCATGCGCTTCTGGCATGGCGGCCCGGCGCTCGAGGGTGCTGCTGCGCAACTGCCGGGAATCGTGATCGACGACGAGGGCTACGTCTACACTTGGGGCGGTGAGCGCGGCTGGCCCTTCCCCGATCCGAAGACCTACGACACCCGCCACTTCGATACGAACGCCCGGTTCATCCTGGCCTGCTGGCGCTATGGCTGCTGGACGCACGACACCGTCTTCCTGCAGTCCCAGGCCGAACGCCTCCGCCGCGCGATGAACTACCAGCTGACGACGCTCAAGGGCCAGGAGGGGCTGATCGTCGCGGCGAGCAAGGACGTCACGGGCAAGCACCGGGGCGTCGGCAACAACTACTGGGACATCCTGCCCTTCGGCCACCTGGACGCGTACGCGAATGCAGTCTACTACGCCTCACTCGAGGCGATGGCCCAGACTGAAGAGCTTCTCGACGTGGCCGGCGGCCTCCAGACGCCGAGCCCTCGGCGCAGCCCCGCTGAGTACCGGCGGCTCGCCGAACGTACGAAGGACGCGTACAACCGGACCTTCTGGGATGACGAACGCGGGCGCTACATCGGCTGCATCGACACCGACGGGAACCGCCACGACTACGGCTTCACCTTCGTGAACCTGGAGGCGATGGCCTACGGCCTCGCGAGCGAGGAGCAGGCCCGGCGCATCTACCACTGGATGGAGACCGAGCCCACCTCCACGGGCAAGCCCGACACGTACTCCGCTTACGTCTTCGCGCCGCGCGCCAACACGCTCCACAATCCGATGTGGGACCCGCAGACGGGGGCGAGCAAGGAGCCCGGCCCGACCGAGCCATGGTGGCACTTCGGCTGGCTCGGCACGCCCTACGGCAGCGTGCAATGCCAGGATGGCGGCGCGATCCTCTACACCTCCTTCTTCGACCTCATGGCGCGCACGAAGCTGCTCGGCGCCGACAACGCCTGGCAGCGGTGGACCGAGATCCTCGCACGCCACCGTGAGCCCGATCGGCTCTGCGGCGGCGGCCCGCTGTTCCGCGGCGAAGGCCCTCAGCGCGTGAATCCCGGCGCGGTCGGCGTGGACATCCCCTTCCCCGAGAGCGGCCTCGTGCCGACCTGGTTCGTCCACGGCGTCGCGGGCCTGAACCCCACCGTGACCGGGCTGAAGATCAACCCAAAGCTGCCGCGCGCGCTCCCGTGGCTCATCGTGCGCAATGTGCAGTACCGCGGGCTGACGCTCGACGTTCGCGTCACCAAGACCTCCGCCCGGCTCACCTCCACCACGCCGGGTCATCGGTTCACCTGCCAGCAGACCTTCCCCCAGGGCGAGGGCTGCCGCTTCGTCGAGCCGCCCACCGGCGGCTTCCCCGAGAAGCCGACCCGCCCCGAGTGGATCTGGGCGCCCCCCGCCGCGCAGGACCACGAGACCGTCTACCTTCGCCGCACGTTCGACCTGCCGGTGAAGCCCTCCGGCGCCGACGTAGTGATCGCAGTGGACAACTCCTACACGCTGTACGTGAACGGCGTCGAGGTGGGGAAGGGCGAAGGCTGGGCCGCTGCCCAACGCTGGGACCTGACGACCTTCCTACGGACGGGCCTCAACGTCATCGCCGTCGAGGCCCACAACGCGGGCGGCCCTGCCGGCGTCCTCGCGCGGCTTGCGGCGAAGGTCGATGGCAAGGCGGTCCGAACCGATTCGAACGCGTCCTGGCGCGCCTCACGCCAGGCGCCGCCCGGCTGGACGGAGACGGGGTTCGACGACTCGGCCTGGGAGCCGGTCGTCTCGTTCGGCGCGCCGCCGGTCGGCCCCTGGGGAGCGGTGAAGCTGGAGTAGGAGGCAGCGGCGAGCGCTGGTCCTCAGCGCGGGCAGGTGATCGCCCGGTTCGCGGCGAATAGGGAGATGGCGGGTCATCCATTCTGGCTTGGAAAGGTGCGTGGTCACAGTGAACCGAAGGGGTTTCACGCTCATCGAGCTGCTCGTTGTCATTGCGATCATTGCGATCTTGGCCGCGATCCTGTTTCCCGTCTTCGCGAGGGCCCGGGAGAAAGCCCGGCAGGCCAGTTGCTTGAGCAACACGAAGCAGATGGGCCTTGCACTGATGATGTACGTCCAGGACTACGATGAGACGTACTGCGGCCGCATGCGCGGAGATCAGAGCGGCACGACCCGTGTGTCCTGGCCCGTCCTCATCCAGCCGTACGTGAAGAACACCCAGCTCTTCGTGTGTCCGAGTCAACCCGCCGGCCAGTGGACCGCCTTCGATCAGCGGAACACGGCCAACCAGTTCCGGTGCAGTTACGGCTACAATCTCTGCGCCCTCGGAGCCGGCGGGTACGGCACGGCGGACACGGTCGTGCCTCTGGCGTGGGTGACGGCTCCGGCGGAGACGGCGGCGATTGTTGACATCATGGGCTGCAGCTGTGGCGTGAAGGGCACAAACCTCGCGAACACAACCTGCTTCGCGCCCCTGAACATCCGCGTACAAGGCGGGTCACCCCCTGAGCCGAGCCGGCACAACGGCGGGCTGAACGTCATCTACGCGGACGGGCACTCCAAATGGCAGAATGACAGTGACCTGATGCCCGGCAGACGCCTCTGGTATCGGTGACCGCACCACCCCCGTCAACCGATCCGCGGCCGACCCGTGTGGGCGGCCGCGGATCGATTCTCTTCGGAGTTCGCCCCTTCGCCGGGTTCCCGGACGGCTTGAGCCCCAGCGAGGGGAACCGGCTGTTGGCCGGGAAACCCCTCTCAGATCCGCCCGAAGGGAGCCTCCACCATGCCCCTCTTCCCCGCGATGACCGTCGGCATGTCGCTCTTCGCTTCGCCCGCCTGCGCGCAGGAGCCCCTGACTGGCGCCTGGGAGCGCGTCGTCGAGCACGCTGCCTTCAGTCCTCGCGACACATCGGAGGACCTCGTCTTCGACGGCAAGATGTGGTTGAGCAACGCCTACCACGTTGGCAACGTGCTGGTCCGGGACCTCTGGAACTCAAGCGACGGGGCGAACTGGGAGTTGGTCCTGGAGAACACGCCTTACGACGGCTACAGCGAGATGGTCGTCTACCAGGACAAGATGTGGGCCATCAAGGGGAGCGTCTGGACCTCCACGGATGGCAAGCAGTGGGAGCGCGTCTTGGAGCAAACGCCCTTCGGGGCGCGCGGCTATGGCGAGGCAATCGTTCACGAGGGACGCATCTGGCAGCTCGGCAGCGGGCCGGACGTCTGGAGCACCACCGACGGGGTGAGCTGGACTTGCGCGATCGACAACGTGCCCTTCGGCAAGCGCTACGCGACCGCCGTGACCTCCTTCGCGGGCAAGCTCTGGCTGATGGGCGGATCGCTGCCGGTCGCCAGCAACCCGCCCGAGAAGGGCTACAAGGACCTGACGACCTTCAACGATGTGTGGTGTTCCGAGGATGGTGCGACGTGGACGCGCCTCCTGGAGCACGCGCCCTGGGAGCCGCGCCAGTGGTTCATCTCGAAGGTCTACCGTGACCGCATGTGGATCATCGGCGGTTACGACAACAAGAACCACAAGAACTTCGATGATGTCTGGTACACGGCCGACGGCCTGACCTGGCAGCAGCTCGACGCCGGGCCTCACTGGTCGCCGCGCCACGAGCCGAGCATCTACGTCTTCAACGACAGCCTCTGGCTCGTCGCCGGCAACATGTGGCCCCTGATGAACGACGTCTGGAAACTCACGCTGCCGTAGTAGGGACTGTCCAAGTCTCGGTCCCGCTTGCGGGACCGAGACGCATGGACTGTCCCTTGTTGCCGTGCCCTGACCCTATCGTCCCTTCACCTCGTACCTCATCAACACCGACCCCGGCCTCTCGCTGATCTCCACCGGAAC
>VGFC01000152.1 GCA_016869045.1 Armatimonadota bacterium
CGCCAGTCACACGATCCACGGTCAGCGTGAGGTAGTGCGGGCGGGCTTCGAGCTTCACGGTCGCGACAAGCTCAGGATCGGCGAAGTGCACCTCCAGCGCATCGCCGGCGCGCTTCACGTAGCGCACGGGCGTCTCGCCGCCGAGGCGGGACAGGCGAAAGACCGGCGTGTCGGGCACGGCGTAGTTCGTCCCGGTCGGCAGGCACGTGAACTCCGTCAGCCGGCCGCTCGGTGAGATGACGAGACGCACCCACTCCGTCTGCATGATGATCGGCTCGAGGCCCTCAGGAAGGGCGCCACCGGACTCCTCGACCTGCACATCGTCCACGTCAACCGTCACCCCCTCGGGGACCATGATCGCGAGCGAGGCGCTCCTGAAGCGCGCGCCGGCAGGCAGGTAGTAGCCGCGCAGCTCCCGCCACGCGTCGCCCTCGGAGCGGCCCGCAACCACGGTGGGAATCGTGATCCGACCGTCGTCCCAATACTCGTAGAAGCCGACGTTCACCGGCCCGCCGCGCACCCAGACCGAGACCACGTACACCATGCCCGCCTTGATGGCGGCGCAGGGCTGGTACACGTGAGCTGTCCCGCGCGAGCCGTTGGCGCGCAGCCGCAGGCAACCGCTGCCGGAGTGGGTGCCCTCGGAGGGCACCGAGACCTCGCCCGGATACGCCGGGTTCAGCGCCCAGTCCGCAGGCACGCGCTTCGTCGCGCCGAGCGTCCAGAGGCCGAAGCCGATGTCGGAACTTGGCGCGCCCTGGACCTCGGTCGCGGCCTCGAAGCCGCCATTGGCAACCAGCGAGTCCGCAGCGAAGGCGCGCGATGCCGCCAGAAGTAGCAGGAGACAGGACATGGGTGGCACCCCCGGAACGGTCGAGAGGAACGGGTGAGTAGGGAGCAGGTTGGGCGCGGGAGGCGGAGGGTCCTTCACGGCCACGGCAACAAGGGACAGTCCTGCGTCTCGGTTCCGCGTTGCGGAACCGAGACTTGGACAGTCCCTGCCTCACCACGGAGCAGGTGAGGCGGGCTGTCGCAGGCAATCTACGGTCCGCGCGGGCGACTGCAGACTGAGCGTGCGCGCAGAGGGATCACGTATGTCAGCTGCTCTGGGGATGACTGCCACGTTGCTGCTCGGAAGTCTGGTGCCGGTGCAGGCGCAGGGACAGCCGTATGCCCTCGTGATCGCGGCCCCGTCGGGCACGGAGGCCGGGCTCGTCCCGCTCACGGCGCCGATTGACTTCGGGGAAGTGGCCGAGGTCCTGGGCTTGCCTGCGCCCGATCTGCGCGAGCCCGTGGCAGCGGCCGTGGAGCAGGCGGATGGCAGCCTGCAGCCGGTCGTCGCGCAGTTCGATCTGAGCGCGGCGGGTGCGTCGGCCGGGGAACTCACGCTGCTGCTGCCGGCCTCGGAGGCCGGGCAACGGGTGCGCGTGTACTTCGCGGGCGCGCCGGCAGGGCTCTCCGCGCCGGCGGCGGCGCTGGAGGTGCGCACGGAAGAGGGGCGAGTCGTGGTTGGCAACCAGCACTTCCGGGTCACACATGACCCCGCGCGCATGGGCGGCCTGCCGAGCCGGATCGAGTTCGTGCAGACCGGCAAGGTCTGCGATACGTTCGCCCTCAACGACCGGGTCTACACCGCCGCGGTCAACGGCTTCCGCCTCGGCAACGATCCGCAGCCGAAGGTGGAGGTTGTGAGCAGCGGGCCAGCGCGCGCCTGCGTTCGCGTCTCCGCTCGCTACATGCAGGGCGACAAGGCGCCGGAGTCGGCGCCCCGTGCGGGGTATGAGTTCACGTACTACGCGGGTTCGCCGCTGGTGCGCATCAAGGCGCGCATGCACCAGGAGACGGCGTTCGCGTGGAATGAGCTGCACCTGTGGGAGTTCAACTACCCGGATGAGAGCTTCATGCGGTGGGTGTGCGGCGAACCGGAGACCGGCGGCGATCTCAAGGCCGACGAGGGCTCACACCGCGGGGGCCTGTGGGGCGGGCTGACCGACGGGGCGAACCTGATCGGGATCGTCGGCGGACCGGCGCTCATCTACGACGGACGAGGCGTCTACGGCACGTACCTGCACGGTCCGTGGGTGAGCTGGAGTTCGCTCGAACAGGACCTCGCTGTCGCCCTGTGGATCGGCACCGTGCCGGCAGACCAGACGGCCGCGACTCTTCGCGCCGCAGCCGCGCAGGTTGTGGCAGGACAGGGGGCATACGTGAGCGTGCCGGCTCTCGAGACGCAACTTACAGCGCTGGATGCCGCCATCGACAAGCTGCCGCGTGACCGTCAGCCGCACTGGCGTTGGCTGGCGGGGCTCGTGCGCCGGTACAGCACGACGCGAGATGCGCTGCGGCCCGCCCTGCGCGCGGCGGAGCGACTGGCCGAGCTGGCGAAGGGCGGAGCGCCGCCTGCCGACGGCGAGCGTGTCCTGCAGGAGGGCACGGGTCGAGCCTTCGTACTGCTGTCGAATGAGCGCGTCGGTTGGGCCTTCGCGAGCGCGGCGGAGGGTCTGCGGCCGATCAGCTGCTTCGACTTCGCCGCGCAGCGCGAGCTGCTCGCCTCCTCGGCGACGCCCGTTTGGGAGGCACTGCTGCAGCGGCCGGACCGCAGCACCGTGACCGCGACCGCCGCGGACTGCCGCGACGCCGAGGCGCGCGCCGGGAAGCAGGGCGTCGAGCTGCGCTGGAAGCTGCCCGACGAACTCGGCAGCGGGACCGCGCGCGCAGAGGTGAAACTGGGTGACTCGACGACCTCGTGGCGGCTGAAGATCGACGGGCTCGGATCGGGCTGGAGCGTGCGGGAGGTGGCCTTCCCGCAGATCGCCGCCGGACCGATCGGCGAATCGCCTGACGATGACTACATCCTCTACCCCCGCGCGAGCGGAGAACTGAAGGAGGCGCCGCTGCGCAAGACCGTGGAGTACACCGGCCTGTACCCCGACGGCTGGTGCACCTTCCAGGCGATGGCCTACTACGACGCGGACTGCGGGCTGTACTTCGGCTGTCACGATCCGCTTGCCTCGACCAAGCAGATCATCACCCGGCGCGCGGCGGACGGCCAGGGGCAGTTCCTCGCGTACCGCTGGTTCGTACCCGACATGGGGGTGCCGGACAACTCCTTCGAGACCTCGGCGCCGGCGGTGATCGAGCCCTATCGCGGCGACTGGTTCGATGCGGCGCAGATCTACCGGGCCTGGGCGGAGAAGGAGGCTCAGTGGTGGCCGAGCGAGACGCGCTGGGATCGGCCCGATACGCCGGCGTGGATGAAAGAGATCTGCGTGTGGGCGTGCACCGGGGGCGGGCCGGAGGAGTGCGTGCAGAAGGTGAAGGACTTCGCTGCGTACATGGAGGCACCGACGGCCTTTCACTGGTACTCGTGGCACCAGATTCCCTTCGATGTCGAGTACCCGCACTACTTCCCGACGAAGCCCGGCATGGCCGAGGCGGTGAAGGACCTGCAGGCGGCAGGGGTGCGCGTGATGCCCTACATCAACGGGCGGCTGTGGGATACGGCTCTGCAGGACTTCAAGGACACCGCGATCGCCGCCGCGACGAAGGGCGAGGATGGCAAACCGTACATCGAGGAATACGGGTCCGGCGCGAAGCTCGCGCCCATGTGCCCGACGCAGCGCCTGTGGCAGGAGAAGGTCCAGGAGATCGTGCTGCGGCTGGTAACGGAGGTCGGCGTGGATGGCGTCTACATCGACCAGATCGGCGCCGCGGCCCCGCGCCTGTGCATGGATGCGACGCACGGGCACCCCTTGGGCGGCGGGCACTGGTGGACGCAGGATGGCTACTGGCCGCTCCTGCGGGAGCTGCAGGCGAAGCTGCCCGCCGAGAAGATGATCACCACCGAGTGCAACGCGGAGTCCTACGCGCGGTACTTCGATGCGTACCTGACCTGGCACTGGCAGTTCCAGGACATGGTGCCGGCCTTCTCCGCGATTTACGGCGGGCGGGTGCAGCTCTTCTCGCGCGCGTACAACGGAGATGACCAACTCGCCCACTGGATGCGCATCGGCCAGCAACTCGTGTTCGGCGAGCAGCTCGGCTGGGTCGATCCCGCGCACATCCTGCCGCACGCGGAGACCGCGGACTTCATGCGGCGCGCGGCGCAGACGCGGCACAGGCTGCTTGACTTCCTGGCCCGCGGTCGCATGGCGCGGCCACCCGTCGTGCGGGGCGACATCCCGAAGGTGACGGCCGACTGGGCGTGGTCGGGGAAGTGGGTCGTGACGGAGAGCGCGCTGCAGAAGGGCGCGTGGTGGGCGCAGGACGGGCGCCTGGTGCTGCTGCTCGTCAACGTCTCGGGGGAGCCGCTGTCCGTCGAACTCGACTTCGACGGGACCGCGTATGGATGGGCGCGGGAGACGAAGGTGAGTGTCCTCACACACAAGCCCGACCGAAGCGAGGCCTCGCAGACGCAGCCGTCGCGGTTCCGGTTGCCGATCAGCCTGGAGCCACGGGCCATTGCGGCCTTGGAGATGAAGGCGGAAGGCCGGTAGGGGCCGAGGTGCCGGGCTTCGGGCGCCATGAATGGCGCCCCTACATGACCGGGCGCGATGAATCGCGCCCCTACATGAGGACGGCAACGACAAGAACCGCGGGTCGCCATGTGGGGGCCACGCTTCCGCTGCGCTGCGAAGGAGTCGGCGCCAATGAAGCTGTTCATGCTGTGGGACATGGAGGGTGTGAGTGGAATCGTCTGCCGCGAGCAGGTCTGGTTCTGGGAGGAGGGCGTCCGCGCGGAAGTAGCGGAGGAGGGACGGCAGCTGCTCATCGCCGACATCAACGCGTCGGCAGCCGCGGCTCTCGAAGCGGGAGTCGATGAGCTGATCGTGTGCGACACCCATCACGGCGGCGGGAACATCATCCTGAACCAGATGCTCCAGGATCCTCGCATCACCTACCTCGAGGGAGCGCGGGGTTACCAGGACGGCAAGCTGCGCTGGATGCCCGGGCTGGACGAGACCGTGGACGGCTTCCTGGTGCCGGGGCATCATGCGATGGCGGGGACGACCGGCGCGTTCCTGCCGCATACGTGGAGTCTGGAGTGGGCGGACTTCCGGGTGAACAGCCGGAGCATCGGCGAGATGGGGATCGAGGCGTGCTTCGCAGGACACTGGGACATCCCGGTGATCTTCGCGCAAGGCGATGAGGCGGCGTGCCGGGAGGCGGAGGCCATGTTCCCGGGGATCGTCACAGCGCCCGTGAAGCGCGCGGTGGACCGGGAGGCGTGCGAGGGGCCGGACCCGGCCGCGGCGCGCCGGCTGACGGCCGAGCGGGTCGCCGAAGCCGTGGGAGCGCTGCGCGACGGCCGCTGCCGTCCGTTTCAGCCTACGTTACCGATGACCGTGAGTGTTCGCATGGTTTCGCCTGAGCAGGCCGAGGTGGTCGCGGCCAAGCCGGGCGTCGAGCGCAAGGACGAGTACACCGTCGAGTTCGTGGCGGAGCGGCACTGCGATGTCGTAGGGTGGATCGTCGCCGCGGGGCTGGACATGGAGCCAACCTGAGGGGACGTGGAAGCAGTGGGGCGGGCATTCCTGCCCGCCATGGCTCCTTGGCGGGCAGGAATGCCCGCCCCACTGCTTCCGTATCGACCAGGGACTCAGCAGCCGAAGGAGTAGACGTCAGCACTTGGCACACGACGCGGAAGCGATAGCAGCAGGCGATCCCGGCAGCTGCCACCCCGAGAGCAGCAAGCCCGAGGCTGTCGGCCTCGAGCGCTACGGCATCACGACCCGGGCGCTGGTGCTCGCGCTGGTCTTCACATGGCTCGCGGGGTACTGGATTCGGCAGTCGGAGATCATCGCGCTCGCGTGTCAGGGGACCGAGGCGGTGCCCTCGATCCCCGGAGTGGGCGCGCTGATCCTGATCCTGATCGGCAACTCGATCGCGCGCCGCACACGCCTCGTGCGGCCCCTGAACATCCCCGAGATCATCGCGATCTTCCTGTTCGTGACCGTCGCCACGAACATGTTCGGCTGTGGGATCGGCCGGTTCCTCATCGCGTGTCTCAGCGCGCCGTTCTACTACAGCAGCCCGGTGGCGCCGCTGGAGAAGCTGGCGCAGTTCATCCCCTTCTGGATGTCGCCGCAAGATCCGCTCGTCCACAAGTGGCTGTACGAGGGCGTGCCGACGGGTCGCGTGCCGTGGCACGCCTGGCAAGTGCCGACGGTCGCCTGGACGGGCTTCTTCCTGATGTTCGGCGGGATGCTGCTGTGCCTGATGATGCTGTTCAGAGAGCGTTGGGGCGACGAGGAGCGGCTCGTGTTCCCGCTGGTGCGTCTTCCGCTGCAGATGATCGATCCCGAGTACTCGAGGGTGCCCTTCTTCAAGACCAAGGCGGCGTGGATCGGGATCGGGCTGGCGGCGCTGCTGAACGGGATCAACATCGTGCGGGGCGTCTTCTTCGGCGGGCCCAGCGGCGGCTTCTACGTGGACTTCGGCAAGCAGCTCGTGGGCGCGCCGTGGAGCGCCCTGCGACCGCTCAACGTGCACTTCCGCCCGGAACTCATCGGCCTGGGCTACCTGATCTCGACCGAGCTGTCCTTCTCGATCTGGTTCTTCCACGTCTTTTCGAAGCTCCAGGCCTTCCTGATCAGCGGGATCATGGGTCTGCGCTTGCCCGGGGCTCCCTTCGCGCAGGAGCAGGGAATCGGCGCATATGTCGTGCTCGGAGCCATGCTGTTCTGGAAGGGCCGCCGCCCGCTGGTGGAGGGTTGGCGCGCGTTGGTCAAAGGCGCACACGGCAGCACCGACCCGCGCGCGGCCTCCTACCGGTGGCCGCTGATCGGCGCGGTGCTGGGATTCGCGGGAGCGGTGATCTTCTGCCGCGCCGCAGGCATGGCCGTCTGGCTGACGGTCCTGTACCTCGGCGTGCTCACGAGCGTCGCGGTGGTCTATGCGCGGCTGCGGGCAGAAGCGGGCGCGCCGCTGGTGTGGGCCTACCCCTATGGGCAGGCCCATCGCGCCATCAAGTACTTCATGAACTCGCGGGTCATCGTCGGCGCCGGCCCGGAGTACCGGTCGGCCACGATCTTCAACCTTCTCATCTTCATGTCGCGGGGCTACTTCCCCACCGTCTCGGGATATGGAATCGAGGGCTTCACGCTGGGGCGGGGTGGGGGCCTGCGGGGGAACTCCGTGTTCTGGCTCCTGCTGTCGGCCATCGGAATCGGCGCGCTGTGCTCGTTCTACTTCCACCTGATTCCCTACTATGGGCGCGGGGCGATCGGCCTGCGAGGCGGGCTGTGGGGCTCGGGCGAGGCGCAGGCCCAGTTCGCCGCCCTGTGGACGGCCACGAAGATGCCCACTCCCCCGGACCAGCCGCGCATCATCGCGACCGTCTCGGGCGGCGCGCTCCTCGCGCTGCTCACCGCCGTGCGCAGCCGGTTCTTTGGATCGCCCTTCCATCCGCTGGGCTACGCGATGGCCTGCTCGTATGGCGAGCTCTTCTGGGGTCCGTTCCTGGTCGTGTGGGCGATCAAGTCGATCCTGCTGCGCTACGGCGGCCACCAGGCCTACCTCACCGCGCTCCCGGGGTTCCTGGGATTCGCGCTAGGACACTTCGTGGTCGCGGGCGCGATCTGGGGGTCCTTAGGCGCGGCCCTCGGAGGCCCGTTCCTCCGGTATGGTGTGTGGTTTGGGTAAGGAGGATCAGCGATACCGCTCCACCCTCACCCTTGCGGTGAGCGCGTGGCCGGGCATGTGCTCGACATCGCATTGACGCGCCGTGATCTCCCCCACTCGCCGACTGGCCTCGGCGGTCATGCGCTGGTAGGTGCAGGTCTTCAGGAACTTGCCGACCCACAGCCCTCCGGTGTAGCGCGCCGCGCGGCCCGTGGGCAGGATGTGGTTGGTGCCAATGGACTTGTCCCCGTAGGCGACCGTCGTCTCCTCGCCGATGAACAGCGATCCGTAGTTCGCCAGGCGCTCGAAGAAGTACGCCGGGTCGCTCACGTGAAGCTCCAGATGCTCGGGCGCGTAGCCGTCGCTCAGGCGCACGGCCTCCTGCGGGCTGTCGGCGACCTGCACGATCCCGTGGTTGCCCCATGAGACCGAGGCCACGTCGCGCGTCGGCAGGACCTCCAACTGCTTCTCCACCTCGGCAATGGTCTCCCGTGCGAAGGCCTCGCTGAAGCAGATCAGGCAGACGCCGCTGTTGGGATCATGCTCGGCCTGTCCGAGGAGGTCGCAGGCCACGAGCGCGGGATCGGCCGCGTCGTCGGCGATGATGAGGATCTCGGTCGGCCCGGCCAGTAGGTCGATCCCGGACCGTCCGCTGAGCTGGCGCTTGGCCTCGGTGACATACTGGTTGCCCGCGCCGCAGAGCACATCGACGGGCTCGACCTCGCCCATGCCGAAGGCCATCATCGCCAGCGCCGGGACGCCGCCGAGCACGAAGACGCGGTCGGCGCCCGCCTTCGCCATCGCGCTGATCGTCGCCGGGTAGTAGCCGCCCCCACGCAGTGGCGGTGTGCAGGCCACGACGCTCTTGACGCCCGCGACCTTCGCCGGGATGATGCTCATCTGCGCGGAGCCGAACATCGGGTACCGGCCGCCGGGCACGTAGCTGCCGACCGCGTTCACCGGGATGTGCCGGTGCCCGAGGATCACGCCGGGCTGGGTCTCGATCTCCAAGGGGAGCATCGTCGCGAGCTGCGCCTCGGCGAACTGCCGCACGTTGGCCTGGCAGTAGTCCGTATCGGCGACCACCTGCTGGGGCAGGCTGGCCGTCGCCTCCGCGATCTCAGCGTCGCCAAGCTCGAAGCTCGCCGGCGCCCAATCGTCGAACTGCCGGCTGTACCGCCGGACGGCATCCATGCCGTCGCGTTCGAGGACGGTCAGCATCTCGGACACGACCTGCACCGTCTCCGCGTCCCGCTCTGCCAACCTGTGCTCTCCGGCCTTGATCAGCTTCATCGTCTCACCTTGCCTGCGGTCTTGACCAACCATGCCTCGGCGACTTGCGGCCCGCGACCCTCGCAGCCCACCCGCCGCCACTCAAGCGTAAGCTCACCCCCGCGCGTGACGCGCCGAGGGATCGGGAACTCGAGCACCTCCGGCGGGTCGGGCGCCCGCAGCGGACCGTGGATCGGCGTTCGTCCATTCGCCGTCAGCGTTATCGTCGCCCGGAAGCGTCCCGCATACACCACGCGCAGCGTGTACCGCGCATCCCGGTCGAGGCCCGTGTACCGAAGCGGAAGCGGTGTCTCGTAAAGGGCGCTCGCCTGTCTGCGCCACGAGAGCCGTCCGCGCTCGGCGTACTCGCGGAAGCTGAACTCCTCGTACGGACGCCGGAGGCAGTCCGGGTCTTCCCCCTCGCTCACCGGCATGACGAGGTGCGGCTGCCGCTCCGCATTGCCGAGGTCGTCGTAGAACCCATCCGGCCCGGGATCTTCCCACGCGAGGATTCGCGCGATGGCCGTTAGCTTCCCCGCATGGTCGGACCTCTTCGCCTCGGCAAGCTGAGCGCATATCCAGCGCGCGTCGTTGAGCGGCTCGTCGAGATAGTCCAGCACGTTCCCGCGCTCATCCAGGCCGCCCAAGCGCACCGACATCTGCAACCCGATGCTCTCGCGTAGCTCGCGCCCGAGACCCCACAGCTCCTCGCGCACTCGTCGCAGCTCGCGCGACGGTGGCGCGTTCAGTAGACGACAAGCGCGGTCGATGGCTCTGTCGGGCGGCACCTGCCCATCGAGGGCCTGCTGCAACACGGCCTTCGCCCGCTGCTCACGAGCATCGTCGTGGCGTGCCTTGAGCTGCACGTACCGGTCGCACAGCGCGCGGAAGTGGTGCAACTGCACGCGCCAGTTGCTGCGATGTGCCGCATACAGGGACCGCCATAGCGAGAGGGTCCGCGGCACCGATGCGTTGCGGCGCACCGGGCCGACCCAGTTGCGCTCCAGCCCAATCAGCCCGCCTGCGACCCGTCCTTCCACGTCGTGGCCGACACAGGCGCGGCCGTACCGTCGAAGGCACTCCTCGGGATCGGTGTCGGGGTCCCAGCCCAAGGCCAACCAGAGCGCCTTGTTCGCGTCGTCGTGGTTCCCGTCGCTGTAGGCGATGAAGCCGTCGCAGTGGGCTGCGATGCGCGCGAAGATGGCGCGACAAGCCGTGGGACGGGGATTGCAGACCTCCCGGCCCTCGATCAGCGCATACGCCGGGTCCCACCCAGGCACGGGGTACTGGCAGCGGCACGAGTGCGTGATGTCTGGGTAGGCGCGCAGCTCGTACTGCGGCGGTACGGCCTGCCGCGTGTGCTCCATCGTGTCACGCGTCCACGGCCCGTAGACCACTCCCCGCAACCAGTCCGGTTGTTCCCGCGCTAGGAACCCATAGAACCGGTCGCGCTCCGGCGGCTCGAAGCCCTGGTGGCTGACCCACATCCCTGCTCGCGGATGCGTCCCGCGCAGGAGGCCCGCCATGTCGGCGAGCAGCGGCATGAGCACCTCGACCGGCGTATCGCCCGGATCGCCGCCCGGCACGAAGACGTCGTCGATGTGCGGCATGCTCACGAACAGCTCGCGACGATGGTCCAGGATGCGCCGGCGAGCCCTGCGCTCCCGGGCGTCCCCGTCCGTCACGGGTACCCACAGCGACGCCTGCAACCCATACGAATGCACCAACTCCGCCAGGCGCAGGTTCATCTCCCACTCGCGCAGGCTGCGCTCGCCCGGCCCGCCGACCGGCGGCGTCAACTCGATCGCGTTGCAGCCGAAGAGGATCAAGTCGCGGAGGTACTGCTCGGACTGCTTGAGGTCCCACGCATCGAGCGTGTTGTTGATCTCGCGATAGCCGAGCTGGATGCCTCGGACCGGCATTCGTGGCGCAGTGGAGACGGGCAGCCCACCGGGCAGCTCGACGAAGCCTCGCGAGATGCGGCACGCGCTCAGTAGCCACCCGACCCCAAACAGCGCACCCAGAGCATCGTTGCCGGCAACCGCCACCGTGTTTGGCCCCGCGCTCTGCACGACGTAGCCCTCAGGCGCCGGTCGCCCCTCGCTCACCGGCGGCCCAACCAGCCGCAGTGCCGGCACCAGACGCTCCACCTCGTCCCGCAAGCCCAGGACAACCGTCGGCTCACCGTCCGCCGACACACGGCCCGCCCGGCGGACACGTACGCCCGCCCGCCGCGCCAACTCCTCGGCCAGCATCCGGCTCGCCTGGCGCACCACGGGATCGATGTCCCGCGCGGTCAGTACAGCGGCGGAGTGGCCCCGACTCGTCCCGAGCACGTTCATCAGAGCGCCTGTCCGGAGTGGGCCGGCTGTCCACGATGGGCCTTCGCCGCTGCGCGTCCTGCACCCTTGACCTCGGCGCGGGAACGATTCGTTGACCGTCCGCCGGGCGTGTGGGTATAATCCACAACGGAGAGTGGGCCGGGCGGCCGCCGGTCGCCCCGCTTCGGCGGGACGGCTGGAGGAAAGTCCGAACTCCACAGGGCAGGGCGCTGGCTAACAGCCAGGAGGGGTGACCCTACGGAAAGTGCCACAGAAACACACCGCCGGGGGGAGTTGCTCGGCTTCTTGCGCGAACGCAGGCGGCGTGAGCCGCACCACACCGGACGCGCAAGCCGATATCCGCCCCGGTAAGGGTGAAATGGTGCGGTAAGAGCGCACCAGCGGCCCGGCGACGAGCCGGCTGGGCAAACCCCGCCCGGAGCAAGCTCGAATAGGGTGGCAATGCGGTGGCCCGCCGCGCCACCGGGTAGAGCGCAGGATCCCGCTTCGGCGGGACCGGTCCCGTCTCGGCGGGATCAGACGAATGGCCGCCATCCTGCTTCGGCGGGACACAGAATTCGGCTTATAGGCCCACTCTCCAGTGGTTACAGGCCCGGTTTTCGGGGTCAAAAGCGCCTGTAACGAAGAACAGGGACTAGTTGCCGAGTTATAGGTCCCGTTTTCGCCCCTCACCGACCGAACCGGAACTGCCTCGCTGGAGCCGTGAGCGGCACCCCCAAAGGGAGGGTGTCCGCCATGCTGCTTGCCCCCGTCTTCGACGAGTTCGTGGCCTACCTGGACTTGGAACTCAACCGCTCCCGTCAGACCCTCAGCGCCTACCAGTCCGACTTCCGCCAGTTCGTGCAGTGCCTTGGCGAGACCCGCCGCGAGGCCTCCGTGGAGGCCGTTGACCGGCAGGCCGTCCGTGCCTACATCGCCTGGTTGCGTCAACGGGGTCTCAGCCCCACATCCGTCTGCCGCCGCGTAGCGAGCTTGCGCAGCTTCTGGCGGTACGTCCGCGACGCGGGTATCACCGAACGCGATCCCTTCGTGAGGGTCTCGGTGCCGAAGCGCGCGAAGCACCTGCCTGTCTGTCTCAGCGCCGAGGAGGCGGAGGTCTTGCTGCGAGCTGCGGGTCAGCAGGCGTCGGTACTGAGGGCCTTCCGGGACACCGCCGCGCTCACGACCCTGGTCTTCGCCGGCCTGCGCCGTGCCGAACTGCTCGGCCTGCGCCTGCGAGACGTTGACCTCCGTGAGGGCACACTGCGGGTTGAGCACGGCAAGGGGGACAGGACGCGCCTCGTGCCCCTCAGCGCGCGTCCGCTGTCGGCGTTGCGTGACTGGTTGGAGCTGCGTCCCGAATGCGATCACGGCTTCGTGTTCACCTCAAACGACCGGCGCCGACTCGCCCCGAAGGGCCTTGCCGGTCTGCTACGAAGGGCGTTGTCCCGCGCCGGTCTGAACCGCCCAGGGACGACGGCCCACAGCCTCCGACACACCTGCGCGACGC
The DNA here is from genome assembly GCA_016869045.1 of Armatimonadota bacterium. Lineage (GTDB taxonomy): Bacteria > Armatimonadota > Zipacnadia > Zipacnadales > VGFC01 > VGFC01. The sequence continues at coordinate 12,727 of VGFC01000152.1, forward strand.
TCCTGCTGAGGGGCGGCTGCGACTTGCACAGCGTCCAGCGCGTGCTCGGGCACCGAGACCCGGCCACGACGGCGATCTACTTGTCGTTGACCCTCGCCGACCTGCGCCGAAGTGTGGCCCGTCACCCCTTGGCCGCGGAGGGAGTCCACGGCAGCCCGCTTCCGCTCGCCGCTGCTGTGAAGGTAAATGCTGAGGGTCGCGACACTCTCGTGCCCCATGAGTTCGGCGATGGTTTCGAGGTCGTTCCCGTGCAACAGAAGCTGCGTCGCGAAGTGGTGGCGTAGGTCGTGGGGCGTGTAGCCCTGCCCGAGGAGTCCGGCCCGCCGGGTCCAGCGCCGGAACATGGTTCGCAGGACCTTCGGGGTCAGCGGCACCCCATGCCGGACGAAGAGGGCGTTGGTCGTCAACGGAGGGCGTTCCGCCGTCCACGCCGCGACGGCCTCTCGCACCGTCTCGTTCACGGGCACTTCCCGCGCCCGCTGGCTCTTGCCCACGATCCAGACTGCCGGCCTCTCCCCCTCGAAGTCTTTGACGCCCAGCGCGAGGGCCTCTCCCCCACGCAACCCCATGCCGGCCAGGACCTCGAAGACGGCGCCCTCCAACGGCCCGCGCGTCGCCGACCGCAGGGCCTCGAAGTGCTCCGTGGGCATGGCCTCACGGGGCGGCTTCGGCTTCCTCTTGGGCCGGGTGCCCTTCGTGACGGGGTTCCGCGTGATCGGCGGGTTGGGCATGTCCAGCAGGAAGGCGAAGAAGGTGGAGAGGGCGTCAAGCCGCCGGCGGATGGTCGAGACGGCGCGCTCTGCTTGCGAAGTCGCGAACGCGCGAACGTGATACGGAGTCACGTCTCCGGGGTTCGTGATCTCGAACTCGCTGGCGAAGTACTGCCCGGCGATGCGAAGGTCGCTGCAGTAGGCAGCCCGCGTGCTGTCTCGGAGGTTGGGGCTGCGACGGAGGAAGTCCTCAACGCGCTCACCCCACGTCGGCGTCATCGCCGCGCCGGCGGAGACGAACCGGAGGTCTGGGGTCTGGGCGGCCCGCCGCGGCTCTTGCGTATGCACTTTGGGCGTCTGGGGTTCGGTGAGCATCAAAGTCATTCTGTACTACACCGAGAGCACAGACAACAATGGGCTCGCCGAACGTGTCCGGTTCAGGCCAGGTTGTCAACCGGACGCGCCCGACGCCCCCTGCTTCGCACGCCTCCGCTTCAGGTCCTTCAGGTGGGCGTCCGCGCACTGAGGGCAGCAGTATCTGTCGCGCCTCTGGCCCCCACTGCGCGGCAGGAACCATCGCCTGCCGGCGTCGCTGGGGTCTCTGGCGTCTCTGCCGCGCACACACCGTTCCCAGTCGCAGAGTCGTGGGGCAAGTCCCTCTGCGATACGCGACTCAAGGGTGCGCAGGAGTTGGGCGCAGCGCCCTACCGGGCTCTCGTCGCATCCCGTGGAACACCAGGCAGTGTACCGGGCGCCGTCCTCGTCCTTCAGGGGTCGGTAGCCGGACCTCAGCATCTCCCGCGCCATGACTGCCCGTAGGTCGTTGAGTCGCTTGCACTGGTCCCTGGTCAGAGCCTCGCCTCGCCCCCGTGCGGCGATAGCCTCCAGGTAGGCAAGGAATCCAGGCCATACATCCTTCTGCGCCTGCTCATACTTCGCCGTGACCTCGGCCTCCGAGAGGCCCGCGGTGTCCCCGTCGCGCAGTCGCACGTGCTGCTCTGCGTCGTCCGCGCCGCGGATGATCGCGTGAAACAGCCCCGCCTCCGGGTGCGGCGCCCGGTTGGCGAGGTGTCGCAGGTCACTCGCCGACCTCAGAGGGGTGTTCAGAAGGAGCTTCAGACACCCGATCTGCTGCAATAGGCCAAGCCGCCCCATCTCGTCGCGGAAGGCGGCTATCTCGTCAGGTTCCTGCGGCTCGCTTCGCGGCACTGGGGGGACACCTCCGCGCAGCCGGCGGAGGTTGACAGGCGTGGGGGGTTCTGCTAAAGAACACTCACGCCGGCCACGACCGGCTGCCGTTCGCGAAGCCGCCCGGCCCAAGGGCGGCTTTCGCTTTGGTCTACCCCCTTACCACAGACGCCGGGTTGGCGTCAAGCCCTCGCATCCCCGTCGCGACCAGGGCCAGCAGCACGCCTCGGCGGATGATCTCACTTGGGGCGAGGCCGCTGGCCGCGGCAACCGCCTCCACCTCCTTCTTCTCAGCCTCCGTCACTCTCGCCGAAAGCGTCGCGCTCCGGCGCACCTCCTCGTCGAGCTTGGCCCTACTCACGTGACACCCTCCTTCCTTCGGTTCCATCGGTGTTGGTTGGGGGCCGGAGCAGGTCTGCCTGGCGGCCCCCTATCGGGTGAGGTGAACCCGTGGCGTGGTCTTCAGACAGGCCGGGTCGCCATCGCGATGAAGGCCTCGGCCCTCTCGGTGTCGTTCCGCGGCGGCTGGGGCGCCAGGTCCATGCGGTTTGCGAAGTACCACTCGCGCGCCTTCTCGAACTCCCGGCGGTTCGCGGCCAACCACGCGAGGTTGTCCTCCGCCAAGAGCAGGTTCGCGGGCTTCCGCGCCGCGGCGACCTCGGCCACGCGGGCGAGGAGCGCCGTGGTGTTCTGCCGGCGTATCTCCTCGACAGGCGTGTCCCCGCGCGTGAGCTTGATCGGCTCGGGCTTCACCAGGGCCGTCAGCGCGCTCACCCAACCATCGACCTCCCCTTCGACGCCGCGAAGCACCGCCGCCTCGAACTGGTCTCGCAGCTCCGCCGTGGTCACGTTCGGCACGACCATCGCGACCTCGGCCAGCGCCCTCGTGTACGCCGCCTCCGCGGCCGCCGACCGGGGAGCCACGCGCCCCTGCTTGCGCGCCTCCGCCTCCCACGCCGCGAACCGCGCCTCCCACGCTGAGACCAGCTCCTCGAACTGCCGGCGGTACTCTG
>VGFC01000153.1 GCA_016869045.1 Armatimonadota bacterium
ACGCGCGTCTCCGAGCTGCGCACCCAGTACCTCGTTCGCGCCGAGACGCGGGCGACCATCGAGCGCTATGCCGCGTTCCTGCTGCCCGCAGTGCTGGTGATCTGCGCGGTGTGGGTGGGGCTGCTGGCGCTGAGCAACGTGCGCGACCGGCGCCACGAGATCGGCATCCTGCGCGCGATGGGTGTGTCGTCGGTGAAGGTGGCTGCTCTGTTCCTGGGCAAGGCGATCCTGCTCGGCCTGGTTGGGGCGGCGATCGGCTTCCCGATCGGAACGTGGATTGCGCTGAAGTGGGGGCCGCACGTGTTCCCGGTCACGGCCGGCAAGTTCGCGGCCGAGACGCAGTACCTGTGGTGGGCGCTCCTCGGCGCGCCGCTGCTGTGCGCGATTGCGAGCTACCTGCCCGCCATGGTTGCCGTCACGCAGGACCCCGCCGAAGTGCTGAGGGAAGAGTAACCCATGATCGTGCTTCAGGACGCGAGCAAGGTCTACCGGACCCGGGAGCGTGAGATTCGCGCGCTGGACGGGGTCACGGCGCACGTCGAGCCCGGCGAGTTCGTGGCGGTGCGGGGGCCGAGCGGCTGCGGGAAGAGCACGCTGCTCATGGCGGTCGCGGGGATGGCGCGGCCGACCTCGGGGCGCGTGATCCTGGACGGGGACGACCTCTACGCGCTCTCACCCAGGCGGCGGGCGGCCATCCGCGCGCGGAAGGTGGGTTTCGTGTTCCAGGTGTTCCATCTGGTCCCGTACCTGAGTGTGTGGGAGAATATCTTGTCGCCGCGATTGGCTGGCGCGCACGCCACAGACAGTGAGGCGCGCCTGGTCGCGGAGCGCGTGGGCCTGGCCGAGCGCCTGAGTCACCGGCCCGCCGAGCTGAGCACCGGCGAGCGCCAGCGCGTGGCGCTCGCGCGCGCACTCCTGAACAAGCCGAAGCTCATTCTGGCGGATGAGCCGATCGGCAACCTCGACCCCGAGAACGGGCGCGCGGTGATGGACTTCCTGGCGGAGTTCAACCAGGAGGGCGGCACCGTGCTTCTTGTGACGCACGAGGACCTCGCGGCCTCGTATGCGCAGCGCACGCTGACGCTGGAGCGCGGGCGGTTGCTGCCGGACTAGCCCTGCCCGTCGCCTGCTTAGGGCAGGTTGATCATCCCCTGCGCGATCTTGCTTCCGTCCTTCGCGGTCGTCCACCACGTCAGATGGTCCCCGCCCTGAATCCGGATGCAGAACCCGCCGCGGCTGCCGCCCGGGAACTTGATCGGGTTGGTCCTCGTCTCCCAACTGGCTTCCACCGCGCTATGCTGTCCGCTCCAGTTGGTCGGCGAGCCGTGGGAGATGATCTGACCGCCCTGGATCTGGACGTGGAAGTCGTGGATGTTCTTCGTGGTGCCCGGCGCTCGGCCCGCGGCGTTCGCCGTCACCGTGAAGCACAGCCGGTTCCTGGTCCTCGTCATCTGCACCGTGTCCGCGTAAGCCGTTGCGACCAGCATCAGCGCCATGATCACCAACAAGCCGACTACGAATGCTCGTGTCGCCATCTGCCATTCCTCCCGTGGGCACACCGATTTGGGCTCGCCGAAGCGGCCGCTTGTCCATTTCAACACTAAGGACCCAAAATAGGACTTCTGCCGCCGGGTTTCCCTTGCTGCCATTGTACACCTCCTCACTCGACAATTCCAGGGCACTTGCCTACGTCATCCTCGGGAGCATCTCGGCCGTGACCTCGCCGAGCAGCGGTTCCCCGGCCCGCCAGCGCGTGAGGTTCTCGATGGCCCGACGCCCCATGCAGTGATAGCGGTCCTTCGTCGGGCCGGCCTGGTGAGGGGTGATGAGGCAGCGCGGCGTATCGCGCAGGGGGTTGTCGGGAGCCGGGGGCTCGGGCTCGAAGACATCGAGGCAGGACCAGAGCCGACCGGCCTGGTGCTCGGCGGCGAGGTCCTCCTCGACGAGGATCTGCCCGCGCGCCGTGTTGACGAAGAGGCCGTCGTCGGGCAGGAGGCGCAGCATCGCCCGGTCGATCCTCCCCGCCAGCTCCGGCACGCGGCCCGCGTGGTTCGTGATGATCGGGCACGTGCGGAACAGTTCCTCCAGCGAGCCGACCCTTGTCACGCCGTACTGCGCGAAGGCTGCGTCCGGGACGTAGGGATCGTAGGCGAAGAGCGCCACCCCGAAAGGCCTCACGAGCGAGACGAGCGCTCGCGCGATCTGCCCGAGGCCGATGAGCCCGACGCGCTTACCGAGGAGCGAGGCGGAGTCGGCGAGCTCCCCCGGCACGCGCCAGCCGCGCGCCTGGTGAGTGACGTGCTGGTGGTAGCCGACGCGCCGCAGACAGGCGAGGATGCCCATCAGCGCCGACTCCGCGATGGTGTCGGCAATGCAGTCGCCCCAGTTTGTCACCCGCATCCCGAGCTGCAGGTGCCTCTCGGTAAGGAAGCCGCTCACCGCCCCGCCCACGTAGCATAGGTACTGCGGCAGGTCCGACGGGTCATCGGTGTCCGGGAAGGGCCTCATGCCCCACGGGCCGGCGAGGATGTCGGCTTCGCGGCAGAGCGCGATCCACTCCTCCTCGCCCATCTCAGCGAGCGAACGGATCACTGCGAACGGGTAGAGAGCCAGCAGCTCCTCCCACGAGCCGTCGGGGAAGCAGAGGTGCTGCATCTCCTCCGAGATGGCGATGACGTAGGGGCGGTCGCCCATCGGGTTCCTCCTGCGCGGCTACTTCTCGACGCGCTGCACGTCGGCTTCGCTGTGGACCGCGAGGTCCAGGCCACGGAACTCGGGGGAGGTCGGCAGAGCCACCTGGATGGAGGGTGTCACGTCGATCTCCGCCGTACCTGTCCGCAACTGACACTCCAGCAAGTGCCCGCCCACCTTTCGCGCGGCATCGACGAAGTGGAAGTGATAACCGGGCACGTTCAGCCCCTCGAGAAACGGTGGCAGGCGGAACCCGACCAGGGTCCCCCGCAGGTCGCGGTACTCGAACACCGGCTGCGTCTTCACAACATCCGTCAGCAGCGGGTAGGGCCGCGTCTGGCGCGGAACACTGCGGGCCTTCACGTAGGCGAACTCGCCGTCGATGCGGATCGCCTGCGGGAGATTCACGCCGGACAGCGCGGGCTGTAGCGCAGCGTCGAGGCCTGTCGGCGCGACGAGATCGCGCAACGGCAGCGTGCGGTCGGCATAGAAGAAGGTCACGGCGGCGAAGGGGGAGCGGGCGTCCCTGGGCATGACGTGGCACGTGCCGTCGGCCCGGATCTGGTAGAACACGCCCCGGTCGGCGAGCATCTCCCCGTCTAGCGCGTCGAAGGTGCCGATGCCGAAGTCGCCATGCGCCCTGAGTTCCTTCACGGTCGCCATCCCGTCGTAGAGGCCCTTGAGCAGCGCGCCGAGGGTGGAAACCTGGTAGACGATCTCGCGGTCGGCCGGCGGGTCGGCCCAGCCGCATCCGCCCAGTGACAGCACTGCGAGCAGCACGGCACATGTGCGCGTCATCGAGTCGCCCCCTTTGTGGCCCGGAGACCCACAGCCTCTCCTTCCTCGGACGCGCCACGTAGGCCTCTGAAGGGCATCGTGGCCCGTCCGCCGAACCACTCGGCCGTCCCTGCCTCTCCAGCCCTTGCCGTCCGATCGGAGGCTGCGACCCATGCCGGCACGCTCAGCTGCGCTCCTCGCTGCCGTCTGCCTCTCGCTTCTCCCGTGTGCCCTCCTCCCCGCCGACGACTGGCCGATGTACGCCCATGACAACGCGCGCAGCAACACCACTACGGAAGAGGTGACCCTCCCGCTGAACCAGCAGTGGGTCTACACGGCGCGCGCGCCGGTCGTCACGGCGTGGCCCGACCCGCAGTCCATCGCGGTCGAGGGCCAGCTCGAGACACCGCGTGTGCGGTTCGACGACGCCTATCACGTCGCGGTCGTCGGCGACGCCGTGTACTTCGGCACGTCGTGTGACAACAAGGTCTACTGCCTCGATGCCGCGACGGGTCGCGAGCGCTGGAGCTTCTTCACTGAAGGGCCGATTCGTCTTGCGCCCTCGGTGCAGGACGGGCGCGTCGTCGTCGCCTCGGATGACGGGCTGATCTACTGCCTCAACGCAGCCGACGGCAAGGTGCTCTGGACCTTCGCCGCGGCGCCCACGCGGGAGCGCGTGCTGGCGCGTCACAAGATGACCTCGCTCCATCCGCCGCGGACGGGCGTGCTCGTCGATGGGGACTCCGTGTACTGCTCGGCGGGCGTCTTCCCCGGCGAGCGCGTCTACCTGTATGGCGTGAGGGCGAGCGACGGCTCGCTCCTCTGGAAAAACGACACGATCAGCGACGGGAGCGCGGGCCAGAACGGCTTCTCGCCGCAAGGGTATCTACTGGCCTCCGGCACGACGCTGTTCGTGCCCTCGGGGCGGAGCATCCCGGCGGCCTTTGACAAGGCCACGGGCAAGTTCCTGTACCAGCGAAGCTACAGCCGCTTCTCCCCGACGGGTGCGCTGGGCGGCACCTACGCGCTCCTGGTCGGCGACCGCCTCTATTCAGGTGCGGCCGCGGTCGCCGAGTACGAACAGAAGTCGGGCAACCTCGGCTTCGCCATCTACCAGGGCAAGCGCCTGATCGTCGCCCCGGACACGTCTTACATGCTCGACGCGACGGGTCTCTCGGCAATCAACCGCAAGACCTTCCCCGAGCTGAGCAAGAAGCTCCGCGACCTGCAGGGCCGCCGGACTTCGCTCACGACGGCCAAGCCGCCCGACCTCCAGGACCAGCTCAAGACCCTCGACGCGGACATCAAGGCGACGACGGACGCGATCGCGGGCTGCAACCAGTGGAAGACGCCCGAGCCCGACCTGGAGAGCATGGTCCTGGCGGGGAACACGCTCATCGCGGGGGGCAAGGAGAAGGTGATCGCGGTCGACCCGAGTACCGGTGCGGTCACCTGGCGCGCGCCGGTGAAGGGCGGCGCGAGAGGCCTCGCGGTGTCCGACGGCCGCTTGCTCGTGAGCACCGACGCCGGCACGATCCACTGCTTCGCGCCGGGTCAGGCTCCCCCGACGCCTGCATCGACTCGCGGCACAGGCTATCCCGCCGACAACATGACCCCCGTCTACGAGGCGGCGGCCAGGGACATCGTCGCCGGCAGTGGCGTGGACCGGGGCTTCTGCCTGGTGCTGGGGTGCGGAACGGGGCGGCTGGCGCTCGCGCTGGCGAAGAACAGCGACCTGATGATCTACGGCATCGACCCCGATCCGGCGAAGGTCACCGCGGCGCGCAAGGCTCTCGATGCCGAAGGGGTCTACGGCACCCGCGTCTGTGTGGACGAGGGCGACCTCGCCGACCTGCCGTACGCTGCGTACTTCGCGAACCTGGTCGTCTCTGAGGATGCCCTGATCTCGGGCACACTCCCCCCTTCCCCCAAGGAGGCCCTGCGCGTCCTCAAACCCCTCGGAGGGACCATCTACCTCGGCCAACCAGCAGACGGCCAGGGCCGGCTGACGGCCCTCGACCGCACGCGCCTGGAGGCCTGGCTGAAGGCCGTCGATGCGCAGAGCGCACAGGTCTCCACTGACGCCGGGCTGTGGGGCAAGGTGGTGCGCGGGCCGATTCCGGGCGTGGGGACCTGGACACACCAGTACGGCGATCCGGGTAACACGGTCTCCTCAACCGACACCGTGGTGAAGGCCCCGCTCGGCGTGCTGTGGTACGGCGAGCCGGGAGCCGAGGATGCGGTGAACCGTCACGTCGGCACCGCGGCGCCGCTGTCCCTCAACGGCCGCGTGTACTTCCAGGGCGTCAAGGAGATCTTCTGCTTCGACGCCTACAACGGCTACCAGTACTGGCGGCAGGTCATCCCCGGCGCTGCGCGGGTCGGGATGGTGCGTGAATGCAGCAACCTCGCCTGCAACGAGCGCGGCCTGTTCGTCTCCACGGGCAAGGAATGCCTGCTGCTGGACGCCGACACGGGCGAGGCCATCACGACCTACCCTCTCCCCGACTCCCCGGACGGTAAGCCGCGCAGTTGGGCGTACGTGGCCTGCGTCGGCGATACGCTTTACGGCAGCACGTCGGCGAAGTCCCAGGAGAGCGATTCGCTCTTCGCGATGGACATCACCTCCGGCCAGCTGAAGTGGCGCCACGATGGCCGGGCCATCCGCAACAACACGGTTTCGATCAGCGAGGGGCGCGTCTTCTTCGCGGACAATGCCGCGACGCCCGAACAGCGCCAGACTGTGCTGAAGACCAAGGTAGATGAGCTTGTCGAGCGCAAGAAGATCACGCCCGCAGACGCCGAGAAGCAGCTCGCAAGCGCCGACGTGCGCGTCGCCGTCGCGCTGGACTCGAACACGGGAGACGTGATCTGGCAGAAGCCGCTCGACCTGACCGACTGCGGAGCGGCCGTCTTGTCCGCGATGGCCACGCGGGGCACGCTGGTCTTCTGTGGCGCGCACGCGAACGGCCACTTCTGGCCGCAGTTCCTCGGCGGCGACTACGCGACGCGGCGGGTCACGGCGCTGGATGCCGCGACCGGCGACTTCCTCTGGTCGAAGGCCATCGGCTATCGCATCCGGCCGCTGATCGTGGGCGACACCCTCTTCGCCGAGCCGTGGGCGTTCGATCTACGCACGGGCGAGCAGAAGATGCGGACCCATCCCGTCACCGGGCGCCAGTCGGTCTTCCAGTTCGAGCGGCCCGGCCATCATTGCGGGAACATCACCGGCTGCCCGAACCTGCTCGCGTTTCGCTCCGGCTCGATGGCCTACTACGATCTCATCGGCGACTTCGGCGTCACCCACTTCGCCGGTCAGCGGCCAGGCTGCTGGGTAAACATGATCCCCTGCAACGGCCTGCTCGTCGCGCCCGAGGCGAGTTCGGGCTGCGTGTGCGCCTTCTCCATCCATTGCACGGTCGTCTTCAAGCCGCGCACCGGGAATAAGGCCTGGGGAATCTACGGCTCGCCGGGAGATGTGCTCCCGGTCAAGCACCTCGCCCTCAATGTCGGCGCGCCGGGTGACCGTCGGGGAGCGGACGGGGAACTCTGGCTCAGCTCCCCGCGACCGGGCGGCCGGCTGCGGCTGGACTACACGATGGCCGTCGCCAACCTGCCCGGCGGCGGGTTCTTCAGCAATGCTCCCGAGGACACGCCGATCGAGGGCTCCGACGACCCCTGGCTGTTCGCTTCGGGCCTCCGAGCCGTGACCCAGTGCCGGCTCCCACTCGTCCGCGAGGAGGACGGCGCCGCGGTCTACAAGGTCCGGTTGGGCTTCGCTGACACCGAGAACTCGAAGCCCGGCGAGCGCCGCTTCGACATCAAGCTCCAGGGCAAGACGGTCGCGACCGACTTCGACATCATCCAGGCCGCCGGCGGCCCGAGCCGCGCGGTGTTCTGGGAGTTCCCGGACATCGAGGTAACCAAGGACCTCCTGATCGAGTTCGTGCCGAAGGGCACTGCGCTCCCGCAGACGCCGCTGCTCAACGCGATCCAAGTGGACCGCACGCGCGTGCTCAGTGTCGGTCTCTCGGCGCCCTCGTTCCTGGTGGGGGACGTGGCGCCCGAGCAGTCGGCCGAGATCAAAGTCGGCAACTTCCGCGATGGGGCTTTCGAGGGCACGCTCAAGCTCACCGCCCCCGACGGGTTCACCATCGCACCGACCGAGTCAGCCGTGAAGCTCGCCTCAGGCGAAACCACAGCGGTGCCGGTGAAGCTGGCGGTTGCCCGGAAGGGCGAGCCGGCCGACCTCAATCTCGGCGTGCAGCTCCTGCGCCCCGATGGAACCGTCGAGGCGGAGCGCTCCTCGCCGATCCGCTACCTCGGCCCGCGAGCGCGCGTCGTGGTCCCCGTCCGCGAGGACACATATGTGAGCCTCGGGACGCCAACGCAGAACTACGGCCTGACTGCCTCGCTGCTCGTCGATGGCGGCAACCAGGCGATGGGGGATGAGAGCTACAACGTCACCTATCTGAAGTTCCTCGTGGACATACCGGGCAGGGCGGTCTCCGTCAAGCTGCGGATGCGCATGGCGGCCGCCCCCGGCGGCGAGAGCGGCGACTCCGGGACGATCCACCTCGCCGAGGGCGCCTGGGAGGAAGCGAGGATCACCTACGACACCCGCCTGCAGCCCGGCCGAGAGGTCGGCAAGATGGGGAAGGTCGGCAACGACGTGTGGGAGGAGCGCGACCTCGACCTGCCGCTTCAGGGCAAGCAGGAGATCACCCTTCTGATTGTCCCTACCACTACCGACGGCGCGAGCTACATCCCGCGCGAGGGTGGCTCCCCGCCGGAGCTGGTCATCGAGTACGAACCGAAGTAGGCTGCGCAGGTGCCGACTGGCTCACCGCGGGTCGATGAGCGCCTGTGCAAGGGGCCGGTGGCGAGCCCCTGGCCCGCTGCACGGCCCGACCTATGAGGAGGACAACCATCCAGCGATGCGCAACAGCGGCCGGGCTGCGGGTACTCGCTGATAGATCGCGCCGCACGCTTCCCGGGTGATGTGTGCCAGCCCACGCTCTCCGAACTCGATCGCTGGCAGTAGCCGCAGATCCTCGACGCCATACAGCTCGCGCTTCATCTGCCGCGGTCTGAGGCCGTACCAGTGGGCGAACGACTCGCCTGCCGGGACCTTGGCGGCCGCAACAACGAGGTCAATGCTCGGGAAGGTGACGAAGGGCACGACCAGGGGCAGTACGTCTCGCTGGTACCCCCACCCGACCCTTCTTTCGTAGAACTCCTCAGTCGCTCGCATGAGGATGGCAGGCAGAAGCACGGAGTGGTCCTCAAGGGACGCTTGGCGGCTCCGAAGCGACTGCTCGCTGTCCGTGCTCAACACGATGAGGTCCCGTGGCCCGATTGCGCGGTGGGCGTGGCTCTGGAGTTCATCCATGGCCGCGATAAGCGCCGCAACGACCCTTTGGCGGAGTCGCTCGGCGGGGGTGTCGCAGAACCACCGACGGCCTGCTGTGCTGCACCCCCGGCCGAATTCGTTCACCTGGTCCCGGATCGTCTGCCCAAGGCGTATGGCGATCAGGCTCTCGCGGTCGGGCACAGCAGACCGAACCGAGGCGTGAAGCGCCTGGTGGTCAGTTGCGCCATCCGCGATGGTGCCAACGTAGCGTGTGAGGACCGTGGCCTCCTCCATCTCGTCCCTATCCTCCGATGGACCCGCCGAACCAGAGTTCGGTGAGATCACCTGGCGTCACCCGGACCGCGCGCCGCCCCTGAGAGTCCTCGTACTCGCCGGGAAGCGCCCCGGCGTCCACCAGCGCAGACACGATGGATTCCAGGTCGCGGATCACGCTATGGTACCCATGGCTGTGGAGGCGAACGTGGAACACGTGCCGCAGGTGTTCCGAGAACTCACGGAGCACGCCCGCACTGTGTGATGTCAGCACGAACTGCGTATTGTGCCCCCTGTCGGACGCGTCAGACGGCCCGGCCGCCTGGCGGAGCCAAGCCAGGAAGCTTGCCAGGTTGCGTTGGTTGACACCGTTCTCGACCTCCTCTAGCAGTATCAGAGCGGGGGGGTTCCGCATCGACGTCAGGAGGGCCACCGCGGCCGCCCGCAACACTCCGTCCGACACCACGTACGGCGGGAAGTCATCGAACCTTTGGGCATCGGGTGTCAGCCGGAACTGCCATGCGGGGTACTCCCAAGTGGGATGGTCCTTCACGCCACGGAACGACGGCTCAAACCGCTCCATCGCCGCCCTGAAGTTGTCGAATGTCCGCTGCTCCTTCGCGCGCACCCTCAGCAGGGTCCGCTGTAGGCCGACTCCCTCGACCCCCAGCTCCCATGGAATGCGCGGCGGGTCAGCGTCCACTATCCTGCGCGTGTCGGCCACCTGGCCGCGCAGGAATGCTGGCTGGAGATCGAAGCAGTAGCAGGTTGCCAGATCCTTGAAGAACCTCGTGACAAGCTCCTCCTCCCCAGGAGCCAGATCGGAGGATGCCAGCCTGCCCTGAAGGGCCACCAGATGAGTGGGGGTCTCCACGCCGCTTGTGACCCATTTCAGTGCTTTGCGGGGGTAGAGGGCAAACCCCAGCCGCTCACGACACGCCACGCGTGTAGCCACCCGCTCGTCCTCTGCCAACTCAAGCTCGTACTCCACGCGCCCGCGTCGATGAACCCAGGAGCACCGCCATGCCATCGGCGTCGTCTGGCTGGCTAGGCGGTGTCTGTGAGGGAAGAAGTCGATGTCAACGACACTCCTTCTGTCTCGCGGCCCAGCCCCTCCGGGGGGCTGCTCGTCCACGCCCTCGTCCTGGCCAACGCTCTCGTCCTCCTCGGGGCCCCCTGGACTCGCTTGGCCTGCTCCGCCGAAGATGCGCGCATCAGGGCGGCCTCGTGCCGCAAGCCTAGAGAAGTGTCGGAGCGCGGCTAGAAGGTTGCTCTTGCCTGCGTTGTTGGCCCCGATCAGGAGGTTCACCGGGCCGAGTTCGATGCGCGTTTGGACATGCGTTCGGTAGTTCTCGATACTGAACCACTCGAACATCGGAGAGGCCTCCCCTCGGCGCGGGTGAGTGAGGTTGCGGCAGTTCCGTCTGCCGCCTTCGTGGAGGTTCCTCAACCAGCGCCTACTTCCCTCTGCTGCCCGGTGTGCCGGGGCACAGAGCCGCCGCATCTGCATCCGCCGGTCGGCCCCATCCCACTTGTACGTCCGCCAAGTGGCGCGGGGTTCGGGTCCTACGGAGCCTCTGAGAGCGGCTCCACTGCGAGCACCTGCTCGTAGGCTGAGCCCCGCCGGCTCATCGCCCCTCCAGCACCCACCCCATCATCGCCTCATACAGCGTCAGTTGGATGTCCAGGATCTGCTCCAGCGTCACGTGGCACGACTTCTCGTCGGCGAGGCCGTGCGGGCACTCGAAGGTGAACGAGGTCGCGCCGCTGATGTGGTAGATCGCGCTGGTCAGGTTGAACGGCGCCGGCGGATTGCCGCGGTCGGCGTCGGCGGCGGGCAGACCGCCGTGGGGCAGGTCGCGCTCCTTGAGCAGCGCGTAGCAGCTTTCCGCGAGTCCGCGCACCGCTTCCTGCGTCTCCATCGGCAGGTAGGCGGGCCGTAGCACGCTGGGCGCGCTCTCGTGGGAGTGCAGCGACACCGCGAGGTCCGGGCCCTCCTCCATCGCCACCTTCAGGATGGCCGGCGCCTCGGGGCCCATCGGCGCGAAGAACTCGTCGTGCATCGGGTTGACGCCCGCGTCGTTGAAGTAGCAGCCCAGGAACTTCACGTTGTCGCCCACCATCGGGTGCTGCCGCTTACAACCGGGCCAGCCGCAGAACTTGTCATCCGTGTACGTGCCCTGCCCCCAGAAGCGCACGTCATCCACGCTCATTCCCTGCACGGTCTTCGCCTCGAAGCGCGCGATTCCGTCCGGGTTCCCCGCCGGGATGATGAGCAACCGGCACCGCTCCCCCAGCGCGCGCAACTGCGCCTGCTCCCTCCCGGCCAGATCGCGCCCCGTCTCCATCACGCTGATGAGGTTGCACAGGCCCGTCAGCCCTTCGGTCTCCTGCCCGTGCACCGGGCCGACGAACAGGATCACGGGCTTCTTGCGCGCGGCCCTGTCCATGTAGACCGCCGGCTCTCGCGCCCCGATGGCCGAGTTGAAGTTCGCGATGTGCTGCACCACTTCGCGCTCGCCGAAGGCGACCAGCACCATCGGCCGACGTCCCGGAGTCGTGGCAATCGTGGTGACCTGGCCTCGCTGCAGGCCCGCCACCAGCGCACTCACGCGCTCCAGGTCGCCGACCCAGAACGCAGGGAGTTCGCGCTGCGGAATGCGGGCCCTCGCCTCCACCAGGGTCATCCCATCTGCCGCCTGCGCGACCGCGGCCACTGCGACGGTGCACATCGGTCCGAGGATCATGTGCCTCCCCCCAGTACACCGGGGACACGATGCAATCGTGTCCCCCTGTGTCTCTACGGCACCACTTCTCCGATCACGCGTATCGCCGCGACCCGTAGGGCCACCCCCTCGAACAGGGCCGGGTCGTAGCGGTTGGCCTTCTTCGCCTCGGCGATGGGCACGGTGCGGTCCGGCGGATCGGGCAGAAGCTCGATCATGACCTCGTGCACCTTGTCCTCCAGCCCCGAGGCGATGGGGATCGCCGCCTGGCGCTGATAGTAGGACCACGGATCGACCTGCTGGCGTACGCCGATCTCCTTGCCGTCCAGCGTGATCCTCGCGCGACCGGTGTCTGGCCCCATCAGGTCGTAGATCGAGGCCGACGTGCCCTTGAAGCGGAAGGTCAGCGTCGCCCCCCGCGTGTCCGTGTACCAGATCGCGTCCATCTTGCTCGCGAAGCGCTTGCACAGCTCGTCTTCGGGCGGAAGCTGCTTCCACTCCTTCGAGAGCATGTCGGCGGTGATCGTCACTTGCTTCGCGAGTTCGTAGTTCTGCGGGTTGAGCGGCGGCCTCGCCTGGTGCGGTGTGGGCTTCGCATTCGCCGAGAGTTGCTCCAGCGCCGCCGTGATCGTCTCCGCGTAGATGGCGTTCGCATCCGGACTCGGACGCACGCCGCCCTCCGAGAAGAGCAGCTTCCTCTGCTGCTTCGCCTCGTCGGGCTTGCCATTGATGATGAGCTTCCCCTCGCGCGCGAGTTCGGAGATGCGGTACGCAAGGTTGATCGACGGGATGCCGTAGTGCTCCGCGACGCGCTCGTCGGCCGTGATCACCGCCGGCAGCACACCCTCGTTGTAGTCCGTCTCATAGCCCTGCCGGAACGCGTGCAGCAGGATCACGTCGAGGCTGGGGTCGGCCTGCTGCGCCTGGCGGATCATGCCCTCGATGCAGCGCTGCGCCTCCTGCGCATCGCCGGCCTGGTCGTCGGAGGTGAAGTCGATGAAGACCAGGTCCGGCTTGTGCGCGAGCGCGTCATGCCCGAAGCGGTAGATGCTCCAGCCCGAGCCCCGCACGCAGTCACACGTGCTCGCATCGATCTCGGTGACGTCGCCGTACTTCGCCCGCAGCCAGTCCATCACGCCCTTCCGCCAACCATCTGCGTAGTGAATGCCCCCGCCAAAGTACGCGACCTTGAGCGCCTGACCCGCAGCCGCCTTGGCAAAGAAGTTCGGGGCGCCGTCACGCGGCATGAAGGGGCCCTTCGCGGGCAAGGGCCTGTATTGCGGCGGCTGGTAGTAGCGGACCGTGCGGAAGTCGCCCAAGGCCGCCACACCGGGGGCTTCCGTGATCGGCCAGGTTGCGCGCAGGTCGCTCTGGTGCGGACCGATCTCGTCCACCGGGATCGGCTTGAAGCCCAGCTTCAGCGCGGGCGAATCGGGCTTGAGGCGGTAGTCGTGGTTCTTCGCATCGACGAACAGCGGGTCCTCAAGCACCGACGTCTTGTCCGCCCCCAACGCGCGCCACTCATCCCACGTGTAGAGTTTCCCGCCCCCGGGGTAGAGGCTCAGGTTGATGCGCGGCTCGAGGCCCTCCTCCAGGTACACGCAGTTGCCATCCCATTCGTTCTGCCGGAAGTGCGGCGGCTTCATCCGCATGTCATAGAGCAGCTGGCAGCCCTCGCCGCCCCAGCCGTTCCCGTTCCTCTCGCGGAGCCACGCAGTCCCGTCCTTCGTGTAGTAGAAGATGTTGCGCACCATGCGCACACCGGTCATCGCCTCGGGCTCGTTCTCGTTGTAGTCGGCCAGACCGGGGTAGGCCTTGAGGTAGGGCGAGCCGGGCTGCGTACGCTGGTGGAGCCTGTCACGGATCGGCGGCCACTCGCTCCAGTTCGGGTCGAGCATCCCCGCCTGAAATGCCGGCGCATCGACCACGATGTTGTTCTCCCACGTGTTGTCCCGCCCGCCATGATTGTGCAGCCCGCAGATCGGCGCCGCGTAGACGATGTTCCCGTAGACCAGCGTGCCCGTGGTGGGATCGTCCAGGTAGATGCCCCAGGTGAAGTGCGGGTACTCGAACTTCACCTTCCCGCCCTGCACCGGCGCCCAGGAGTTCGCCTTGCCGAAGCCGCCGCAGTGGTGGAAGAGGTTGTAGCGAATGATGTTCCCCCGCTGCGTCCAGTCGCGCGAGCAGAAGTAGATCCCACCCGTGTCCGCGGACTCCAGGTTGCAGTGGCGCACGTGGTTGTACTCGACGACGTTCTCGTTGCCTCCGAGCAGCAGCGCGGCGTGGGGCATGTCGTGGATCAGGTTGTGGCTCACCACGTTCCCGACGCCGTTCACGCTCACGCCCGGCCGGTATGTCTTCACGACCCGCGCGCAGTGGTGCACGTAGTTGTTGTCCGCGAAGTTGTGGCCCGGCTCCAGCGTGTCGCGGTTGCCGCCGTCGATGCTGATGCCGCCGTGGCCGCAGTCGTGGACATCGTTCCCCCGCGCGCCGCTGTACTGGCCGCCCGCGACCGTGATTCCCCAGCCGCCGCAGTTGCGCACGATGTTGCCGGCCGCGACGCAGTGGCTGGAGTTGGTGAACCGGATCGGCGTCCCGTTGCAGCACTCCAGCACGAACCCTTGTAGCGTGACGTACTGCGCGCCGTCCATGACGACGATGTCGTCGATGGTCGCGGCGACCGCGGGCGCGGCGTCGATGAGCCGGGGCGGCTTGAAGTAGAACGCCTCCGTACGCGGGTCGCGGAACCACTCGCCCGGCGCGTCCAGCTCCTCGAAGAGGTTGTCGATGAAGTACCGGTCGCCGATGTGCAGCGCGTAGGAGACGTTCCCCGCCATCGTCAGCGTACGGGTCGCGGGCTCGTGCTTCGCGAGCTTGACGATGTTCCACGCCCAGTCGAAGTACGGGTGGATGTGCACCGAGGCATCTTCCGGGCGCTCCCAGACGTGCGTTTCGTCCTCGCCGTAGTGGAACGACGTGCGGTTATCGTCACCATCGACGGAGGCGACGTACGCCCACGTCCCTTGGTGCGGATCCTGCGGATCGTGGTTCGGGTAGCGCGCGAGGGTCTGCAGCTCGCCGCCGAACACGAACACCGAGACAGGCTTGCCCGCCAGCTCGTTCGCCTTCAGGTCGCACCACAAGATGCCCTTCTCGTACTCCCGCCAGCCGGTGAGCACCTTGCCGCCGGTCAGGATCGGCTTCTCGTCGCCCACGCCGCGATAGACGATCGGCGCCTGCTCGGTGCCCGAATCCTCCGGCCCGAGCTTGAGCGTCTCGCGGAACTCGTACAGGCCTGAGGCCACGTTGACGACCGCGCCCTCGGGCAGCTGCCCCGCGGCCTTCAGCTTCCGCACCTCATCCCGCGCCCGTGCGAGCGTCGCGAAGGGCCCATTCGGCGCACCAACCTCGCCGCTCCGCCCGCTCCACGAGTCATCGCCCTTCGGCGAGACGTAGAGCGCCAGCGGCTCGGCCGCGCCGATCCCTGCGAGTGCCATCAGAAGCAGCAACGAAGCCATCGCTGTCCTCCGTATCGGTGACAGGCACCTACTGCGGCGTCACCTGGAACAGGTCCACCCACGCCACGCCGGGGCTGCCGAGCGCCAGGCCGGGGCTGAGGCGGTTCGCGTCCTTCTCTGCCGTGCCGGTGAACGAGTACTCCTGCCACTCCGTAGTCAGCGGGAACTCCTGCTTGCCCACGCTGCCCAGCGAGACCTTGAGCACCACGCCCTCCGCCTTGCCCTTCGCCCAGATC
>VGFC01000154.1 GCA_016869045.1 Armatimonadota bacterium
CGATCAAGGTGAAACCGCTGCGTCGCTTCATGGTGGGTGAGCCTCCCCTGGGTTGGATTTCGTCGTGGTTCCGGACCGTGAGCAATCCCTGCGTGGGCTGGCGCTTGGCGCGGGGCCCGTCCGTCGCCGGTTGTCTCCGTCGTCCACTCCACGACAGCGCTCTAGGCGCTTCCAGAGGCCCGTATACCGCACTGGGGGATGTCACCCACAAGACTTTTTCGACCGAAGGGGTCTGTGAGGGGCGTCACACGCGGCGCGACGGTTGCCGGTCGCGGCAAGGGGCTCTCGCCTCGGAGGCGAATTGGCCCAGCAGCCCGCACAGCACACGTTGAGAGGTCCAGACATGCCCGATTCGGGCCACCCCAACATCCTCCAGATCATCTGCCACGATCTCGGGCAGCACGTCGGCTGCCTCGGCGCGGGGCTATCAACTCCCGCGATCGACGGCCTCGCCGCCGATAGCGTGCTCTTCGACACGTACTGCTGCTCGGCGGCGCAGTGCTCGCCCTCGCGCGGGAGCATCATGACGGGGCTCTACCCGCACAACAACGGCCTGATTGGGCTGGCTCACATCGGGTGGGAGTTCAACGAGGGCGTGCGGTGCCTGCCGCACTATCTGAACGACTTCGGCTATGAGACGCACCTGTTCGGCGGCCAACACGAGTCCGCCCGGTCCGAGCGGGTCGGCTATCAGCACATCCACGCGTGCGGGCACAAGGCGCAGCCGGTGGCGGCGGCGGTTGCCGCCTTCCTGCGTGAGCGGGCGTCTGCGGGGAGCCGGAAGCCGTTCTACCTGAACGCCGGCTTCACGGAGCCGCACCGCCCCTATCAGCAGGAAGGCTACCGGAACGACGATCCCTCCGCCGTGACGCTGCTACCCTGGCTGCCGGATCGCCCGGGGATCCGCCGGGACATCGCCGATCTGAACGGGCTGGTGTATGCCGTGGATGACGCGGTCGGCGCCATTCGCGCGGCCCTCGCCCAAACCGGCCTGGACCGCGATACACTGCTGATCTTCACCACCGATCACGGCCTCGCCATGCCGCGCGCCAAGGGGACGTGCTACGACCCGGGCCTCAAGACGGTGCTCATCATGCGGCTGCCGGGGCGGTTCGAGGGCGGACGTCGCATCAGCAGTCTGCTGACCAACTGCGACTTGATGCCCACGCTGCTGGAGTTCGTCGGCGCGCCTCCCGCAGAGGGGATCGACGGGCGGAGCTTCCTGCCCCTCCTGGACGGCGGCGAGTACGAGCCGCGCGAGTCGATCTTCGCCGAGATGACCTGGCACGACAAGTACAACCCCATGCGCGCCATCAAGACCGAGCGCTGGAAGTACATCCGCAACTTCGGAGAGCGCCCGCTGGTGTACCTGCCGCTCGACACGTATCAGGGCCTCGCCGGGCGGGAGATGCGGGACGAGTACTACGGCTCGCGGCGGCCGGAGGAGGAGCTGTACGACCTGCTCGCCGACCCGCTCGAGATGACCAACTTGGCCGGCGATCCGGCGCACGCCGGCACGCTGGCCGATCTGCGTCGGCGGGTTCAGACGTGGATGGAGGAGACCGACGACATTCTGCTCCATGGCGACGTGCCGCCCACTCTGGAGCAAGCTCAGCGGATCGCCGAGTGGAACACCGACAACTGAACCGCAGTGCGAAGTAAGGAGTGCGCAGCGATGAGTGCAAGGCAACGGCGGACGGCGGTGTGGGGCTCAGCAGCGGTGCTGCTGTGTGCGACCGGGGTTGGGGCGCAGGAGCCGATCTGGTTTCCCCCGACAGAGCCGTCGCCCTTCATCCCGGATGATGCGCGGTGGATCGGCCAGCCTCAGGAGCCCGGTCGCGGCTGGTCGCACGCCATCTACCTACGGGCCAAGTGGCCGATCAAAGCCGGTGTGCGCCGTGCGGTGCTGATGGTCGCGCCCTCGCAGAGCGCCCGGCTCTACCTGAACGGTCGGCTGGCCCTGACCGGCTACGATGAGCGCGAGTGCCTGCCTGCATGGGCGGAGGTGACGGACCGCCTCGCGCCCGGCGAGGTGCTCGTGGCGGCGGCGGTGCGCTCGGAGTGGCGCCCGGCGCTCTATGGGCAGATGCGGGTCGAGTACGCGGATGGCTCCTCCGAGGACCTCGCCACCGGGCCGGGTTGGGAGTGCGCGACGGCGCCCGCCGATGACTGGACGAGCAATCCCGCAGCTGCAGGCGACTGGCGGCCGGCGCCGGACATCGGCGGGTACGACCGGCAGGCCGGGGAGGGCATCTGGGGGCGGGAGTTCGCGCTGCTTCCGCGCGAGATGCTGCGGCAGCGCTTCGAGGAGCACAACCGGGCCCTTGAAGCCGACTTCCGCACGGACGATGACCCGCCGTTGCGGATCACCGAGGCCCCCGAACAGCCCGGCTGGAGGACTCAGTTCGATGGGTTCTGCCGTGTGGATGAGAAGATGGGGCAGCTCATCGACGGGGCCGGGCAGGTTCGGCACCTCTTCTTCACCATCTACAACCAGCAGACGGGCGCGCAGTCCACGCTGCACCTGCCGGACTACGACTTCGACCAGTACGAGCGCGACCTGGACCTGATGGCGGATGCGAGGGTGAACCTCTACCTGCGCTTCACGGGCTGGGACTGGTTGCTGACGAAGGACGGGACGTGGGCGCCGCTGGAGAAGCCGGCGCGGGGAACGAACCTGCCCCGCTTCGAGCGAGCCGTTGACCTGCTCGACCATTTCGTCCGCCGCGCCCACGCGCATGGCCGGTTCATCGTGTTCGAGGGCGATTTCTACTGGGGCGCCCACCGCGATGTCGTGCCCGCGCCGTATCGCTCGCGGTATCACCTCTACCCCGAGGTGCTCGAAGCCGAGGCACTGGCGATGCGCAAGGTCATGCGCCACTACTCGGAGTGCCCGAACGTGCTGGGCATGATGATCGGCGAAGAGGACATCCTGCTCGCACACGACCTCGCCAACCCGCACCAGCACGCCCTGTTCGCCGACTTCCTGCAGCGCAAGTACGGCACGCTGGACGAGTTCCGCCGCCAGACGCCGCAGGGGTACGACTACGCCGACCGATCGCAGTTCTGGGCGGGGCAACGGAAGCGCGAGTACTTCCCCGACACGGAGCCGGAGCCCGTCCTTTTCCCGCGGTTCACCGTGAAGGAGGGCGTCTTCGACAGGGCGCGAGACTGGCTGGACATCCCGCTGCCCCTATGGCCGCAGTACCGGTCGCCGGGAGAGCCCCAGGTCACTCTCGCCGACCAGAAGTCATACAACGAGTTCACTCCGCTCGACCCCCTGTGGATCGACTTCTACGAGATGCGCGAGGACGAGCTGCTGTTCGGGATGCTCAGCCGCTGGGCGCAGATCGTGCGCCAGGGCATGCCGAAACAGCTGCTCTTCTACTCGAACGCGCAGGATTTCACGAACAGCTGGCACTTCCTGCACCTGTACCGCCGCGCCGACCTGCCCTTCGATGTGATCGGCGTGGGCTGCCACGACTCGGGCCAGAACCTCTCCGAGATCGGTCCCGAGTACACGGTGCGCAAGGCGATCAAGGTCATCTCCTCGTATCGCCCGTACGCACTGGCCCCTGGCAGCCCGGCGCGGGGAGTCGCCTCCGGTGAGGGCGAGGGCGGCCGCGCCGACCAGCCGGAAGAGGTGCGCAAGTACTACGCGGGCGCGCTGTTCGACGAGATCGGCGGCGGCGCGGCCTGGACGCAGACGTACACCTGGGGTCACATCAGCGGAGCCGACACACCCGACGGACCGCACCAGACGCCGCTGCTGAAGTGGTTCAGCGAGTTCATGCCCTCCGTGCAGGGCGTCGCCTTCCCGCTGCGCCGGCCCGTGCAAGTGCTCATCGTGCGCAACGCCAACCTGGCTCACTCGAACATGAGTGGCCTCGACTACGGGAACGTCATTCGGATCGCGGAAGCCCTCACGCAACTGAACGTGGAGTTCGACATCGCGACGGATCGCGACTTGGCGGCGGGAGTCAGGAGTCAGGAGCCAGGAGTCAGGAGAACGGCCGCGGCGGCAGGCATCGAGCCGACGGTCGATCTCTCGCCCTACCGGCTCGTGATCCTGCCCAGCGTGGCGAGCGACCTGTGCCCGTCGGCGTGGGAGGCGCTGGGTGAGTGGCTCAGCGACCGGGCGCACCCCGGACAACGCGCGCTGGCCTTAGGATGGGTGGGGAAGCGCGGCCCTCGGCTGCAGCCGATCGACGCCTTCCCTGAGATGCTGCAGCGCTGGACAGGCATCGCCGACTACCCGAAGGCGACGGAGTTGAAGGGCCGACAGGACGTCCGCCTGCTGACCAAGGCGGGGGAGAAGGCCCTCTCCATCGAGTTCGGCCGGTCGCTGCCGGGAGGGTTGCTCGACCGAGGGGTGCCGCTCCTGAAGACGGCCGACGGCGTGGCCATCGCGGCGCGCTTCGAGTACGAGGGCAACCCCATCTACGCGTTCGGGTTCCCGATGGGACTCAACAACAACGAGCTGTGGGACCTGGCGCCGGTCCAGGAGCCACGCGATGCCATGGCGCCGCTCTACGAGGCGCTGGTTGCCGCCGCCGGAGTGGACCGCCCCGTCCTGGCGCCGCACAACCTGCGTGCATACCTGAGCGGCGACGGCAAGATGCTGCTCGTCCGCGAGAGAGCCGGCCTGGCAACAGACGAGGACGTCCAAGTCCGGGTACCGGCAGGCGTCACCTACGAGGGCCTGAACCAGGCCCCGGGTGATGACGGCTACACGAGACTGCACATCCGCTTGGACCCGTGGGAGAGCGAATGGTGGAAGGCGGGGTGAACCCGGGGATCAGGCGAGTCCATGCCGACTGCGCGTTGACTTGGGAGGCGTGGGCCCTTACAATGCTCCGCGGTGAGCGACGATGGGCATAGAGCAGGACCTGATCGACGAAATCGTGCGCCGGGTGCTGACCGTCGCCTCACCCGACCGCATCATCCTGTTTGGCTCTGCGGCCACCGGCCAGATGACGCGCGACAGCGACATCGACCTGCTGGTTCTGGAACCGGGGCCCCTCGACGACGCCGAGGAGAGCGTCCGCATCCGCTCCGCCATCGGCAGCATCGGGCACCCGTGCGACGTCATCATCCTGGACACCGGCTACTTCGAGCGCACGAAGGACGTCATCGGGAGCATCGCCTTCCCGGCGAGCAAGTACGGGAGGGTTGTGTATGCAGCCGCTTGACCAAGCGCGACGGGAAGTGGTCCGCCAGTGGTTGGCGGACGCCGAGGAGGACTACCGTCTCGCCGATCACCTGCTGCGCACCGCCGTGCACTTCGCGAAGGCCATTGCCTCCAACTCGCAGCAGGCGGCCGAGAAGTACCTCAAGGCCTTCCTGGCCTGGCACCAGGTGGAGTTCCCCAAGACGCATGACATCGCAGAGCTGCTCGGGCTGGTTGCGACGGTGGACCCAACTCTCGCCGCCAACCTGGCGGCGGCCGACTCGCTGACCCCCTTCGCCGTGAAGATGCGGTACCCACACCCCGCCAAGCAGTCCGCCCTTCGGGGCGCAGCCAACGCCGTCGCCGTCGCGTTGACCGTGCGCGAAGCCGTGCTCGCTGCTCTGAAGCCCCACCTCGGTGAGTGAAGGAGTGAGCCGTGGGAGAGCCGGTGGTGGAAGGCGCGGTGACGCCTATCATTGCGGCGGCTGATCCCGCGCGGCCTCTTCGCGATCCACCTTGCCGTCGCCGTTGGTGTCGAGGCGCCGGAAGACCTGGCGGGGGCCGGTGAACTCATCGGGGGTCACGACGCCGTCGTTGTTGCGGTCGAAGTCGCGCAGGAAGTCGCGCTGCCTGGGTTGGCCGCCAACCGGCCCGGGGAGGGTCTTCGGGAACGTGGCGTCGATGGCGGCCATGAGGTCGGTCAGGCCGCGATAGCGGGCGGCGGGCACGAGGATCGCTCCGCTCGCCGGAGCCTGACACTTGGCGGCCACCTTCGTCGCCTCGCCTGAACCCGGGTCGATGAGCATCCACTCGCCCGGATCGACCGAGGACAAGTCAGCCTCGAGCCCTTCAGGTCCGGCTGGCAGTGCGACGACGGTGTGGTACGGTCCGCCGATCCCCTGACCTGCCGACAGCAGGTGAACTTGGTCCTGCTCATCCGCCTGCAGCGCCTTCACCCACTCCGCATCCCACAGATACACGGCCGCGGCTCGCAGGAACGGGTACTTGTCCCAGTCGCGTTCCCGCAGCGGGTAGCAGGGCACCGGTGCATCCGGGTGCGCCTTCTCCCAGTCGAGGTAGGCCCGCGCCTCGTCGAGATACGAGGCGTACCGCGCCGCCACGTGCCCACCGATCGGCTTGCCGATGAAGTACTCGTCGAACCAGTCGAGCGCCGGCTTAACCCACTCGCGGCTCACCCCACGCTGCGGAACGATGTCCGCCGCGTGCACCGCCCACCCGAAGCACCACACCTGCTCCGCGTCCCCCGACCTCGCGGCGTGCAGCCAGTTCAGCACCTCCTGCAGGAACATCGCCTGCACCCGCGGCAGGCGCATGTCCTGCGGGACGCCCTTGTGCACCGCCGTCGAGCCGAGCACCGGCCCGGCCTGCGTCAGGATGACGGGGCTGCTGCGGTCCTCGGCCAGTGGGTTGTCGAACGACTCGCGGTACGGATGGTAGAGGTAGTGATGGAACAGGCCGGCCATGCCCTCACCCGAACCGGCCTGGTGAATGGTCATCCCGTAGCGCGCCATCAGCTCGCGGAACGCGGCGCCATCTGCCGGCACGTGCGAGCCGCGCAGGCAGTTCACCTTACGGACCTCCCCCGGATCGGTGATCCCCAGCGCGTGCGTGACCGCGTAGTCGAGCATCTCGATTGAGTCCTTCCACACGCGCTCGGCCAGCTCTGGTGAGTCACCGGGCGGGATGTCGCGCCAGTCGTGGCGGCCGAAGTGCATCTCGCGATGTGTGTGCGTGCCGAGCGTGCCGCCGCTGGCCTGCAGGCGCCGCAGGAGGTCCAGGCCCTTGGGCTCGTCCAGCACGCAGAACTCGATGAACTCGCCCACCGACGAGAAGGAGACCTTCGCCCCGCGCGGCTCTGTCTCGTCGAGCAGCCAGTTCAGCGCGTCCCGCCACTGCTCATAGACGTGCTCGCGGATGGGCGACGGGAAGGCCTGCATCGGGTCGGCGTGTGCATCGAAGGTCACGAGGATCGGCGAGCGAGCCGCCGCATCCTGAGCCGAGACAGAGCCCGTACCGAGGATTGTGACGA
Source organism: Armatimonadota bacterium (assembly GCA_016869045.1). Classification (GTDB taxonomy): domain Bacteria; phylum Armatimonadota; class Zipacnadia; order Zipacnadales; family VGFC01; genus VGFC01. The sequence goes on from VGFC01000154.1 coordinate 7,221, forward strand.
GACCGAGCAGCCACATGCGAGCACCTCCTCCGCTTGCCTTGTACCATTCGGCAGGCCTGGGTTACATGCCTGTCGAAGAGTGTGCCGGAACTCACATTGGCCCGGCACGCGAGCGAGGTGATCCCCATGCGTGTCTTGCTGGTCGGCTGCTGTCTGTTGGCGTTCCAGGCCCGGGCGGGAGCAGCGCCGCTGCCGCGCGAAGGCGGGCTTGTTCGGGGCATCTACTGCAACCCGGGGCCGGCGATCGACAACCGCGTGTGGGCGACGTGGGGCAAGGGCTACGCGTTCGACCGGGAGGAGAAGCACTCCGGCGAGGCGAGCATCCGCTGCACGGCGGCGGACGCGACCGAGGCCCAGGGCGGCTCGCAACGCGTGACGCTCAACCAGGACAGGCCGCGTCCTCTCATCGTCGCGGGCTGGGCGAAGCTGGAGGGCGTCACCGGCGCGCCGAGCTACCACTGCTCGGTGTACGTGGACGTGCAGCTGACGAGCGGCGAATCCTGGCCGATGAAGATCGCGGCCTTCGATCCCGCGAAGCCGGGCTGGCAGTATGCCGAACAGACGTACCAGCCTCCGTCCCCCATCGCGACGGCCGCGGTGTACGTCTTCCTCCGCGAGCTGGCCGGAACGGCCTGGTTTGACGACATCTACGTGGGCCAGGTGCTCGACGACGGCACGCGGTCGCCGAACCTGCTGCAGTCGCCGGGCTTCGAGCAGGGCGCGAACGGTGACGCGGGCTTCCGGGACGCGTTCTACAAGCCCCTGACCGAGATCGGCTGCAACGCCTTCCACCTGTACCGCGGCGTGGCGTGGGAGACGGTGATGGGCGGCGAGGCCCTGCCCCCCATCAAGCCGGACGACCCGTTCCTCGACTTCGTGCGCGATGCGCACAGGCGGGGCTTCAAGGTCTGGCTGACGGTCGGGCTGGGCCTGCCGGCGATCAAGGGGCCGGACGACCCGAACTTCCCCCTCTGGGGCTGCGTGAACGGCCCGTGGGGCGAGGCCTACACGCGCGCGGTGGCCTACATGACGCGGTACGGCATCGACGGCATCGGCGTGGTCCCGGATGAGTGGAACTACGACAACAGCCCGGTGGCCGACCTGGCGAAGAGCGCGAACCCCGAGGTCGCGAAGTTCTACGAGACCATGCCGCACTGGTGCGCCTGTGACGTGTGCAAGCAGCGCTTCCGCGAGCGGTACGGCGTGGACTACCCCGACGTGACGCAGGCCTGGAAGACGGGTGACCCGATCTGGGCCATGTTCACGAGCTTCCGCTACGATTCGACGCGCGACTGGATCGACCGCACGGTCAAAGCCGCGAAGGCCGTGAACCCTAACGTCACGACAGACACGATGATCTGCGTCCTGCCCGTCTGCAGCGACAACCGGCTGGCCACCGGCGCGGCGTGGGACGAGCTCGGCGCGACGACCGGGCTGGACTGCCTGCAGACCGATCCCTACATCTTGCTGCACAACTACCTGGGCGATTCGACGCACCTCTACCCGACCGAGACCACGCTGCACCTGGGCGAAGCCAACTGGGCGCGACGAAGCGGCGTGACGCTTGAGGCGTGCCGCCTGCGCGACTTCGAGCGCGAGAAGGAGCCTGTGGAGGTCTACGGGGCCGCGCTGTCGTGCTGGCTGCACGGGGCGAGCGAGTTCTTCTGGTGGCACCTGAACTACCTGACAGGCGCGTCGGAGTTCGTGAAGCCCGAGGCTCCGAAGGCCGCCGTGAAGAGTGCGTACGATGTGATGCAGGCGATGGAGCCGTACGTAGCTGAAGGTCAGGTGCCGGGCGAGGTGCTGGTGTGCTACAGCCGGCGGTCGGAGGATACGTGGGACTGGCTCGCCCGCGCGGGGGCCACGGATCGCGTCGGCACGGAGGCGGTGAACCCCAAGCGTGGCTTCTTCGCCCACCGGAACGTGCTCTACACCCTTCTGCGGCGCGCCATCCCCTTCCGGATGACCTTCCTCGAGCACCCCGATCCGGCGCGGCTGAAGGAGGCGAAGGTGCTCATCGTGCCCTTCCCCTACGCGCTCACGGAGGACGAGGCGAAGCTGCTGCGCGCGCAGGCGGACGCGGGGAAGGCCGTGATCGTGCTCTCCGAGCGCTCGCCGGTGGATGAGAACGGTGAGCTGCCGCCGCAGCCGCGCCTCGGCGACCTGATCGACCAGACAGTGCTGCTGGCCGGCGGCGTTCTTCTGAACCGGGACCTCCGCGGCGCCATCACCTTCGTGGACGGCGACCTCGCTGTGAACCTCTCGGACCCCTTCCCGCCGAGAGATAAGCCCACCGTGAAGGTGATCCTGCCGCCGATGCGCTCGCAGCAGGTGGGGATCCTCGAGACCCTCGTGAGGAGCGGCCTCGGCCGCGACCCCAGTCTGTTCACGCAGCCCGTGGCGGAGGACGTCGAGGTCGCTCTCCTCGAATCGCCCCGTGCGCACGTCCTGCTCGTGGTCAACTGGGAGCCCGACAAGCAGGCGGTCTGCTCCCTGCGCCTGCCGATCCCGAAGCGCAAGTGGCAGACCGAAGGCCGGCGCATCCTGCCAGGCGGCGAGGTCAGGAGCGTGAGCGGGTCAATGGTTGGCAATGAGTTGCAGGTGACCCTCCAGGGGCAGGAAACGTACATGCTGGCGTTGAAGAAGGGTGGTTGAGGAGTCCTCCCATGCCTGTCGAGGGACGTCCGCCCTGGGTGCCCAGCCGCGAGGACATTGAGCGCGTGGCCCGGGAGATCGCCGAGAAGTTCGGCCCGGAGCGCATCATTCTGTTCGGCTCCTACGCCTACGGCAACCCCACGGACGACAGCGATGTGGACATGCTGGTGGTGATGGAGACGCAGGAGCGCCCGATCGAGGCTGCCGTGCGCATCCGCCTCGGCATCGAGGCGCACTTCCCGATGGACTTGCTCGTGCGGACCCCTCAGGAGCTTGCCTACCGCATCCCACTGAACGACTGGTTCCTCAAGGAGATCACCGAGAAGGGAGAGGTGCTCTACGAACGCACTCACGCGGGAGTGGCTGACGGTGGCGGAGGCTGACCTCGCAACCGCCAAGCGGGAGCAGGCGCTCAATCCCAACGCCTCGGCATACCATGCCCAGCAAAGCGCGGAGAAGTACGTCAAGGCCTACCTTCACCATCGGGAGGTGCCGTTCTCCAAGACCCATGACCTGTTGTTCCTCTCGCAGCTTGATCCCACGCTCGGTGAGGTCCTAACCGAGCACGAGGTGGCACTGAGGACGCTAACCGAGTACGAGGCGGGGTCTCGCTATCCGCCCGTCATCTGGCTGACCCAGGGACAGGCGGCTGAGGCCGTGGAGTGGAGTGAGACCATCAGGGATGCCGTGCTCCGGCTTCTGGGTGCCCAGTGAGGGGGAGGCTGGTCCACGTCCATCGACGGCTTGACGAAAGGAGCTCGCCAATGCCGCAGTTCAGGATCGCCTGTCATCTCATCCAGTTCGAGGGTCGCGAGAGCACGGAGCCGGAGTGGGTGCTGAACGCCGTCGCGGAGGCCGGATATGAGGGCTGCGAGGGCTTTGGGCCGAAGACGCCCGAGGAGCTGGTGGAGACCGCCTCGCTTGCCGGGCAGTACGGGCTGCACATCGTGAACATCGGCGGCCCGACGCCCGAGGAGCGCGTGCGGTTCAACGTCACGCTGGGCAACGGGGCGGTCGAGGTGCCCGCGTGTGGCAAGGCCAGCTTCGGCGGGCCGGACCCCTCGGACGAGGACTTCGCCCGCGCCGCGGCGACGCTCGCCGACGCCATCGCCTTCGCGGAGCGGCACCATGTGAAGCCGTTCCATCACGCGCACATCGGCACGATGATCGAGACGAAGGAGGACGCCGACCGGATGCTCGCGACGGCGCCGGGCCTGTACCTGCTGCTCGACACGGGCCACCTCACCTGCGCGGGATCGGACGCGCTGGAGACGCTCTGGGCGCACAAGGACCGGATCGGCCACGTGCACCTGAAGGACTTCACCGCCGATGACCCGAGCACATGGCACTGGCCGGGCAGCAAGTTCTGGGAGGAAGGGCGCTTCAAGGAACTCGGCGACGGCAACATGGGCCTCGACGTCCCGGGCGTGCTGAAGGCCCTTGAGGACATCGGCTACGACGGCTGGGTCTCGGTGGAACTCGACCGCGCCTCAATCGACACGGCCGAAGCCGCGAAGTACAACCGGGAGTACCTGAGGCAGTTGGGGTACTGAGGCAGGATCGGCAGGCCCAACCGCGAGGGGGCGCGACCATGGCGACTCACGTGCTGACGACACCACAGGCGGAGCTGCTCACACGCGTGTGCGAAGCCGTGCGAGCAGTAGAGGTCGAGGCGCAGATCATCCTCTACGGCTCCCGCGCACGCGGAGACGCGCAGCCGGATTCGGACTGGGACATCCTGGTGCTGCTGCCCGGCCCCGTGGACCGCGAGCGGCGGTCAGCCGTTCGCCGCCAGGTGTACCGTGTCGAACGGGATGTGGGCGAGGTCCTGACCACGATGGTGCGCAGTCGCACCGACTGGGACTCGGAGGCCTATCGCGTGACGCCACTTCACGCGAACGTTGACCGCGATGGTATCCTCGTATGAGTGAGGCCGACGAGAGCGTCATCCGCTATCGCCTTGAGCGCGCGAGAGAAACCCTCGACGAGGCACGCTCGCTCGCGGCCACGGGCCACTGGAATGGGTGCGCGAACCGGCTGTACTATGCCTGCTTCTACGCGCTGGTGGCGCTCCTTCACCGCCGCGGACTGCCGACGCGCAAGCACACCGGTGTGCGGGCGCTCTTCAACCAGCACTTCGTGAAGCCCGGGTTGGTGGCGTCGGATCTGGGCGACTTCTTCAACGACCTGTTCGACACTCGGCATGAGGCCGACTACGAGGACCTTGTCCGGCTCACGGAGGAGGACGTTCGTGCCTGGGTTGTGGAGGCGGAACGCTTCATCGGGGCGATCACGGCGCTGGCCACGTCCCGGGCGGGTGCGTGACGCCGCCGGGCCGTGACCTACCTTCGGTCACCGCTCACTCGCGTGCATACGCCTGCATCGCCTGCACCATGTCCGTCTTGTGCGGTGGCAGGGCGACTTGGCTGGACTGCCAGAGAAGCAGCTCGACGGCGCCTCAATCGACATGGCCGAAGCCGCGAAGCACAACCGGGAGTACCTGAGGCGATTGGGGTACTGAGGCAAGCCGGGCGAGCCCAGGCCGGACCGAGGGCGTGGATCGTGCGCAGGTGCGCGGCTGCTGCCCTCGCCCAGGGCTACCGGACTGCCTGCAGGCCCCAGATGGCGAAGTGGGGGTCGAAGGCGAAGACGTGGCGGATGCCAAGCCCCCGGCGATGACGGCGGACGCGCAATCGGTGGGGCTGACCCCACGCCGTCCCACGCGCTCCAGTTCGTCCCAGGCCGCTTCGTGGACCGCCTCGCTCACCCAGACGACAGTTGTCGCTTCGGCGATGCTGGTGCGCAGCCTATTGAGCGCTCGCAGGCCGAGGCGCGCTTGGATCAGGGAGGCCGCCTCGTGGACCACGTATGATGTGGCCCACAGCTCGTGGGACTCCGTCAGCAGCGTCTCGTAGAGGCGCACGGCGGTCTCGTGCTGGGCGTCGTCCCGGTCGCTGAGAGCGTAGTAGGCCGACGTGTCAACCAGGACCCTCATTGCCGCTTCCCTGCAAGGTAGTCATCGTGGCGTACGGAGACGTCCCGCGCGCCGCTGCGCCCCGCCCCCACGATGGCCATCGCCTTCTTGAGGTCAATGGGGCGGCGCCTCGCCGCGGCCAGCCCCTCCCGCACCATCTCCCTCAGAAACGCCGAGGTGGACATGCCGCGGCGGGAAGCCTCCTGCGTCAGTCGTTCCCGCTCCTCGGCATCCAGTTTCACCTGCATTCGGACCAGACCCATGGAGCTCCTCCTGCCGAACCGTTCACCCGTACGGGTAGGATACCACGGTCAACGTCGCTCGTCCAGCCGTGGTCAGACCCGAGTCACCTTCGGGCCGAGCCAGCACACCCTCCCCCTCCGCGCTGCCATGCGCCCGTTCGCGACGGTCGTGTCGCCCGTCGGTCAGCGCGTCGCGTACGCCTGCATCGCCTGCACGACGTCGGCCTTGTCGGGCGGCAGGCCGATGTAGTTGGACTCCCAGAGCAGCAGCTCGACGGCGTCGAGCTGCTCGGCGAGGACGGTGTCGGCGCGGAAGCTCTCGGCTGAGTTGATCCACCCGTACAGCCACAGGGCCACCTTCCCCTCGGTCTCCTGCTGCAGCCACCGGTAGGCCTTCTCCGGCGTGCCATCGCCGCGGTAGTAGCCGGCGGCGACCGCCTCGTCGATCAGGCCCTCGCGCGCCCATTCGCCCACGTCACACAGCAGGCCCTTGCGGCTGTCCGCGTATGGAGTGTCGTCCGGTCCGCCGCGGTAGCTCCACGGGTGCTGCACCATCACCGAGATCGGCAGCCTGGGGTTGTGGCGCTTGATGAGGCGGTGCGCCTCGCGCATGAACACGGTCTGCGGATGGGCGCGCAGGCTGATCCAACGCTCGTCGCCGTTCGGCACGTCGTGCGGGTCGAGGTTGTAGAGCCTGCGAAAGGCGAGCACGTTGGGCGTCTCGTAGCCGTAGTTCGCAATGCCGTCCCGATCGGTCTGCGGGTTGTCGCGCACGTCGCCTGTGCGAATCCAGTCGAGGAAGATGCCGTCCGGTTCGTACGCGAGGATCTCCTTCAGCAGCGCGAGCTTGTACTCGCGGACCTCGGGGAAGGCAAAGCTGAGCTGCGAGCGGTACGCGGTCCCGTCGCGGCGCACCCAGCGGAACTCAGGGTGCTCGCGCGTGAAGCGACTCGGCCAGCCGTAGGCGTGGTCATCCTCGTTGATGCTGAGCCAGGCGTGGACCCCAAGCCCGATGCTGTGACCGTAGTCAACCGCCGCGCGGAGCGTGTCGAAGCTCCCATAGTCGATGCCCTTCATCCGGTCGATGATCGCCGTGTGGCCGTGATCTACCCAGTAGTTGACTGGCTCGCCCTGGTCGAAGGGCTCCAGCAGCTTGCTGGCGTACATCGACTTGCCTGAGTCGAAGCAGCGCCAGTAGACGCGGCTCCAGCCGCACTCCTTCGCGCGGTCGAGAATCTGGCGCACGCCCGCCTCGCCCCACGCGGGGGGCGGGTTGTTGGCGAGGATCCAGTCCGAATGCGTGACCGGTGAGGAAAGGCGGACCTTCCCTTGTGCGCAGGAGGGCCCCATGCACAGAACGAGGGCGAGGGCGGAGACCGCGACCCAGAGCATGTGAGCAGTCACTCCTGCAGGATGTCCAACGCCGCGCGCACGTTGTGGCCCGCGCGCTCAAGAGCGGCCTCGGCGCGCTTCCGGTCCACGCCCGCCGTGTCCATGACCATGCGTGTGGCGCGCTCGCGCAGCTTGGCGTTGGTGGCGCGCACGTGCACCATCCGGCCGTCTCGCACGCGCCCCAGGCGGATCATGGCGCCCGTGGAGACCATGTTCAAGACCATCTTCTGCGCCGTCCCGGCCTTCATGCGCGTCGAGCCCGCGATCACCTCGGCGCCGACCACCACGTTGACGTGCACGTCTGCGTACGCATCATGCTCGGCCGGGCGGTTGCAGGCGATGGCTGCAGTAGCGATACCCCGCCCCTTCGCCCATCTCAGCGTGCCGATGACGTACGGTGTCCGGCCGCTCGCGCTGATGCCGATGACAATGTCCTTCTCGTTGCAGCCCTGCGCCTCCAGTTCCCACGCGCCAGCCTCGGCGTCATCCTCCGCACCCTCGACCGATCGCACCAGGGCCTGCTCGCCTCCGGCGATGATCCCCTGCACCATCTCGGGCTCGACGCCGAAGGTCGGAGGGCACTCGGAGGCATCAAGGACGCCCAACCGCCCGCTGGTCCCCGCACCCACGTAGAACAGCCGCCCGCCGCGTCCCAGGCGCTCGGCGACAAGGTCGATGATCGCCGCGATCCTCGGCAGCTCCTCCTCGACCGCCGCCGCCACCTTCGCGTCCTCCGCGCTAATGAGGCGCGCGATGTCCAACGCGGAACGCTCGTGCAGACCCGTGGCTTGCGGATGAAGGCCTTCGGTGCTGAGGTGGTCGAGGTCCATGTCAGTCACCGGTGCTCAGTTCGGCTGCAGGCTGGCGGGTTCCTTGTGGCAACGACCGTCGAGTGCCGGCCGCAGATCACTCGTCGCGCTTCTCTTCCGGCGTTCGCGTCTCCGCGCCGAGGCGGGCCAACTCAGCCTCGATGTTCGCCAGTCGCGCGTCGATGGTCCGCAGAGTCAGGCCGCGCACTCTTACATAGTAGGAGACGGACAACACCGCCGCGATGGTCAGCAGGCCCATGCAGA
>VGFC01000155.1 GCA_016869045.1 Armatimonadota bacterium
GTGTTCGAATGGCACGCCATCGGTCTCCCGGCGCGCGCCCGGCGAACCTGCCCGCTCCTTCGGAGAGCGTGCCCATCACGATCTGGAGCGAGACCCACGAGCCCGTCGTCAACCTACAGGGCGACATTCGCGTGGGCTACGAGAAGCTCCCGAGCCTGCAGCGCGAGACGGTGACGGTGAGGGTGACCCTGGTGGGAGTCACCCCTGAGGGCGTCTCTCAGCCCCTGCTCCAACTGCATTTCCAGCGACCCCTGCCGGGCCAGACCGGCCGACTGCCCCTGGGGGCGCTTCTGGCCGCCCTCGACAAGCAGCAGGCGATCAGTCGACAACTTCTCGGCGACGCCCGGCTAACCATCGCCCTCGGCGACCGCGATCCCGGCAAGCCGTTCCGCCCCCTGAGCAACGAAGTGGTCCTCGCCTGCGTGTTCCGCTGAGCCTGTGTGCTGGGGAGGCTTGTGATGGCGTCAGAGGGGTCTGGAGCACACCTCATCCCGCCCTTGCCGCCGTCTCCGATGCAGAGCGAGCGCCCGCCGCTGTCCTTTCGCGAGGTGCCCCTGCCGTGGAGCGCCCTGCTGCTTGCGGCGATCGCGAAGCTACTCTCAGCTGGGTTCGTCGGCGGGCAGGCATCGGGGTACTTCGCGTCCCCCGTGAGGCTCGTTGTCTACTCGGGGATCTCGGCGGCCGCTGGCGCGGCGATGGCGCTGGGAGCGGCCATCCACGACCGCCTGTGGCCGCGGTGGCCCCGCCCGCTCCGCTGGATGATCGGTATGGCACTTCCGGGCTTCATCCCGTGGCACGTGTTGTATGCCCTGCCGTCCATGGTCTTCGGACAGCCTGCTCCGGCGGTTCCTGGCACGCTGCTCCTGATGGCAGACAGCGTAGCAAACGGGGCTGTCACGGGGCTCGCCCTGGGGCTCGCAGCTCAACGCCTGGACGGGCTGTACCTGCGCATGGCGTTGGCCGGGCTGCTCGCCGGCTTGGCCCGCACGGCCATGTGGGTGCCGGTCCTGTTGGTCTCGCTGCGGGCGTCCGGAAGCTCCCTCCAGGTCCTCGGGGCGGGCTACTGGGGGAGCCTGGCCGTCGGCCAGTGCGCGTTTGGGGTGCTGCTGGCGCTGGCGATCGCTGCGTGCCTGTCGGCGGCGTGGCGAGCCAAGACGGGGGACAGCGACTCGCCGCCGTTCTCCTGAACTCCTACACTCCTAACTCCTGCGCTCCCAATCTCCCGCCGCTCAGAAGTCGAACTTCCCGATGTTCTCCTTCGTGAAGAGCATGGGGTCGCCGAGGATGACGTGGTCGCCATCGACCTGCTTCTTGCCCAGGCGGCCGGCCTCGAGGCCGCTTGCGCCGGGCTTGAGGGCGCCGGCGGCGAGGGCCTTGGCAGCGTAGATCGTCAGGTAGCCGAGGTCCACCGGGTTCCAGAGCACGACCGTCTTCACCGTGCCGTTCTCGACCCACTTGCGCATCGTGGTCGGGGCGGACAGCCCGGTAAGGGCCACCTTGCCGGCTCTGCCGGACTTCTCGAGCGCGGTCGCCGCGCCGGGGAAGGCGACCGAGGTGATGGCGAAGATGCCGTCGAGGTCCTTGTACGCGGTCAGCACGTCTTGGGTGACTTGGCGGGCAAGCTGCTGATCCTCCTCGGAGGGCTTCGTCGCGAGGACCTGCATCTTGGGGTACTTGTCCTTGATCCGCTGCTTCATCCACTTCATCCACTCGTTCTGGTTCGCGGCGGTGAGGGTGCCGGTAACGATGACCGTCTTGGCGTCCTCACCGGCCTCCTTCGCCATGACATCCACGAGCGTCCGGCCGACACTCTCGGGGCTCGCCTGGTCGATGAAGAACTCGCGTTGGGAGCTCTCCGGGTTCGCGTCGGCATCCCACGTGATGACATGCAGGCCCTGGTCGCGCGCGCGCTTGAGGACGGGGGCGATGGCGTCCGGGTCATTCGGCGAAACCGCGATCACATCGAACTTGCGCGTGATGAAGCTGTCGATCATCTCGATCTGCTTGTCCACGCTGCTCTCCATCGGGCCGTCGAAGACCAGTTGTACTCCCAGCGCCTTGGCCGCCTCCTCGGCGCCGCGCTGCGTGGCGTTGAAGTAGTCAATCCCCTTGATCTTGGGGATCATGGCGACCTTGACTGCCTTCCCGGAGGGCAGGAGGTCTTCCGGCTTGGGCGTGCCGATAGCCGGCGACGGCCCGGTCTCGGTCTTCTGCTCGGGGGCCGCGGGTTGAACGGCCGTCTTGCCCGTCTCCTCCGGCGTCTTCGTCGTGCAGCCCGCGAGTACGGAGAGGAGCAGGACCGCCAGGCAGAGCGCGGCCACTGATCGCGTAAGCATGGGAGCACCTCACGTTCAGGCGAACGGCATCGCGGCTGAAGCCGCTCCTACAGGCATGGGGTCTGTGACGAGGGGCCCTATTCGGCAGCCTCGCCGCTGCGTCCTCTTCGGCCGAGTTGCCCCAGGATGACCGCGACGATGAGCAGGATGCCGGTAACGACCATCCGCATCTCAGTGCCCACGTCGGCCAACTGCAGGCCGTTGCCGACGGCGTTGATGATGAGCACGCCGAGGACCGCGCCGAGGATCGTGCCACGCCCGCCGAAGATGTCGATCCCACCCAGCACGCAGCCGGTGATGACCAGCAACTCCATGCCCAGGCCGGCGTCGGCCTTGGCGGTAGCGACGCGGGAGACGGCAATCACCGCCGCCAGCGCCGAGACGAGGCCCGAGGCCGCGTAGACTCCCAACTTCACCTGCTCTACGTCGATCCCGGCATATTGCGCGGCGACCGCGTTGTGTCCGATGGCGTAGAGGTGACGGCCGAGCACCGTGCGCCAGAGCAGCACGCCGGCTACGACGGCCAGCGCGACGAAGATGAAGAGCTGCGCAGGGATCTCGACGCTCGGGCTGACGCGCAGGTAGCTGTTCCCGATGGCCAAGAAGCCGGGCGGGAAGTCGCTGACCGGCTGCGCGCGGCTGAGGCCGACGGCCACGCCGCGGTAGCTGGCCATTGTGGCGAGCGTAACCATGAGCGGCGGCACGCCGAGGCGCGTGATGATGATCCCGTTCAGGAGGCCCGCCACCGCCCCGGTCAGCAGGGCGGCGGCGACGGCCAACCCGATCGGCATCCCCAGCCTACCCCACATGATTCCCAGCACGACCGCGGACAGCGCCATGATCGAGCCCACGGACAGGTCGATCCCGCCGGTGATGATGACCAGGGCCATCGCGAGCGCGATCAGGCCGGGCTCGACGAAGAAGCGCGGCATCGTCAGCAGGTTGCGGGCGGTGAGGAAGTCGGGCGAGAGCCGCGACATGACCACGAACGTCAGCGCCAGCAGCAGGACCAGCGCGAACTCGTGGCGCCGCCAGACGGTACCGAGGGCTCTCATGAGGCTCCGCCCCCTGTCCGCCGGAGCCTGCGCCGCACGATGTCGGCCATGACCGCCGCGAGGATCAGCGCCCCCTGCAAGGCCTGCGCCCAGAAGTCGTCCACCTTCGCCAGCGTCAGCCCGTTGGCGATCACGCCCAGCACCAGCACGCCCAGCAGCGTCCCCAGGATGCTGCCGCTGCCGCCGAAGACGTTGGTGCCCCCCACCATCACCGCCGTGATCGTGATCAGCTCCAGCGTCGGTGCGGCGTTGGGCTGAATCGGCGGGTTCGTCGTGGCATAGACGATGCCCGCGATGCCCACCAGCAGACCCAGGCCTGCGAAGGCCGTGAACTGAGTCCGCACCGGTCGGATGCCCGCGGCCCGCGCGGCGGCGCGATCGTCCCCCACGGCGTACGCGGACCGGCCCGCCCGCGTGTGGCCGAGCACGAGCGCGGCGATGGCGAGACACGCCGCGGCGATGAGTACGGGGTACGGGATGCCCAGCACGCCGCCCTCGCCAAGGCGCTCGAAGCTGCGCGGGAGGTCGGTGATCCAGTCGCCGTTGGTCAGCTTCATCGCCACACCGCGCCAGATGCTGCGCATGCCCAGCGTCGCGACGATGGCCGGGACGCGCAATCGGCTGACCAGCGCGCCGTTGAGGCAGCCCATCAGCAAGCCCGCGAGCAGCGCGGTCAGGCAGGCAAGCGGCGTGGGAACGCCGGCCTGCAGCATCATCCCCATCAACATGCAGATCGTGGCCAACATCGCGCCGATGGATACATCGATCCCGCCGGCGATGATGACCGCCGTCATCCCCGCCGCGCAGATCGCAAGATGCGAGCTGTTCACCAGGACCCCGAGCAGGTTCTGCGGCGTCGCGAAGGCCGGATCGCGAACCGCCAGCACGACGGCGAGCACGGCCAGCGCCGCCGCCAACGCCGCCTCGCGCATCGGCAGACGGAAAAAGCGGGACACCATACTCATTTCCTGCCGAGAAGCCCGATCATGACGGCTAGCCATCGCAGGGAATGAGTATGGTGTCCCGCTTTTTGCGACCGCCGCCTGCATGACACTCTCGGGCGTCGCTTCTTCTCCGGTGAACGTCGCCACGATCCGCCCCTCGCGCATCACGGCAACGCGGTCGCTGAGCGCCAGGACTTCCGGCAGGTCGGACGACACTAGCAGCACGCCCACGCCCTCGTTCGCCAGGTTGCGGATGATCTGGTGCAGGCCCGCGCGCGCGGCGATGTCCACGCCCTGCGTTGGCTCTTCGAGGACTAGCGCCCGGGGACGCGAGGCCAGGCGCCGCCCCACCGCGACCTTCTGCTGATTGCCGCCGGAGAGGGTCGCTAGGGGCTGCTCGATGGAGGCCGCGCGCACGTCGAGGTCCGCGACCATGCGCTCCGTCAACGCTTCCTCGTCGCTGCGGCGCGGGAATCCCAGCGTGGACAGATCGCGCAGCACCGACAGCGTGGTGTTCTCGCGCACGTTCATCCCGGTCACCACGGCCTGCCCGTGGCGGTCACCCGGAACATACGCAATGCCCAACCGGCGCGCGGTCGCCGGGCTTGGCACCTGCGGCGTTACCTCCGGCGCGCCGATCCGCCCGGCGCGGGCCCGCGTCATGCCGGCCAGGCAGCGCACCAGTTCCTCCTTGCCGCTTCCCGCCAGGCCCGCGACCCCAAGAATCTCGCCCGCATGCAGGTCGAACGACACACCCTTGACTACCCCATTGACGCTCAGGTCGCGCACCTGCAGGAGGGGTGGGAAAAAAGGGGACACCATACTCATTTCCCCGCGAGGCGGCGGTTCACCGCCGGCGTTCGCGGGAAATGAGTATGGTGTCCCCTTTTTTCCCACCATCATCGCGACGATCCGGGCGCGGTCGGCCTCGGCGGCCTCCAGCGTGCCGACCTTCTCGCCGTCGCGCAGCACGGTGATGCGGTCGGCGAGCCGCGAGACCTCCTCCAGGCGATGGGAGATGTAGATGATCGCCAGGCCCTGCTGCCTCAGGCGCTGCAGCAGCGCGAAGAGGGCCGCCGACTCCCTGTCGCCCAGCGCCGCCGTCGGCTCGTCCAGGATCAGGATGATCGACTTGCGGCGCAGCGCCCGGGCGATCTGGATCTGCTGGCGCTCGGCGACGCTCAGCTCACCCACGGGCCGACTGAGGTCCGGCGCGATGCCCAGCTCACTCAGCAGCCCCTGAGCCTCCGCCCTCATCCGCCGCCAGTCCACGCGGCCGTGCGTGGTCGGCAGATCGCCTGCGAAGAGGTTCTCCAGGCCGCTGAGGCTGGGGAAGAGGCCGATGTGCTGGTGCACCACGGCGACGCCGAGGCGCCCGGCGGCATGGGGGTCGAAGTGCGAGATCGCGCGGCCCGCCAGCCGAATCTCGCCCTCGTCCGGCGCGTACAGCCCCGAGAGAATCTTGACCAGCGTGGACTTGCCCGCGCCGTTCTCACCGACCAGCGCGTGGATCTCCCTAGCGCACACATCCAGGCTCACCTCACGGAGAGCCTGAACTCCGGGGAACGCCTTGCTGACGCTGCAGACCTCAAGCACGGCGGTCAATGCGGCACTCCGACAGCAGGAGAGAACGTCGATGGCGGACACCGCGAACTCAGTTCGCTGCGCCCGCCGAGGCGCCCTCTGCCCTGCCCCCTGCGAGGAGGGGCCAGCCGTGTCATGGCGAACCGTCCGCCATCCTCGTCAGGAGTCGGTGCCCTCATGTACCCCCTGCTCTGGAGTGCCCTCATGGTGACGACGTATCAGGCCGGATTCGCTCAGGACTGGAAGGAGATCAAGACCCCGCCGACGCGGCGGGACATCCTGCTCACTTACGAGCGTGGCGAGGTCCTCGACCCGCTCGATGACCCCGCCTTCTGGCAGGGCATGACCCACGGGCAGAGCGCGAAGGCCACGGTCGAGCCCGGCGAGGGCCCGGAGGCGGGCCAGCAGGCCCTGCGTGTGGCCTATGAGTTCACCGGGGCCGACCGGCTGGAGTACGTGGACATCGGCGGCAAGGTTCCGCTCGCGGAGGGTACGGAGGCAATCGGCATTCGGATGAAGGGCGGGAAGGACCCGCTGCCCGCGCGCATCCGCGTCGTCGATGCCGGAGGCGAGACCCATCAGTTCGACCTCGGCGCGCTGGTGCGCGACCAGTGGACACTTGGCTTCGCCCCGCTTACCGGCGGCGGCTACTGGGGTGGCGACGGCAACGGGAAGCTGGACCCCCCGTTCTCCCTGGCCTCGATCCTCTTCGACAGGCTCGGCGGCGGGTTCACGTCCAAGGGCGAGCTGACGATCGCCGAGCTGGCGACCTACCGCAAGGTCCCCGGCGTCCTCGAACCGCATGGGATCAGGGTCTTCGTGCCGAGCGACCGCAGCCTGCTCGTCTACGAGCCGGGCGAGGCCGTCCAACTCGCGGTTCAGGCCGACGCCCCGGAGCTGACGGCCCGCCTCGTGGACCCCTTCGGGCGCACGCTACAGCAGATCAGGGCCGCGCTCAAGGCCGGCGAGCCGACGCCCCTCTCGCTGACGCCCGACGGGCCGGGCGCCTACGATCTGCAGCTTCGTACCGTGAGGCAGGAGGACAAACCGACCGCGCCGTGGGCGGACTTCCGGTTCGCGGTGCTGCCGCCCTTGCAGCCGACGCCGGAGGACCGCGCCTTCGCCGTCTGCACCCACTTCGGGCAGCGCTGGCCACTCTCGGTCATGCCACTCATCGCGCGAGCGGGGATTCGGGTCTACCGCGACGAGATCTCCTGGGGCGCCTGCGAGCCGGAGAAGGGAACGCTGGCGATTCCCGACTGGTGCCGCCAGTACATCGAGGAAGGGACGAAGCACAGCCTCGAGCCGCTCATCATCGCCGATTACTCGAACCGCAACTACGACGACGGGGGCTTTCCCGTCTCATCGGAGGCGCGGGCCGGGTTCGCGCGCTATGCGGGTACGCTGGCCGGCGAGCTTCAGCCGCACCTGAAGTACATCGAGGTCTGGAACGAGTGGTGCGGCGGCTGCGGGATGGGCAAGCCCGGCCCGGCCGAGGGCTACGCGCCTCTCTTCCGCGAGGCTGCGCAGGCCATCCGCGCCGCGAACCCGGACGCAACCGTGATCGGCATCGGCGGCGAGTGGGACGGCAAGCCCTTCCCGCAGATGATGGCTGACGGCGCGGGAGCGGCGATGGATGCGTTCAGCATCCATCCCTACCATTACCCCAGCCTCGCCGGCCCGTGGCTGCGCGATCACCTGCAGACCGCGAGCGCTCAGGCGGCCGCCGCAGCGGGCAAGCCCTTGCCTCTATGGATTACCGAAGTGGGCTGGCCGACCCAGATGGACGCCCGGGGTAGCAGCTTCCTGCACCAGGCGCGCTGCCTCGTGCGCATGATGGTCGTTGCGCTGACCAGCGGAGCTAAGCTGATCGTCTGGTATGACTTCAAGGATGACGGCCTCGACCTCACCTACAACGAGAACAACTTCGGCATCGTGCACCACCAGGACTACCTCCTCGCGCCCAAGCCCGCGTACGTCGCCTATGCGCACCTAATCGAGCGTCTCCGCGGGCGCAAGCTGGCGGACCAGCAGGTCACGCCGGAGGGCCTCTGGCAGACGACCTACTCGGGTGACGAGGACTCCGTCACCATCCTCTTCGCCGCCGCGCAGGGCCGACACGTGCCCTTCCGCCTACCCGCCGGGGCGCGCGTCGAGGACATGTTCGGGCAGCCCATCGCCGCTGAGGGGCAGCTCGACGTCACGTGGGACCCGGCGTTCGTGCTGGAGCGGGGTCAGTAGCCACGCCCCGAGGCGCCAGCCTCTTTGGCGCGAGGAACCGGGCTGCTGAGGGGAACAGCAGATCCCACCACATACCCGCGTGCGGGTAGAGGGAGACCAGGAACCATGAGGGCCAAGGAGATTGGCGCGTTCGTTGAGAGTCTATCGCTGGGGCTCGGCCAGGAGGAGGGCTTCCGGTTCGGCGAACCGGACACGGAGGTGACGGGGGTGCTCGTATGCTGGATGGCGACGGTGGATGCCATCCGAACTGCCGCCGACGGTGGCTGCAACATGGTGCTCTGCCATGAGGAGCTGACCTTCCCGTACGAGTTCCGTGATGCGAGCGCGATTCGGTACCTCTGGTGGCGGCCGAATGCCCGCCGGCTGGCGCTCCTCGGCGAGCACCGCATGGCCGTGTATCGCGCGCATGGCATGTTGGACCGCTACTGCATCCTGGACGACTTCGGGCGTTCCCTCGGGCTGCCCGAGCCTGCGGTGAGCGAGGGCTACATCCGCATCTACGAGCTCGAGCCGATCACCGTCCGCGAGCTGGCCGAGCAGGTCAAGCAGCACACCGGCCTGCCCTGCGTGCGGGTGACGGGCGACCTCGACCAGGTTGTCCGCCGCGTCGGCGCGCCGTGGGGCGGGCTGGGCCTGAGCCTCAACACCTCCTTCATGCAGAGCCTCCTGGCCCACGACCCCGACGCCTTCATCGCCGGCGAGACCGACGACTACGGGATGCGATTCGCCATCGACGCGGGCATCCCGATGATCGAGACCAGCCACGCCACCAGCGAGAACCCGGGCCTGGAGCACTTCGCCCGCGACCTCAAGCAGCAGTTCCCGGACCTCAAGGTCCTCTTCTACGCCAACCCGCCGCCGTGGACGACGGTGTGACGCGGGCAGGAATGGCCGCACTTGGCCGCGAACATAGGCGGCAGGCACATCGCGAGGCTGGCGGCCAAGGGCCTCGCCCAGGAGCAGAGCGATGGGCAAGAGAGCGGCATCGGGTGCGTCCGCTGCCGTCGAGCCGTACCCTCCGAGCGCTGTGGATGAACTCGGTCCTGAGGTTGCGGTCGCCTCGGCGGAGCTGGCGTCTCGGCTCGAGCGCCTTCAGGAGACCTTCGCCAGCTTGCAGATCGGTGTGGTGGATGGGTACTTCGTGAAGTTGTGGACGGACCCCGACTCCGGCGAGTGGGTTGCCGAGTGCCCGACCGTGAAGACGGTCGCTCAAGCGGACACCCGCGAGGGAGTCCTGGAGGCCATCACGCAGTTGACCCGCGAGATGCTCGCCGCGTTGGCCGACATGGGTGTCGCGATCCCTGCTAGGGACCTGCAACCTCAATGACCCGACTGGCGCCCCTGCGGGCAAGTGCGGTGAGGCAGGTCCTCCGGCGCAACGGGTTCACCTGCGTTCGCACGAGTGCCCACGGTGAGTTGTGGGTACACGCCGACGACCCTTCGCGGCGCACTACTGTCCCCGAGCGAACCCGGATCGTCGTTGACACGTTGCGCAGGATCATCGCTCAGGCGAGGAAGTCCCGGGACGAGTTCATCTCGGAGTAGCCCTCCGCGCTGACTCAGGGCCATTGCGTTGTCCGGGAGGGGCCGCATACCTGTGCGCTGAGGGCACTCGGCGCACAGGTATCCGGCCCGTCGTAGCCCGACCGAGGGGCCGGATGCTTCGCATTCGGCCCCTCCCACGACTACGCAATGACCCTGCGACTGACTGCCGTCACATTGACGCCGCTCACGAGCCTCCGGTATAATCACGGCGCACTCATCCGTCGTCGGTCTGCACTCGTGGAGCCATGACCTCCGTCGCGGCGGTTCTTCCCCTTGTGGGTGCGGTCCTCGGCCAGCCGAGCGCGCGTGAGCTTGCCCCCTGGGAGCCGGCCAAGGGCTGCTACATCGGCGCCTACATCGACCTGGACGGCAACTGCCGGGGCGACATCGACACCTTTGAGGCCCTCACAGGCCGCAAGCACGCCTCGTACTTCCGCTACGTCGGCTACGGCGAGCCCTTCCCCCATGAGTGGGTGGCGGAGTTGCGCAAGCGCGGGGCTGCTGCGCACATCGCCTGGGAGCCGAATGCGGGCCTGGGGCCGGTGAAGGACGACGAGTACCTGCGCGGGTGGGCGGAGGCCGCGCGCCATTCCGACACGCCGATCTTCTTGCGGTACGCCTCGGAGATGAATGGCACGTGGCAGGCCTACTCGGGCGACCCGGAGCTGTACAAAGAGAAGTGGCGGATTGTCTGCCGGGTGATGCACGACGTGGCGCCGAACGTGGCGATGGTCTGGTGCCCCTTCAGCATGCCTCGCCGCACCATCGAGCCGTACTACCCGGGCGACGAGTACGTCGATTGGGTCGGGGTGAACGTCTACAGCGTGCATCACCATGATGGCGACCCCACCCGCCCGGGCGGCGAGGACCCGCGCGACGAGTTGCAGTACGTGTACGACCTGTACGCGGACCGCAAGCCCATTCAGCTCTGCGAGTACGGGGCCACGCATTACTGCGCGGCGTGCAACACGTGGGTGCCGAGCTTCGCGGTGTTGCGCGCGAAGGAACTCTATACCAGTCTGCCCTTGCGCTTCCCCCAGGTGAAGATGGTCAACTGGTTCTCGGTGAATACGATCGGCGAGGGGCTCGCCGAGAACAACTACTCGGTGACGGATGACCCGACGATCCTGGCGTCGTACCGCGAGCTGATCGCCGACTCGTACTTCCTTGACACGGTGCCCGCCGAGGTGGGGGCCAAGCCGGTGTACATCGCGGCTCTGCCGCCTCGTCCCGTGGGACCTGAGCCTGCGCCCCCTGGGCCGGCAAGTCCTGCGGGCGGGGTGACCGAGCCGCCGAACGGGCAACGCCATCCTCCGGTCATGGTCCGCGACCCGGTTCAGGACCTCCCTCCACCCCCGGCGGACGGGGTCCGCATCCTGATCCACCAGGCCGGACGCGCCGTGAGCGGCAAAACGCCGGTGACGATCGAGGTCGGTGAGAGGCTTCAGGTGAAGTGGATCGAGGTCCTCGTCGATGGCCGCTGCTGCTACGTCTCCACCGACGAGCCGTACCGCTGGACGTGGGACACCCTCAGCTACGCTGACGGAGAGCACCTGCTCGAGGCGAACGTCTACGACCAAACCGAGGCGCTCGTAGCCAAGGACGAGCTGCGCGTGATCCTGGACAACGGCGGGCGCTAGACTGTCGGCATCCTGAGTTCTAACTGAGCCGCTACCGCCGCTTGCCAGCCGGAGAAGCCATGTCCTTACTGCACGCCTACGTCGCCGAGCTTCGGAAGGTCCTCAGCACGGATCTCGCGGGAGAGCACTCCTACCGTTCCGCTCTGCAGACGCTGTTGGAGGCCGTAGGTCGCCAGAAGACCCCGGAGTCAAGACTGGCCGTCGTCAATGAGCCGAAACGTCGCGACTCCTGGGCCATCGACTACGTGGTCAGGTGCGGAGAGCGGTACGTCGGGTGGGTGGAGACGAAGGACATCGGCAAGGACCTTGACCGCGTGGAGAAGTCAGAGCAGCTCTCTCAGTACCTCAAGGCATTCCCCAGTCTGCTACTCACTAACTACCTGGAGTTCCGCTGGTACACGGATGGGGCCCTAAGGGAGAAGGCATCTCTGGGGACGATGGCGAGGGGCCGGATCGCGACCACCTTGGCAGGGCACCAGGAGGTCGCGCAAGTGCTCGACCGCTTCATGCTGTGGAGCGTGCCGGTAGCGGCGGCTCCAAGATCCCTCGCCGTGCGGATGGCGTCGCTGGCGCGGATAGCCGAAGAGGCTATCCGATACGCTCTGCGGGACGGGCCCGGCGGCGAGCGACTCCACGCGCAACTGGCGGCCTTCCGCAGCACGATCCTCCGCAGCCTCAGCGAGGACCAGTTCGCGGATATGTACGCCCAGACGCTCGCCTACGGCCTCTTTGCAGCACGCTGCAACGAACCCGTCGGCACGGGGTTCTCCCGCCAGTCGGCGGCCTGGGATCTGCCCAAGACCAACCCGTTCCTGCGCGAGATGTTCGACCAGATCGCGGGTGTGAACCTGCATGATGATGTGGACTGGATCGTGGACCAGTTGGCCGCCCTGATCGCCTCCGCCGATATGGTTGAGATCAACCGGGCTCTCGGTCAACACCAGAAGGGGCGAGAAGACCCGATCATCCATTTCTATGAGACGTTCCTGAGCGAATACAACCCTGACGAACGCAAACGGCGAGGCGTCTACTATACGCCCGAACCGGTGGTCTCATACATCGTAGACTCCGTTGACCACCTCCTCAAGACGGAGTTCGACAAGCCCCAGGGACTGGCAGATAAGAACGTGTTCGTCCTGGACCCGGCCTGCGGCACGGGGACGTTCCTCTACTTCGTCATTGAGCACATCCACAGGACCATTACCGAGAAGCAGGGGCTTGGAGCTTGGTCGGCCTACGTCAACGATCACCTGTTGCGGAGGGTCTTCGGCTTCGAGTTCCTCATGGCTCCCTACGCTATTGCGCACCTCAAGTTGGGCATGTTGCTGCGCGATCAGGGCTACGACTTCAGCGGGGACCAGCGGCTGGGCGTGTACCTGACCAACACGCTTGAGGAGTCAAAGGCCCAGATCGAGATGTACTTCGCGCCGTTTCTGGCCCGAGAGGCAGCCTCCGCCGCCAGAATCAAGCGCGGTGAGAGCATCATGGTTGTTCTTGGCAATCCGCCCTACGCCGGGCACTCGGCCAACCTCAGCGAGTACATCGAGCATGTGCCCGCGGGGGCACAGTATGAGGTGCGAACCAAGAGAGGCAGGATTACCAGGACAGCAGGCCCCAAGGGCGCCCGGGTCCGGAGGAGGACCTTCATCGGGGAGCTGCTTCGGGACTACTACCGAGTGGACGGCGCACCGCTTGGCGAGAGGAACACCAAGTGGCTGCAGGACGACTACGTGAAGTTCGTGCGGTTTGGCCAGTGGCGGATTGGCCTCACGGGCTATGGGATTCTGGCCTTCGTCACTAACCACGGGTACCTCGACAACCCGACATTCCGTGGCATGAGGCAGCAACTTGCCGACCTCTTCACCTCAATCCGGGTACTGGACCTCCACGGCAATGCGAAGAAGCGGGAGCGGCCCCCAGGCGGCGGCACGGACAAGAACGTGTTCGACATCCAGCAGGGCGTCGCCATCGGGCTGTTCAGCAAGGTCCCCGGGCAGCCGGGTTCTCGATCCATCCGCCATGCGGACCTGTGGGGGGACAGGAAGAGCAAGGGGGGCTGGCTCTACCACAACAATGCCGGAACTACTGACTGGGAAGATGTCCCGCTGTCTGGGCCGCTGTATCGGTACATGCCGCAGGACGATTCCCTCCGCCTGGAGTTCGATGCTGGCTGGCCCGTAGATGCGATCTTCCCGATCCATAGCATGGGCATGAACACGCATCGCGACGCATTCGTGATCGACGCCGACCGTTTGGCCCTGCTGCGGAAGATCAAGCAACTCCGAGACGCCGACCCCGAAGGCGCCGCTTCCTCCGTGCTGCGTATGGACCGGGAGAGGACCAAGGAGTGCCAGCGCGCGCTCCGAAGTTACGGCGACGGCTGGGAGGACCGCGCGATACGATGTCTCTATCGGCCATTCGACTTCCGCTACCTGTACTGGTGCCCGGAGCTGATTGACCGGCCCCGCAAGGCGGTCAACGAGGACATGCTGGCTGGGAACCTTGCGCTCGTGACGACGCGCCAGACGCGCGAGGCATTCGGCGCGCTCGTCACGGATGCCGTGTGCGGCCAGCACAAGATCAGCGCGAAGTACGACGGGAGCCTGATCTTCCCGCTGTACAGGTACGTGCGGGAGGAGGAGGCACGGGAAGTGCGCGCGCGTCACCCGAACCTCAGCATGGACTTCATCAATGCCATCGCGGCGGGCACGGAACTCCGGTTCGCCGAGAGCGGTGCCGCAGGTGACGTTGCGGCGTTCGGGCCCGAGGAGGTGCTGGGGTATATCTATGCGGTGCTGTACTCCCCGACCTATCGCCGCCGGTACGCCGGTCTGCTGAGGACTGGGTTCCCCCGCATCCCGATTGGAGCCGATCCCTCCCGGTTCGCTCGCCTGGCCCAGCTAGGCGGCGAACTCATGCAGTTCCACCTGCTCCGCCATCCTGGTCTCAGCGAGCCAGGGGTGACACTGCAGCCCTCGGGCCACGAGGTTGTCGAGACAGTGCGGTATGACCGCGACCGGGGAAGAGTCTACATCAACCAACTGCAGTACTTCGCGCCCATCCCACCCGAGGTCTTTGCATTCCAGATTGGCGGCCACCAGCCAATGGCCCGGTGGCTGAGCGATAGGAAGGGGAAAACCCTGCGCTACGACGACATTACCCACTACTCAAAGGTAGCGGCGTGCATAGCGAACACGATCCCCTTGATGGCGGCGATCGACCAGACCATACCCGCCTGGCCGATCCAGTAGGGACCGCCCAAGTGGCTTGCTCCAGACTTCGTCTCCTTCCCGCAGACTGACCCACGACCGGGCGCTAGCCGGAGGCCCGGGATACTCGTCCTGCCGTGCTCATGTAGGGCCGCAACTCATGGCGCTAGAGGCCCGGCACCGCGCGCCCCTACCGGGGTGCCGGGCCCCCCCAGCCCCGCGTTGCGTACCACTGTCGGAGGAAGTCCTCCCCCCGCTTGACGCTCGCCTCCAGCCAGTCCTGATGCTCCGCAAACCAGCGGAACGTGCTGCGCATTCCGGCTTCCCACTCCACCTCCGCGCGCCAGCCAAGCTGCGCGATCCTCGTCCCGTCGAGCGAGTAGCGCACATCGTGGCCGGGCCGGTCCTCCACGAAGTCGATCAGCGATTCCGGCTTCCCCAACTCATCCAGCATCAGCCGGATGACGTCCAGGTTCGGGTGCTCGTTGGCCCCCGGGACGTTGTACGCCTCGCCCGGCTCGCCGCGCTCGATGAGCAGCTCGATGGCCCGGCAGTTATCGCTCACGTGCAACCAGTCCCGCACCTGCCGCCCGTCGCCGTAGACGGGCAGCGATTTGTCCCGCAGCGCGCGGTAGCAGAACAGGGGGATCAGCTTCTCGGGGTACTGGTAGGGCCCGTAGTTGTTCGTGGCGCGGTGGATGATGACGGGCAGTCCATAGGTGACGAAGTACGCGGTGCACATCAGGTCCGCACCCGCCTTGCTGGCCGAATACGGGCCGCGCGGCTGCAGGGGGTCACTCTCGGTCTTGGGCCGGTCGAGCGCCTCGCCGTAGACCTCGTCGGTCGAGATGAAGACGAAGCGCTCGATGTCGGC
This sequence comes from Armatimonadota bacterium, assembly GCA_016869045.1. Lineage (GTDB taxonomy): Bacteria > Armatimonadota > Zipacnadia > Zipacnadales > VGFC01 > VGFC01. Next base: position 15,429 of record VGFC01000155.1, read on the forward strand.
GTTCCGAGACGCCTCCAACAGCGTGAAGGTGCCCAGCACGTTTGTGGTCACCGCGCCGCCGGGCCCGTGGATCGAGCGATCGTTGTGGCTCTCCGCCGCGAAGTG
>VGFC01000156.1 GCA_016869045.1 Armatimonadota bacterium
GTACCCCTCGGCCGCCGCCAGTCTGCTCGAAGGTCTGGAGGAGACCTTCACCGTCAACCGCCTGGGCTTGTCGGTTGGCCTGCGGCGCTGCTTGGCGACCACGAACATCGTGGAGAGCCCGACCTCGGGAGTGCGTCTACGAACCCGACGGGTCACGAACTGGCAGAGCGGTGAGATGGTCCTCCGGTGGGCCGCCGCCGCCCTCTTGGAGACCGAGAAGAGCTTCCGCAAGATCATGGGCTACCAGGACCTCTGGATGCTCAAAGCTGTGCTCGATGAGGAGACGATCAGCCCTCAGCAGGTGAGGGTCGCGTAGCTGGCCAACTCAAGGAGAACCGCCGCCACCTTCCACTGCGGATGGGACATACTCGCCGGAACGCCACCAAGGGACTCCGCACCCACATGCTGCAAGGACTGCGACATTGGCTGGAGAGAACGACTCTCGTGCGCCGTGCGTTCACGCAGTGGGCGGACGTCGCCAACGCAATGCGCCTGCGCCACGGCGTCGTCTGCGAGCGCCGGGGGCAGCCACTGCCGATGCACCCAAGGCTCCTGGGGGGAACGCCAGTATGGTGCCGGCCGGGAACCGCGGACTGGCGGACCCTTCTCGACACCTTCGCGCACCAGTACCATGCGCCTCGGGACCCGCTGACAGACCCAGCCTGGATTGTCGATCTCGGGGCCAACGTAGGGTACACGGCGGCGCACTACCTGTACGCGTACCCCTCGGCTCGCGTCCTCGCCGTGGAGATGGACCGCGACAACCACGACCTGGCACTTCGGAACCTGGCCCCGTGGGAGAGGCGGTTCACGCTGGTGAATGCGGCGATCTGGTCGTCGGACGGGGAGGTTGAGTACGGCGGCGCTCGCGAGGACGCGTACCGAGTCATCGAAACTGCAGGGGGGCCGGCGCCAGGAAGGCTCGGGCACTGACCGTGAGCGCCCTCCTGCGCGAGCACGGTGTCGCGACAGCGGATTTCCTGAAGATGGACATCGAAGGAGCCGAGAGGGCAGTGCTGTTGGAAGGGCCGCGGGACTGGCTGCCGCGGGTCAGGGCCCTGCAGATCGAGGTGCACCGCGAGGCAAGGGACAAGCTACGCGAGATGGAGAGGGTACTCGAAACGGCCGGCCTGGACTGTCGTCGAGACACCCGACATGAGTGTACCCTTATCGCGACGGCGCGAACGCCCTAGCCAAGCCGGCCCCAAGACAAGGGCCCGGGAGGAACCGACGCGTGCGAAGCATGTCGCGACCAGAAGCGGTCATACTGGGCATCGATGGGGCTGATCCAGACCTCATCGGTGAGTTGCTTCGCGCCGGGCAGTTGCCCAACCTGGCGCAGCTGGCGGCCGCTGGCGCATGGGGCGCGCTGCGCTCAACGATGCCTCCGGTCACGCCCTGCGCCTGGAACACCATCTACACGGGCGTCGAACCGGCCAAGCACGGCGTCATCGGCTTTGCCCTGGTCCCCCCGGGTACGTACTCCATGACGTACACGGACAGCACGCACCGTCTGGCGCCCGCCTTCTGGGAGCTGCTGAACGAAGCCGGCCTCACCACTGGGATCTTCCAGATGCCGTACACATACCCCGTGGAGCCACTGACCGGGTACATGGTCTCAGGCATCATGGGCACTCCTGCCCTGACCCCGGAGGCCACTCACCCGCCGGAGCTATGTGCCGAGATTCTGGCCGCGCACCCGCACCACTCGCTGTCGTGGCCGACCAAGAGCAGCGGTGAGCCGGACATCGACAAGCTGCTCGACCACATGGATTCCGAGGAAGAGGTCTGCCTGCACCTCCTCCGTCAGCATACCACGGATGTGTTCGCCTACACGGTCGGATACGTGGATTTCGCCCAGCACCATTACCTGCTGACACGACGGGCAGAAGCCCGGAATGGGCTAGTCATCGAGGATCTGGCGGCACTGGCGTACGCGCGAGCCGATCGGTTGCTGGGCAAACTGATGGAGGCCGTGGGCGACAACACCCTCCTCTTCGTCGTTTCCGACCATGGCGGGGCAATCGCGGAGTACCTGGTGGATCTCGACCGACTGACGGATCGGTTCGGCGGGGCTTTCGGTGGCGCGGCCAACGAAGCCACGGGGGAGGTGCCCTCGCAGGGGGGGCTGCCCGCCCGCTTGAGTCGGTGGCTACAGAGCGCGCGCGCGGCGCGGGTTAGGGCGCTCGGCGTGCAGATGCTGCCTCGCTGCCTGACGCGCAGCGTGTCGGTCAGGTCGAGAACGCTGCAGTGGAGCCGGCAACACGCGTTCCTGTGGAACCCGTCGACCTATGCGTATGTCACGGTGAACCTCCACGGCCGCGAGCCTGAAGGGCGGGTGGCTCCGGAGAGCTACGAGGACGTCATTCGGCAGGTGATGGAATGGGCCTCGGGGATCACGGCCCCCGACACGGGTGAGTCGCTCTACGCTGCGGTTCGTGGGGAAGAGGCGCTCGAGGGGGACAGCGCGATCCCCCGGCCCGACCTTGCTCTCATGCCGGCCCAATCGAACATCGCCGCACTGAACGGGCCCGCACGGCGGGCGCTTCGCGGCACTGTGCACGAGGGGCGACTCGTGATCCCGGTAGCCGAGGCCCTGACATGCGCCGAAGCGCCCGCCCTGCGCGCCGCAGAGCACTCGCTGAAGGCGGTGCTGTTCGCGTCGGGCCCCGGCATCACTGCTGGGGCCCGGGTAGACGACGGACGTCTGCGAGACTTCGCGCCAACGCTGCTACACACGCTCGGGCTGCCTGTGCCGGGATACATGGACGGTCGGGTGCTCAGTGAGATTCTGACGCCGGGCCAATCGCCGCCGACCTTCTCGGATCGCCCTATGACGCGGAGAGGAGGCGGCGAGGTCGGCACGCCGTACACCGAGGCTGAGAGCGCCGCGGTCGAGGCCAAACTGGCCGACCTGGGGTACGTATGAGCTCGACCGCGGGCGACGGCATGGGCGTCGCGGCGCTGGGTGCGCTGCGGGTCTGCATCGGGATCGGCGTCGCCGACGGCCCCGGGGCGGCGCCCGTATGCCGCGACCTCGCCTCGGAGCTGGCCCAGCGGGGCCATGATGTCACGTTGGTGACGTGCGGCCTGGGAGGCCAGGGCACCTGGAGACCGCCCGGGGCGCCGGCTCGGTTTGTGAACCTGGACCTCCTGGGGCTGCCCACGGACGAGCAGAACCGCAGGATCTGGCACTGGTTCAACGCCCACCCGCAGGACGTGTTCTACCTGAACCAGGCCATGGAGATGGAGCCGACGCTGGGCTGCCTGCCCGTCGAGACGCGGACCTACTACGGCGTGCATGGGCTGAGGCTGGGGATCCATCTGGCCGCAAGGGAGCAGGCGGGCGCGCTCGACCGCCTGCTCTGCGTCTCGGAGGGTTGCGCGCAGAGGGTCTACCGCGAGTGGCGCTTGTCGGAACGGAAGGTGGCGGTCCTGCACAACGGTCTGGCGCTGCCTCCACGGCGGTTGCGGCCGGTAAGGCTTGGCCCGATTCGGCTCGTATACGTGGGCCGGTTCGATCCCGTCAAGGGCGTCTACGATCTGCCCAAGGTCGCGCGCGAGCTGCAAGCCCGCGGTGTGGACTACCGCCTCGGGATCTACGGCGGAACCGACGCCAGACTGGCGGCGCAACTGGAAGCGGCTGGCGCCGGCGACCGAGCCTTGATCTGCGGCTGGATTCCCAATGACGAGGTGCGCCTGCGGCTGGCCGAGGCCGATGTGCTCCTGCTGCCCAGCCGAACGGAGGCGCTTCCGGTCGCGATCATCGAGGCCCTGGCCGCCGGAGTCGTGCCGATCTCATACCGGGGGATCGGCGGACCGGATGAGATGATTGCCGATGGGCTGGATGGCTTCCTGGCGCCCCTTGGTGATGTCAAGGCGGTCGCTGACCGGATTGCGGAGCTGAGCCGGGACCCCGACCGGCTGGCAGTGATGGCGGAGCGAGGGAGGGCGACCGCAGAGTCGCGCTTCAGTGTGGAACGCATGGCGGATCGGTTCGTGGAACTGGTTGCCGAGGACTTCGGTGATCCACAGCGCAGCGTGGCGCGACGCGAAGGCCCGCCAGCCGTCGGCGAGAGGCGGCCGCTGGGCCTGGCGCACCGTGCGTATCTTCGGCTTCCCGAGGCGGTACGTTACCGGGCCCGGGCGATCGTGTCATGCTTCCCCGGACTTGCCAGGCGGCTCTGGGGAGGCTAAGAGCCTGTACGAAAAGTCGGTTTCATACCGGTTCGAGTCGGCAGAGCATGAGCCGGATCATGGCGATGTGGATGAGGGCGTCGCTGGTTTGGGGTAGGGCTTCGTGGTCTTTGCTCAAGCGGCGGCAGCGGCCGAGCCAGGCGAAGGTACGCTCGACGACCCACCGCCGAGGCAGCACGGTGAACTGAGGCAGGTTCGGACGTTTGACGATGGAGAGAAGCCAGCCGCCGAGTTGCTGGACCCGCTCCACGAGTTGTCCGCCGTAGCCGCCATCGGCCCAGATCAGTTGCCGGCGGGGACAGCGTCCGACCAGCTTCTGCAACACCAGTTTCGCCCCGTCCCGGTCTTGGAGGTTGGCCGCGTGCACCACGACCGCCATCAACAGGCCCATCGTGTCGACGATCACATGCCGCTTGCGGCCCGTGATCTTCTTGCCGGCGTCGTACCCGCGCGGCCCTCTTTCTCGGTCGTCTTGACCGTCTGGCTGTCGATCATCGCCGCACTGGGGCTGGCTTCGCGCCCGGCTTCGCGCCGGACCTGCTCGCGCAACGCCTCCTGGATTCGCTCCCAAGTTCCATCCAGGCGCCACACGCGGAAGTAGTGATAGGCCGTGCTCCACGGCGGGAAGTCGTGGGGCAGCATCCGCCAGGTGCAGCCGCTCCGCAGGACATACAGAATGGCGTTCAGAACTTCGCGCCGAGGAACCGTGGACGGGCGTCCGCCCGGCTTGACCGCCGGGATCAACGGACACACCCGCTCCCATTGGGCATCGGTCAGGTCGCTCGGATACGTCGTCCGCCTGCCAGGAGACGACTGATCGGGCTTCAATGGTGGCTGCATCGTAGCTGCATCCCAGTCTGCGAGGTTGGGGTGATTGGCCGTTGACGCTCACGGGGCCCATTGTAGCATCTAACCAGGCTTTTCGTACAGGCTCTAAGACGCAGACGGGGCCCCGACAGGGAGGAGTGGCGGTTTGCAGAAGTCAGACGGCGTGCGCGTGCTGTTGGTCACCAACGGGCTGTTTCCCGGCGGGGCCGAGACGTTCGTGGTCGACCTGGCTGAGGCGCTGAGCGCCTTGGGGGCGGTCGTCGGGTTGGCATGCGTGTGGGCGCACCCGGAGGACCGGGTGAGCGCCGACTTCGTGGCACGGCTCGCCGCAGCTGAGGTTGGGGTTTACGACCTCGGCCACCGGGACGGCCGCGCGAGGGTGAAGCTGCTATGGAGCTACCTGCGGGCCTTGCGCGCGTTCAACCCCGATGTCATCAGCGCCCACTGCCTCTATCCGGAGTTGCTGGTCTGGTGGGGGGCGCGGGTCTGGCCCCACCGAGCGAGGCGGGTCCGGACCGTACAGAACATCGAGTACACCGACCACGGCGACCCCACCAGACTGTGGTACAAGCTGGCCCGCGGTTTCCACAAGACACTGGCCGGGTCCGACGACATGGCGCAGTCCCACAACGAGAAATGCCCGAACTTGCCTGCGGCCCAGGTGATTTTGGACGGGCGCGATCTGGCGCACTTCGCGGTATGGTCGGGCCGCCGTGACGAGGCGCGACGGCAACTGGACCTTGATGCGCAAACCTCCGTCTTGTGTACCGTGGGGCGCCTGGTGTGGCGCAAGAACCATGAGCTGCTCCTGCGATCGCTGGCGTTGCTGCGCAACCGGTTGGCGGATCGGGCGTGGTTGGCGCTGATCTGCGGACGAGGGGAGCTGGAGGCGCATCTGCGGGGCATGGGTGAGGAGCTGGGCTTGACCGACCATGTGAGGTTCCTAGGCGCCGTGCCCGACGTGGCCGTCCCGCTGGCCGCCAGTGACGTCTTTGTCATGACACCCCACTACGAAGGGCTCGGCCTGGCCGCCGTCGAAGCCCATGCGACCGGGCTGCCCGTCGTGGCGACCCGGGTCCCGGGCCTTCGCTGGGTCGTCGACCATGGGGAGACCGGGCTGTTGGTCGCAAGCGAACCGGAGGCCATCGCGGACGCGTTGTCGACGCTGCTGACCGGCCGCGAGCGGGCTGCAGAGATGGGCCGAAGAGGACAGACCGTCGCGCTGGCACGCCATGACATGGGGCGGTGCGCGAGGACCTACCTGGATGTCTTCAGCGACCTACTGAATCGAGCGTAGAGCCATGTGGCGCCTCAGACCCCGCACAATCCAACGGTTCCCGTCGGGAGGCGAGCCCGTGATCTGGGCCTGCTTGTGGTTGGCGGCCGCCTTCTCGGCGCCCGCCTATGCCTACATCGATGCTGGCAGCGGCATGTTGCTGTTACAGATCATAGGGGCCGCGATCGCCGGGGGGCTGTTCGTGTTCCGGAAGGCCATAGCGGACCTATTCCATAGGGTGCTTGGGCGGCCGGCTCCAGAGGACGAGCCAACCGACGAGTCGGGTGCGAGTGATGGATCCGGTAGCTGATCAGGCCGTCCAGTGCGACCCCGGTTCGTTCAAGGACCCCTCGGGCGCCGTGTTTCACTGGCAAGGAGCGGTCTACCGTTACGTGGCGCCCGAGGACATGCAGCGGTTGACGCCGGTTCTGGAGCACCCCCGCCTGCGCGGGCTGATGGCCGCCCGGGCCGTCGTGCCGACCTCCGTGGTCGAACTGCCCCCGGGTAGCGCGCCGGCGCAAGCCTACGGTACGCTGAGCTTCCTACACCACGAGCGGATCGAGAGGCTCTCATACTGTCCGGAATGGTCGGCGCCCATGCTGGCCGACGCCGGGCTCCACACGCTCCGGCTGCAGGAGGCGCTGCTCCAGGAGGGCCTCTCCCTCAAGGACGCGACCCCGTACAACATCCAGTTCCGCGGGACGCAACCGATCTTCATCGACCTCCCCTCGATCGAGCCGATGCGCGAAGATGGGCTGTGGGTGCCCCTGAACCAGTTCTGCGAGACGTTCGTGTACCCCTTGCTTCTGCACCGGCGCGCGCGGCTCGACCTACGGGTCCTGTTGACTGGGAGCCCCGACGGTGTGGACCTGGAGACGACCTACCGACTGCTGGGAACGGGCGCCCGGCTCGACCCACGCCTGCTGTCGCTGGTCCAGCTCCCGCGTCTGCTGGGACGACTGATGAAGCCACGCGAAGTCGTTGGCGGAGACGGGCAGCGGGCCGCCACGCTGGTGCGCTCCGCTGAGCAGAGCCGCCAGGTCCAGCTTCGGACCGTGGGGGGCCTGCGAGAGCACCTCCGGCGGCTCCGCACGTCGCGTGAGCGGACGAACTGGTCGGAGTACACACAGACCCATTCCTACGACGACCAGTCCGAGGCGCAGAAGGCCTCGTGTATCCGGGCCTTCCTGGCGGAGCGCGCCGTGCGGTCGGTACTCGATCTGGGGTGCAACACAGGAGCATACTCGGTCCTCGCCGCCAAGGCCGGTTGCGCAGTGACGGCCGTGGACTTCGACCACGCCTGCGTGGTGCGCCTGTACGAGCAGGCCAAGGCGGCAGGACTGAACATCCTGCCCCTGTGCGTTGATCTGACGCATCCGACGCCGGGCCTGGGCTGGAACAACCTGGAACGCCCCCGCTTCCTCGACCGCGCACGGGCAGACTGCGTGCTGGCACTCGCCCTACTGCATCACCTACTGGTCACCCATCGCGTGCCCCTGGCAAGCATCCTGGACCTGCTGGCCACGCTGTGCGAGCGGTACCTCATGATCGAGTACGTCGATCCGGCCGACCGGATGTTCCGCGCCCTCTTGCTGAACCGCTCCGAGTCGTACGCGGCGATCACGCTGGAGGCCTTCCGCGCGGCGGCACAAGAGCGTTTTGAGGTGCTGTCGGAGACGCAGTTGGGCTCGATGGCCCGGTACCTCTTCGTTCTTGCGAAAAGACCATGAGACGACATCTGGCCGTCGCGCTCCCCATCGCGGTGATGTTCTTCGGACGGCTCCTGCTACTCCAGGCCGGGCCGGGGAACGACTACTACCTGGGTCTCACCAGGCGCGACCTAGTCGAGATCGGCATAAGTTGGGCGGCGCTGCTGGTCGTCTTGGCGGCCGCGCTAGCATGGATTCAGCGGCGCCATCCCGGCGCCCACGACTCGGCAGCATACTGGATGCTCTGGCTGTCGTTGTGGGGCATCTTCGACTTGGTCGTGCAGCATGTCCCGGTCCCTCGCCGCGCCCAGATGCTCATTGGCGTGTCCTACCCGCTCCTGGGGTCGATGCTCTACTGGCTGACGAGGATCCGCCGAGCGGCCCCACGCCTTGCGCTGGCACTATGGGCTCCGGCGCTGCTGCTGATCTGGGTGGCGCACCCGCGCCACGCGCTACACCCGCGCGAGATCCGCAACCGGCCCTTGCCCGCACGGGAAGCTGCGCCCATCTTCTTCTTCCTCTTCGACGCCCTCACGCCTGAGGCCATCGTCGAGGCTGATGGGAAGCTCTCCAAGGAGTTCCCGCAACTGGCCACCGTGGCGCGGGACGGGCTGGTGTTCACCAACGCCGAGTCGCCGGGCAAACTGACCCTCTACTCGATGACGCGGCTCCTCACCGGCCGCGAGTGGGCTGACATCGTCCCGGCGCGCGACCGACTGCTCCTACGGACGCGCGAGGGTGCAGAGATGGACACCTCCGAGGCTTCCTCCTGGTTCTCCGAAGCGAACCAGGCAGGCTACAACGCCGTGTTGTGCGGGTACAAGCTCGCCTACGTTCCGGCCTTCGGGCCGCATCTGCAGTATGGTCGCGACCTCCCTCTCGCCCGCTGGTATGACAGCGCCCCCGAGTACTTGCTTGTACTGGCCGGTCGAGAGCGCCGGCAAGCGTGGGCCCATGTGCAGCTAGCGGCGGAGATCCCCTCGCTGGTGGATTCCCTTCCGCCCAACACGCTCTTTGCCTTCCACTTCCCGCTCCCCCACGCACCACTGGTGACGGAGCCCGAAGGGCTTATCCCCCTATGGCGGTACTGGTGGCTCTACTTCACCTGGCAACACGAGACCAGAGACCTGTACCGGGGCCAAACCGCCTTTGTGGACCGGAGCTTCGGACCCGTGTTGGCCCACCTGCACGGAACGGGTGTCTACGACCGCGCGCTGATCATTCTAGCCGCCGACCATCCCCCAAAGGAGACGGAAGGGTACGAGCGGGGCCGCCATGTGCCCCTGGTGATCAAGCTTCCACGCTCCACCCGCCGTGGGCTGGTGCGTGACAGGGCCTACACGATCAACCTCATGCGGATGCTCACAGAGTTCATGCGCAGCGCGGAGGTAGACACCAAGACGCTAACCACACCTCGCCCCTTCGTTGAGGCGGGGGCGAGAGAGACGCCGGTCGCAAGGGAGGGGCGGCGACGATGAGGGTCGCGGTCTTCCATCCGGGTACCCAGCACTCCTACCAGTCGGCGCTGGCCTTCCAGGAAGCAGACTGCCTGGCCTGGTACGCGACAGGCGTGTACTACGACCCCGAGCGCTGGCCATTTCGGGCCGCCCGCTGGATGCCGCCATCCCTGCGAGCCGCGCTGGAGCGCGAGAGCCGGAAGCGCCACCTCCCGGACTTGGACCGGGGCCGTATCATCACGCGCAGCGGCCGAGAGTGGTGTGTCCTGCTCGCCCAGCGGCTGAGGATGCTACAAGGGCTGGCGCCGCGCGTCATCCACTGGCGGAATCGGAGGTTCTCCAGTTGGGCTGGCCGCTGCGCTCTGGGCACCGCTGACACGGTGTATGGCTACGATACCTCGTCGCTCGAGGCCTTCCGGATCGCCCGGGAACATGGCCTGCGGACCGTTCTCGACCAATCGGGATCATCCTGGCCTTTCGTCCGCCAGGCTCTTCAGACCGAGACTGAGGTGTATCCGGACTACATGCAGGGGATACTCCGGAGAACGCTCCGTGCTTCGAGGCTCAACGAGGAGCGGTACGTGGCGGAGCTCGCCTTGGCGGATGTCATCCTCGTAGGCTGCTCCTTTGCGGCTGAGACCCTTCCAGAGGGAGTAGGACGTGAGGGTCGCACTTGGGTCGTGCCGTATGGAGCCACCCTACCGCCCGACCCACGTCCTCAACCTGACCCGCCGGCGGACGGCCGAACGCGGCTGCTGTATGCCGGCGCCATCAGCCCGGCTAAGGGCGTCTACTACCTTCTTGAGGCGATGCGACTCCTAGGGTCGCAGAACCTCTCGCTGGATCTGGTAGGCCGGCTGGACCTTGACCCCAGGCTGTTTGGGCCCTACCGGAAGTGGGTGAGGCATACCCCCCATGTGCCGCGTCAGGAGTTGGACCGGCTGTACGCCGCCGCGGACGCCTTCGTGTTCCCTTCGCTTACGGAGGGGTTTGGGATCGTACTGATCGAGGCGGCCGCGGCCGGTCTACCCCTCATCGCAACGACATCCACAGGCGCGCCCGACCTAGTCGGTGACAGCGGCTGCGGGTTCCTGGTCCCGCCGAGAGACCCGGCAGCGCTCGCGGAGCGCATCGACTACGTGGCGAGCCACCGTCAGGAACGGCTCGAAATGGGGCGGCGTGCCCGCCAGCGAGCCCGGCTCTTCACCTGGGAAGCGTACCGCAGGCGCCTGCGAGAGACCGTCCTCCCCGAGGGGCCAGAGCCTCACCAGGCAAACGGGTCGCTTCCGGAGAAGGGATTTCCCGTTTGACGACGAACGACTACGGGGTATGCTCGTTGGAAGCGCCGAGAGACACCCATCGGTCCGCGCGTCCTCCTCCGGACGTCGCGGGCTCACGGGTACACATATCGGGAGGTGGACCCTAGTGAAGGTCAAACAGCACGGCTTCACCCTCATCGAGTTGCTCGTTGTCATTGCCATCATCGCGATTCTGGCAGCCATTCTGTTCCCCGTCTTCGGCCGCGCCAGGGAGAAGGCCCGCCAGACCAGTTCAGCGAGCAACTGCCGACAACTCAGTCTCGCTGTCAGCATGTACGTCCAGGACAGTGACGAAACGTACCCCAAGGCCGACCACAGCGCGACGTCGTACTGGCCCCAGTTGCTCCTGCCCTACATGAAGAACAAGGACATTCTCCGCTGCCCCTCCCTCCGGACCAACCCAGCCTGTCTGAACCCCCCGGCCGGAGATCTCGTGCCCGGCCTGCCATGGAACCAGCTGGGGTATGGCTGGAACATCGGCACCGAGCAGCCGGGGAACTTCATCAATGGAATGGGCTTCCACTATACCCAGACTCAGCCTTGCGTCTACGAGGGCCTCGTCGAGCTGCCGGCCGAGACCATCCTGCTCGGCGACATCGGGGGGTTCCGTCGCTGCAACCTCTACGTCGGCTACATGCCGCTGTACGAGGCTGACACCTTCAGCAAGGTCCACAATGGAGGGGGCAACTACGCATTCGTCGATGGACACGTGAAGTACCTGGAAGCTGGCGCCTTGCGCGCCAACCTGCGCCTCCTCACCATCGCGGCCGACTGAGCGCGGGGTGCCGCCTTACGCGGGTCTCGGCGCCCCGAGTGCCGGGGTTCTGGCGGATGGGAGGACATGGATCGGTGCCCGCGATTCCGTGCTAAGGACTCCCAGCGCCACTGCCTGTGGACCCATGAGGGAAGCGCAGCGCCGGCCCCGAGATTGGCGGCTACCGGGGCCCGGTCACCGCAGCCACTGCGGAAGCCGGCAGGGCTGAGTGGGGCGCGGCCTTCGCTCGGGAGCGTTGCCCGGAGAGTCGCCAGGTGCGATCCAGCAGCATGCAGATGAGCACGGGGAGGATGTAGAAGTACAGGGCCGCCAGGACGCCATAGTGCGTAGCGGCGACGAGCTGGAACACCCGGGAGAGGAGAGCGACGTAGAGGACCTGCCAGTAGGGGGCATCGCGATGGGTCTTCGCGAACTCATAGGCAAAACGGAACATGAAGCCGATGAGCCCGTAGCCCAAAACGATGCCGACCCAACCCCATTGCTGGTATAGCTCCGCTGTCGTAGGGTACACCGCTCCGGGGCCGAACCGCTCCGCGATCTCAGGCGGCAACCCCCGGCCCGTGGCGATTGGCTTGAAGAGAGGCCGCTTCTGTGGCCAGATCACCCTGGGTATTGTCTCGAGAGGGATATCGAAGTACGCAAGACCCCAGTTGTACGGCTCAAACCGAGGGACAGTGTGAAGCGCGAAGGCCAGCATCTCGAAGCTCTCGAAGTAGGTCCAATCGAGCGCCGGGGCGCTTCGCAGACTTTCCCACAAGGACCTCCGGCCAGCCCATACATCCTGGACTAAGGTTCGCTCCTTCCCGAGCTGGGTGAAGAGCCGCATCGGCAGCGGAGCGAGGAGCAGCAGCAACACGAGGGTGCTCGTCTTCAGGCGGCCTCTGAGCCGCTCGAGCGCAAGTATGACAAGTGGCAGCGAGAAGACCGCTCCTCGCCGCCAGCCCCCGTACAGCACAATCAGTGAGTAGAAGCCGCCTGCTGCGATGGCCGGGTACTTGCGGCGCATGGAGGCCCACCATAGGACTGCTACCCCCCATATATGGAATCCGAAGTACGCAATGTAGGCGGTAGTGTGGGTGAACTTCCCTTCCTCATGGGCTATAGTGTAGCTTGAGGCTAGAGGTGTAGCGCGGTATCTGGCAAAGGCAATGGTGCCGAGTGCGCAGAACACGATGCCAACCCACAGGATGAGCCGGCGATTGCCAGGCCCGCTCGGTACTCGTACGCGCAGGGCTGCAGTCCGAGCGTGTGGAAGAAAGTAGCCCAAGGCGAAGCCGACCGTGCCCAGGGCTGCGGCCAAACACACGGAAAACACGAACATGTCCGACGGCACGCCCACCCGCAGAGACAGGCCCTCCCAGTTGCCGCCCCGAAGTAGCCAGAGGGGTTTCCCGACGAAGACGAAGGCGCTAGCCCCAAGGAAGTGCAGGAGAGGGGACTCGAAGCACAGATGGCCGCGACGAAGACCAACGAAGGCAATGACGAGTAGCACTACGCTGAGCAGCGTGACGCCCTGAGCCATGGCAGTTCTCGGCCGGGAGATTGGACCACTTCACACGGATCGCGGACCGCGGTCCTCGATGGCATGCTTCGCCACCGGAGGGCGGGCCTCCTTCCACGACAGCCGCCAAGTCCGGTCCTCAGGAGGGCGGCCGCGACGCGAGAGGAGGCAGGATGGAAGGCCCCACACGCACACGATGTTGTGGCCGACAGCCGGAGGCCTACCGGTCCACCTCAATCGACCGTGACTGGTCCCAACAGGACGCAGGGCCCTTGCACGTCGGCACCGTCCGTTGCATGTACTGCGGAACTCTTCTCATGGACCCGATCCCGAGTCCTCAGCAAATGGCGGCTCATTTTGCGGACATGGCGTACCGTAGCCCCGATCAGGAGGACGCGCGGAGACGACAGAAGATCGGGACCTACGAGACGGCAGTTGCCCTGGCCCAACGGTTTGGGCGCCAAGCCGACGACCGCCCTCGAGCGTGCGACTTCGGCTCGGCGCAGGGCCATGGGCTCGAGGTGCTAGCCGCCCACGGATACGAGGCTTTCGGCGTCGAACTGGACGCAGACGCCGTCCGTCATTCACGAGCAAAGGGGCATACCGTCTACCACGGAGCCGACCTCAGCGTTCTCGACTCCGTCCCGCCGTTGGACGCGATATACTGCATTGACGTTCTCTACTACGTGGCAGACCCGTTCGGCATGTTGGAGACTGCCCACCGCTTCCTACGCCCCGGAGGCGTGCTGTTGGTCCGCATGAGCGTCTGGGGTGAGACAGCGTACCTCGCGTCGCGCCTGAGCTCCAGGAGTGCGAGGCTGCGTCAGTACGCTTCGGCGCTGCTCTGTGACCACGTGGTGGGCTACTCCCCCCGCAGTTTCCGCTCTGCTCTGACGCGAGCCGGCTACCGGGTAGTCGCTGAGCGGGTCGATCCGTCCTTTTCCCATCTTCGGCGTGATCGGACGATCCACTGGCATGGCCTCAGAGTCGTCAGTCCGGTCATGCGCCTGCTAACGGGGGGACGCCTTCACTTGCTGCCTTCCCCGATCTTCGTGGCCCAGCGGCCCGGCGCCAACTAAGCGGCAGCGGGAGGTCCTCCAGTGCCCCCAACACTACTCGGTCATCCCTTGTGCGTGGCCGCGGTATGCACGGGATACGGCCCGCAGGGCTTCATCCGGCACGCGGCACTGGCGCGGGTGGCAGGAGTAGATCCGGTCTATATCGCCGTCGGGACCACGCGGCAGACCCGCTCCTGGCACCCCAACCCCGAGGCGTACCCGTTCCGCACCATCACGCTCTTCGACCGGCCCTTCGAACAGGTGCCCTTCCGCGAACAGCGCCGCGCCTTGGAGCACGAGCTCAGGGCACTGCGACCAGGCGCAGTGTGCGTCTATGGGTATAGCGACCCGATCATGCGCTGGGCCGCTCGGTGGGCCAAGCAGAACGGCGCCGCGGCCGTTGCCTTCTGGGAGACAGCCCGCATCGATCGACCGCGGCAGTTCGTGAGGGAGTGGCTAAAGCGGAGGTTCGTGTCCCAGACACTGGACGGCGCGTTCGTCAGTGGGGTCCGCGGGGCAGCCTACGCTCGGGAGTTGGGGGTGGCCGAATCACGGGTCGTCCCGGGCTACAGTGTGGTGGACAACGAGCATTTCCGCCGCGGCAGCGAGGCGGCCCGGAACCAGGCAGCACAACTCCGGGCCAGGCTGGAGCTTCCGAACCAGTTCGCGCTCTACGTTGGTCGGTTCGCCCCAGAGAAGAACCTGCCGACGCTGCTGCGGGCCTACGCGGCCTACCGTCGAGGGCAGCCGTTGCCATGGAGTCTAGTGCTGGTGGGCACCGGGAAGCAAGAGCAGGAGTTGCGGTCCCTCACCCATGCACTTCACCTGACAGACGTGCACTGGGTACCCTTTCAGACCCAAGAGAAGTTGCCGCAGTTCTACGGGCTTGCTTCATGTTTGGTCCTACCGAGCACGGTGGAGCCCTGGGGGCTAGTGGTCAACGAGGCCATGGCCGCCGGCCTCCCGGTGCTAGTGTCAACCCGATGCGGGTGCGTACCCGAACTCGTACGGGAAGGTGTCAACGGCTTCACCTTACAACCCAACGATGTGGCTGGCCTGGCTGGGCTGATGGCAAGGATGGCCGCTAACACGACTGACCGCGCCGCCATGGGGCGCGCTTCGCAAGAGATCATCGCCGACTATACGCCTGAGACCTGGGCCCAACACCTGCTGGAACTCATCGACAGGGTCCGTCAAGCTTCCCGGCGCTAGGGGACCGATGGCGAGCAAGAGTGCGCAGCGGCCAAACAACGTAGCGTGATTGGCAGGGGTGAGTATGTCCCATCCGCAGTGGAAGGTGGCGGCGGTTCCCCCTGAGTTCGGTTGCTACGCGACCCTCACCTGCTGAGGGGTGATCGTCTCCTCATCGAGCACAGCTTTGAGC
>VGFC01000157.1 GCA_016869045.1 Armatimonadota bacterium
TCACCCAGCTCGATCTGGTTCGCGGTGTAGTCGCCCCAGTAGGGCTGCTGGTAGTTGTAGTTCGTGTGGTAGTCGCCGTGCCAGTGGGAGTAATCGCGCACGGTGCTCGGCAGGAAGAGGCCGGGCGGCGTCTTGCCGAAGCGCGTCGTGCAGCGGCGCGCATGGTAGGTCTCGTACCAGAGATTCTCCAGCAGCGGCTCACCGAGGCTCACCGCGGAGTGAGACCAGAACTCAGCCGCGTCCTGCTTCGTCGCGGCCTCCCACTCGGCGAGGCGCTCGTCGCGCTTGTCGGCAAGGAGAGCTGCGACCCGGTGCAACTCGGCCTCGGCGCCGCCGGCGTCGCTCTCGGTGGTCACGGAGACCACGATGGAGCCTTGCGTTGTGCCGCCCGGCGGCATCGCGTGCAGGCAGGCCTCGCGGCTATCGGCGGTCTCGAAACCGGCCGCTCCGCCCGCGGAGAGGAACGGGGCGAGAAGGTACTTGAAACCGTTGGGGAAGGTCGGCTCGCCGGGGAAGTCCTGCTGAATGCACACGACGCCGTCCAGCGTGTGCGCGATCGGCCGGGGCAGGGGCGAGCACTTGGCGAAGTCCATCGTCATGAAGCCCCCGTGCCTGCATTCGGCGAAGAAGCGCTGCGCGAAGTCGCCGATCGGCGGGTCGGGCCAGCGGTAGAGGCTGAACCAGACGGGCGGCTTCGAGTGGCCCATGCGCGTCGCGTCCGTCCAGTTCTCGCAGGCCCACTTCACGACGAGCACGTTCGGTTCCGGTGGGATGAACGCCGTCACGTTGAGCTTCACGCCCGAGGGCCAGCTGCACGTGAGGCGGAGGACGGCTTCCTCGATGGTGAGTTCCTGTCGGATCGACAGCCCCTCAAGGTCCGGCGGCATCTGCAGCGCCAGCTCGCCCACGGGCTTCGGGCAGGGATAGGGGCGCTTCGTGTAGCTGGGCGGCGCGCCGCTGCACAGCTCCTTCATGCGCTCCGGGTTGTCGGTGCCGTACAGCGCGACCGCCTCGGCCTCGCCATAGGGCGGGCACTTCCAGCCCTCGTCGCGGATGCCGTGCGCGATCTCGTCGATGTGCGGCGGCTTCGGGTCGTCGCTCGTGTCCAGCCGCCGGTCCCACACGTCGCCCTTGCCGAAGCGGAAGACGATCCGGTCGCGCGTCTCGTACACGCTGACCGAGAGGTCGCCGTTCCCGAGCAGCAACCCGTCCTCGGGCTCGAGGATCGGTTCGGTGAGGGTGAGCACGTGGGAGCGGGCTTCCTGGCCATCAACCGACGTGGCCAGTGCCAGACTGAGGGCGATCATCGCAGAGCCTCCGGTGACCGTTGCAGACCCCCCTCTTCCCTCCGGGGCTTCCGCGAACCTGCCTGGAGGCCCAGCCCCCCTATGGGGCGAAAACGGCCCTACTCGACAGAAGGAGTGCTTCCGTGATCTCGCTTGCTTGCTCGCTGCTGCTCGCTCTGAGCGTTCCGACCGGCGCCCAGGACGTCGCCCCGCTCGTGCACCTCACCTTCGAGCGCAACCTCGACAACGCGGGCTCGCTGGGCGGAGCCGCGCGCTTTGAGGACTACGCCGCGGGCGAGGAGGCGGGCTTCAGCCTCGGGCCGTGGGGCTGGTGCCTCGACAACACAGCGGCCTCGCGCCACGGCGGCTCGACGGCCACCGACCCGCCGGCAGGCAGCGCCGTCGCGGTGGAGGACCCGGCCCTCGACACGCTGGGGAGTTACACGATCACGTGCTGGTTCCGGCAGGCTCCGGGCACCACGGAGAGCGTGGCACGGCTCTTCTGCAAGCTCGGGCTGCTGGACATCCTGCCGCATCGCAGCGGCGTCAGCCTCGGAATCGGCGAGGGCGCGACCAAGGTCATCAAGACGGTGCCGAGTGCTGTGCCCATGGCGGACCCGGGCGAGTGGGCCTTCGCGGCGCTGGCGCTGGATGCGCAGGCGCTGAAGGCGAGGCTCTCTGTCGGCACGTTGCGATCCGCGCCGCAGGCCGGAGCGGAGGTCGAGGTGCCGCCGGCGCCGCCCGGCAAGCCGGGCCCGCTTACCATCGCGAACGCCTTCAACATCCGCCCGTTCAGGGGCTGGATGGACAACGTCCGCGTGTATGATCGCGCGCTTGCGAGCGAGGAGGTCGCCGCCGTGTACCAGGCGGACATCGGAGCTGCCAAGACGGCGCCCCTGCTCGCAGACATGGTGGGCGGGCACGCCGACCCGCGCCGCGCGCTGTTCAGGCCCTCGGACATCTGCTTCTCGACGCGCTGGCAGAACGACGAATCGCTCCCCGTGATGCAGGCCTTCCACGTCACCCGCGACCTGTGGACCTATGGGAGCAAGAAGGAGTACGCCGACAAGATCAAAGCCCTCGGCATGACCTACGAGGGCACGCTGAACGGGATGTGGGCCGCCGCGAACGGTCTCCCGCAACCCGAGCATGAGGGCGACACGACGGGCCGCGCTTACGACGTGGATGGGATGAAGTACATACCGACGTGGATGCGGGGCTGGAAGCAGAAGGTGCCGAACTACATCGGCTGCTGCAACCACCCGGACTTCCGCGCGCTGTTCCGGAAGGGCGGCGAGGAGCTGATCGCAGCCGGCGTGGACGCGATCCACGTGGACGACTGGGCGATGAACGCGGTGTGGTGCCGCGTCGCGGGCACGTGCTTCTGCGAGCACTGCATGGCGGGCTTCCGCGAGTACCTGAAGCAGCACCTCACCGCCGAGCAGCTGACGCAGGCCGGGATTGGAGACCTCGGCACCTTCGACTACGCCGCCTACGTGCGCGAGCATGATGGCGTGCGGAATGCCGACGAGTACCGCAAGCGCTACCGCGAGCTGACGCTCTCGCCGCAGTTCACCGACTTCCAGATCGGGAGCCTGCGGCGGTTCTTCCGAGAATCCGGCGCGCACATCGACGAGGTCGCCGGGCGGCATGTGCCGATCTCGGTGAACAACCAATTCGGCGACGGGGGCGCGGATTTCAGCTACCCCTACTGCGCCGATCTGCACGACTTCCAGGTGGGGGAGAAGTTCCGCGACGACATGGCGAGCCACATCCTCGCGTGCAAGCTGGCCGAGGGAATCGGCATGTGGCAGGTCATCTCGCCGATGCCCTACCGCCTCGGCCCGACATACGCCGGCCTCGCGACGACCTACGCGCTGGGGCAGCTCTACCTCGTGCCGTGGGACATCTACATGGGCGTCGAGCCGAACGGCCCGCCGCTACCGCGCTTCTTCGGGAGTCAGGAGGACTTCGGGCCGTACTACGACCTAATCCACGCACACCCGGAGCTGTTCGACGACTACGCCGCGCCGGCGCTGGTGGGCGTGCTGGTCAACCTGGACGAGCCGAAGCGGCAGGAGACTCTGGCGCTGTGCGAGCGTCTCGTACGGCTCGGGATCCCCTATCGCGTGGTCGTTGGCGCAGCGAAGTATGCGCGCATCCCGCTGCGCGCCGAGGAGATCGCGCAACTACCCACGGTGATCGCCCTGAGCCCGCCCGAGACGTTCTGCACCGAGGACCAGGCGGCAATCAAGGAGGCGCTCGCCAGCCGATGCGTGCGCCTGCTCGAACCGAACGCGAACCTGGACGGACGCGGCCTGTCCGTGCTGCGCGTCGAAGGCCCGGAGGGCGTCATCGCCATTCCCCGCGTGAAGCCCGGCCCGCCGCTGTCGGCGGTGATCCATGTCGTCAACTGGGACCTCACCGCCGACGGCAGTTCCGTCGAGGAGTATGGCTCAGTCACGGTCTCCCTCACGCAACCGGCGATGTGGGGTGAGGTCACCGGGGCGCGGCTCTACGAGCCGGGCAACGTCGAGGGGACGGACCTCGCCGTCGAGAGCCATCCCAACAGCGTGCGCCTCACGATCCCCCGACTGCGCACCTGGGCGATCATTCACCTGCAGACTCAGTGATGCGCGCATCGCGAAAAAAGGGATCACAGAAGCAGGAGATCGAATCGCAGTAGCGAATCAGAACGTACCCCAGCCGTACTCGCGGCTGTCCTCCGGGATTGTCGGGCGCAGGTCCAGGAGGACGGCCGCGCTTTTTGTGCCGCGGCGCAGAGGAGGGTGCGACGGCATGCGAACACCGGAACGCGCCAAGTACGGAGCTGCCGCTTTCGAAGGACTAACGGGCAGCCTGCCCCAGCCCTTCCCGCGGACGATGGGGCCGAACTGCCTGAAGTACCTGCAGGAGGTCATCGACAGCGGCCTGACGAGCGACATGGTCGGTCGCTTCGAGCGGGCCTTCGCCGAGGCGCTCGGGGTGAAGCACTGCATCGCGACGCCGGGCTGCACGCCCGCGCTGGCGATCCTGGCGGCGGCGTTCGACTTCGAGCCGGGCGATGAGATCGTCGTCAGCCCGATCACTGACTACGGGACGATCCAGGGGCTCGTGCGCGAGAACTACATCCCCGTCTTCGCCGATACCGAGCCGGGCACCATCAACCTATCAGCGGAGACCATCGAGCCCTGCCTCACCGAACGAACGCGCGCCATACTTGTGGTGCACATGACGGGGCTGATCCCCGACATGGATGCGATCAACGCGCTGGCGGCGAAGCGCGGGCTGATCGTCTACGAGGACGCGTGCCAGGCGGTCTTCGGTGAGTACAAGGGCCGGCCGGCGGGGACCCTCGCGGAGGCGGCGGGGTTCTCGTTCGACTCGGAGAAGACGCTCGGCTCGGATGTCGGAGGGTGCGTCGTCACCGATGACGACGACCTCGCCGAGCGCATGAGGTTCGTCGGGCAGAGCCGCGGCGCGGTGAGCGTGCCGGGCTTCGGACGCGAGCACGCGGTGCCGGGCTACGCCTACCGCATGACGCAGTCCACCGCCGCGATCACGCTCGCCCAGCTTGAGATCGTCCGCGAGCAGGTGGCGCGTCGTGACCGCATGGCGCGGCTGCTCACGGACCTGATCGCTGAGATACCGGGCGTGACGCCGCTGCCGATCCCCGACTGGGTCACCGTGTACTCCTGCTGGATGTTCGGTCTGAGCATCGATCCGGACGCCTTCGCGTGCACGACGGCGGAGTTCGCTGAGCAGCTCGCGCAGGCCGGCATCCCCGGCGCGGGGATGGGTGAGTACTACCTCATTCCGGCGGCGTGCACGTTCCTCGATGAGAACGCGCGGCGGAAGCTCTACCCCTATTCGATCCCCCCTGCTTCGCGCACCTACTCCTACAGCGCGGACACCTGTCCGACGGCGCGCAACTTCCTGAAGACCTTCATCCGCTGGTCCACGTTCTGCGAGAAGTACCAACCGGAGCACTGCAAGCTGGCGGCGAGGATCGTCGCAGGGATCACATCCTTAGACCTCGATCTCCGCTCGGGTGGTGGGACGTAGGGGGGCGCGAAGATTAAAATTTAAAGATGTGACCCCATCTCTGGCTCGAGCCGGAGGGGGGTGACGACCGGGGCCATCGCGGGGGGCATCCAGAACCGGACCTTGCGGTGCGCGACGCGCACACAGAGGGGCGTGTGCAGTTGCACGTCGCCATCGACAAGGACGGGCGCCGGTTGAGCCGTCTCAATGGTGCACTCTGACGCGCGCCACGTGTGGACGGCCGGGTGGGTGAGGTGAGCGCCCCTGAACACGCGGGGGAAGGCCCGAACGAAGGCCAGCCGCCCGAGGTGCTCCACCAGGACGACGTCGAGCAGCCCGTCCATGATGTCCGCCTCAGGGGCGATCCGCATCCCGGCGCCATAGCAGGTGGCGTTGGCGATCGCAACGAGCAACGCCCGCCCCTCCCAAGTCGCCTTGCCGACGCTCAGGCGCACCTCGGTCGGGCGGCAGCGCACCAACTCCTGAGCCACCGCGGTGAGGTAGGCAGTCACACCGCCAGTCAGCCGTCGGCGCCGGTTGATCCGTTCGGCCACCTGCGCGTCGAAGCCCACGCCCATCACGTTCAGCGCCCACGCCTCGCCCTCGTTGACCTCGAGCAGGTCGATCTCGGCCGCGTGGCCGCCGAGGGCCTGCCTGGCTGCTGCGGCAGGCTTCTGGCTGAGGCCGACAGTGCGCGCGAAGTCGTTCCCTGTGCCCGTCGGGATCACGCCCCCGACGGCCTCCGTGCCGATCAGCCCCTGTACGACCTGCGACAGCGTCCCATCCCCGCCGCAGGCGAACACTCCCTCGAAGCCCTCAGCCGCTGCCGCCCGGGCGAGGTCGATGGCCTCGCCATGCGCGCCGGTCAGTTTGCGCGTCACGCGCCAACCGCCGGCGGCAAGCACGCGTTCCGCCGCGTCCGCCGCCCGGAGACCTCGGCGCCGACCCGCCGCCGGATTCACGATCAGAGCGATGTGCATGGGAACGGCAGTCCGGAGTCCAGAGTTCAGTGCGGCCAGGTGCGCCACCCTCGGACGCTGGGAACGTCGTTGCTGGGAGCGCCGGCACCCTTGCCGGCAGAGGTGGCTGCTGGCGCTGTGTCGCTCGGCATCACCGCTGTCAGCCAGGCAAGGCAACAGCTCGCCACCACTGCCGGCAAGGGTGCCGGCGCTCCCAGCAACACCAGCGGCGACGCGCCACGAAGACGCATCACTCCGAGAGCTTGGTTGTAGGTTCGGCTGCTTCGACGAGAGGCGCGCCTTGGTAGGCGAGGCGTCGTGCGTCGAACGCGCCCCAGGCCTCGACCTTGCCGCCGCGCTCTCTGACGAAGGCCGCTGAACCGCTGAACTCAACAGGCCCCAGCCGCGCCGTCCCGTCAGAGATGAGGATGCGGTCGGTCGCGGTTGGCCAGCGAACCTCGACGCCGACGCCATGTTCGTCCCTCACTACTTCGACCTCGGGGCGGGCGACTCCCTCTCGGCGCGGCAGCAGGAGCATGAGGAAGTGCGGATCGACCGCCTGCGCGGTGTAGGACAGGCGCGGGTGAGCGCCCTCACGCGAGGTCTGGAACCAGTCCGTGGCGACCGTGCCGGCCTCGGGGTTGAGCGGGAACACGTCCAGGCAGGCGGTCGGTCCCGTGATCGCGCCGGCCTCGCGGCGGATGAAGGGCAGGTCGCCCATGACCGCGGCGTCCAAGGTGATAGCCCCGTTCGGGAGAGATGGCTCGACAATGACCGCGGCGTCCAAGGTGATAGCCCCGTTCGGGAGAGATGGCTCGACAGGCGGATCGGCACCCTCAGGGAGCAGCAGCCAGCCCGCAAACTCCGCCTGCGCTTCGCGGAAGGCCAGCAGGACCGTGTGCTCGCCGCCGGCCAAGTCGAGAACGCGAGGCCCAGTCTCGCCTCGCTCCTGAACGGGCGCCCAGCCAAGGTTCGCGCCCACGGGCAAGTCCCACGTCAGGCGCTCGCCACCGTCAAGGGAGACGAAGAAGCTGTCGGACTTGCCGATCTCCGGTCCGCCCGCCCGCACGAGGCCGTAGAGGATGTACCGGCCGGCCTGGGGCACAGTGAAGCGGAACGTCGCCGAGCCGCAGGGCTTGTCGGGCGTTGACGTCAGCACCGGCAGGTCCCACGGCTTCGGCGAGGCGGTCCACACCTTCCCGCCGGTCTCGAAGCGCATCGTCGCGGGGATGTGCCACTGCCAGGTGTATTGGTGCTCGGCCTCGTTCTTTGCGATGTCGTCGTAGACCACGAGGTAAGGCGGCACGCCCTCCGCCGGCCTCACGAAGATAAACGTGCGCTGCGCACGCTTCACAGGCGAGGTTGCGCGCGGTTGCCAGTCGGCATCGTAGCGGACGCCCCACGCTTCGCGCGCGTCGAGGCGCACCCAGTCGGCCAGCCTGCCCCCGCAGAAGCCGGTGATGCGACCGCTGCTCTGGTTGTGGTAGGTCATTGGCTGGCCCTCGCCGTCGATGAGGACCATGTTGTGCGCGAGGCTGCTGCCGCTCTTCAGCGGGTCGCCGTCGTTGCCGTAGCCGCTGTCGATCGCGAGGTCGCCACCGTAGGCCCGGAGCGTGAATGTGCCCTTGTCGCTCTGGTCGTGGCCCGCCGCGTGCGGCCCGGCCTCGATTGCCAGATGCACGTCATCGGGCCCAAACCCCGTCCGCGACACCACAAGCCCTCGGCCGCGGAAGTGCATCGCAAGCGGGAGGTACTGCGCCGGGCCATCACTGGCCGGGACCGGCTCGTAGAGCAGCACGTGGGCCAGCGCAGTGCGCGCGTCGTATCCGGCGGGATCCAGGCGACCCGGCCCGGTGCGCCACTCCCAGCCCATCAACTCCGCGAGGGCGCCGTAGCTCAGCACGCGGTCGCCCGGCCTCTCCGAGAACCGCGCGAGGTAGTCCAGCGGACGGGTCAGCGGGGACATGCTGAGACGCTCGCCCTCGCGCCGCGCGTCATCCTTCGCCAGTTCCGCGTACCGGCCGCAGGCGTAGAGGTACACGGGATACGGGCGCTGGTCGTGGCCGCAGTCCGAGAGGTTGTTCCAGCGGCGACCGTCCGGGAGCGTCTCGGCGATGAGCCACGGGGCGATGAGGTGGTAGTTCGTGTCGGTGAAGAGATCACCGCGGCCCTGCCGGCGCAGGACCTCCGCGAACTCGACGCCCGCCCCAATCCCGTAGCCCAGGTAGTTCGGCCCCTCGTGTCCGCAGCCGTCCGCATCGATCCCGAGCGTCAAGTAGTCCCGCAGGTGGCGGCGGCAGTCGAAGACGATCGCCTTCTCGGCCACGCGTGTCTCGCCCTCAAGGGCCAGCATCCCTAACCCGCACGCTCCCATCAGGCCCGGGTCCCAGTTCCACACGCGATGCAGCGGACGCCGGCCCCAGCCGTCCGTCTGACTGCGTTGGTGGATGTCGAGCACGAAGCCCAGGAGTGTCGTCTGCACCTGCGTGCGCTCGGCGGGCGCCAACTGATCCCACAGCCAGCCATAGCCAAACGCGAGCGCGCGGACGTAGAAGGTGCGGGAGTAGTAGAAGCCGCGGCTCAGGAACGTCTCGTCGGTCGTCAGCCGCGAGGCCGCGTTGACCAGCGCCCGCGCTCCGTGCTTGCCGAACCGTTCGTCGCCCGTCAGGCGGTAGGCTGCTCCGAGGACCTCGATGGGGTACGAGCACCCGACGATGGCTCCTTCGAAGCCCCCGCGCCAGGGGACGCCCTCCTCCTTGCTCGTCTCGACGAACTGGTAGATCGGCGCGAGGGGATCGTCCGCGTTGTAGGACTGCAGCAGGTCTTCGGCCAGGGCGAGGAGGCGCTCGTAGGCGACCTGCCGCTCGTCGCCCGCCTGGGCCTTCGCACGGAAGTAGGGCAAGCGGTCCTCGGTTAGCAGCAGCCTCGGATGCTCGCCTTGGCGTTCCGCCTCGGGCAACAGCATGCGCGCGCGTTCGGCCTGCCGCACGCGCTTGGCGATTCCGGCAGCGTCCTCAGCGGGCAGGAAGGCCACTGTGTCGAGGTCGATGGAGACGGGCTGCTTGCCCTCGACGCCGGAGAGGAACTGGAGGAGGTCGGTCGGCACGAGCGGTCGCGCGCGGAGGCTGCGGATCGGGCCGCGCTCCCAGGAGAGCCCGGCGAGGGGCACGTAGAACTCGAGCCACTCGCCGCCGCTGTCGGCCAGCTCACCGACATCGCCGCCGAAGTAGCTCAGGTCCTCGTTGGGGGTGCTCAGGCAGAGGTAGAGCCGCAGCTTGCCCTGCGCGCCGGCGTTTGCGCGGTAGAACCCGTGAATGCCCTCGGTTGCGGACAGCTCGACCTCGGGCAGCGCACGGTGGATCCAACCGAACGCGAACTCGGCGGGGTCGATCGTGAAGCGCATCGCGCCCGCGCCGTCGTGGGGGCCTGGCGGGCGGACGTCGATGACAGTATTGCTCTTGTGGTTCCAGCCCTCGGCGGCACCCTCGTCGTCGAAGGTGTAGACGTGAATCGGTTCAGCCAGAGCTGCCGCAGCAGCCAGCATTAGGCCGAGCAGGCCCATCTGCCGCCCCCTACAAGTCCACGATCCCTCCGCTGTGGATCGAGTTCTTCTCGGCCATGATGAGGCGTACGGCCTCGCGACCGTCGAAGGCGGTCACGCGCTGGGGCTGACGGTTGTCGCGCACACAGCCCGCGAAGTACTCCAGCTCCTGCAGGTAGCCCGTCGCCGCGCGGCGCTCGGGCACCGTGGAGCCGCCGCCCATCGGGTAGAAGGTGAGCATCGGGTCGTGGGAGGTGGAGAAGCTCAGGCAGCCCTTCTCGCCGAGGGCCTCGAAGGCCATCTCGAAGGGGTAGTTGGGCGGCATGGCCCAGCCGCCTTCGGCGACGACGACCATGTCATCGTACAGGTAGTGCGTAATGACATGGTCCACCTTCGGCCCGCCGGCCTTGATGTTCCCGCAGCGCGAGAGCACCGCGGGCGGCATGCCGAGCACGGACATGATGAAGTCCGCATCGTGGATGTGCAGGTCGAGGAGCGCGCCCCCGCTCTTCTCCGGATCGTTCAGCCACCCGCCCTGGCTCCAGAAGGGCGAGGGCGACACGCGCGTGAGCTTGAGGCTGACCAGCCGCCCCAGCTCCCCGCCGTTGATCATCCCCGCCAGGACCTCGTACTCGGGCCAGAAGCGGATGCAGTGCGCCAGGAAGAGCATCTTCCCGCTCTCCTCGGCGGCCGCCAGCATCTCATCGCACTGCTCTACGTCCAACGCCATCGGCTTCTCGCAGACGACGTGTACGCCGGCCGATAGGGCCTTGTCGACCAAGGGCGGATGCAGGAAGGTGGGCAGGCAGATGTCCACCAGATCGAGTCCGCCCGCCTCCAGCATGGCCTCCAGTGAAGCATGTCGCCGCAGGCCCGACAGGTCGATGGCCGCGGCATCGCCGATGTTGCCGCCGATCGCCGCGGCCGACTCGGCGACCCGGTCGATCTCCTTGTCGGCAACCGCGACGACCTGTGCGCCCTCAACGTCCTTCCAAGTCCCGAAGTGCTGCTGACCGATGAAGCCCATCCCCAGGATTCCGACGCGTACCATGTTGATCCCCCCTTGGTGGTTACGAGGACAGTGGGGCGGGCATTCTTGCCCGCCACAGCCTCCTGGCGGGCAAGAATGCCCGCCCCACTGTTGGCGTGTTTGTGCAGAACTCAGCGAGTCTATTCTCTACACGAACGCGGGTCCCCTGCATGGGGGTCCGTGCTCATGCCTCACCCCCTACCCCCTCTCCTGAATGGAGAGGGGGAAACACCAACGACAGCGCCTCGCGCCGTCCCCCTCTCCATTCAGGAGAGGGGGTAGGGCGTGAGGCTTCCCGGAACCACCCAACCCCAGCACGGCCCCCCGGATGCAGGCGAGGCCGTCTTCGTCGGCGAACGTGAGGGCTACCGACCAATCGGCCCACGCGGAGGTTGCAGCCATGCGCCCCTCAGTGCCGTCATCCTGTCTCATCCTGTTCATCCTGTTCGCCTTCCACGCCTTCGCAGGCGAGTGGCCGCGCGAGATGCGCTCGTATAAGGGCAGCACGCCCACGCTGGATGGCGTGATCTCGCCGGGCGAGTACGACGACGCGACGCGCTTCACGGGTGTGCGCGAATGGACGCCGCAGTTCACGCCGACCACCGACGATAGGGACCTCTCGCTGATCGGCTACGTGAAGCACGATGCTGAACGCATCTACTTCGCCTTCGAGATCACCGACGACGTGCTCTACGCCATCGACATCCCCCGCTGGCTGCCGGCGCAGTTCCCGAAGGCCCACGAGCTGACGCAGGAGGGCTTCCCCTGGCTGGGTGACGAGATGGAGCTGCTCATCAACGCGAGCAACCAGTGGGGCGAGGACGACGGCGCGGACGGCGACGGGTCATCGTGGCAGATGGTCTGCAACCTGACCAAGTCCCGCCTGGGCGGCATCGGCGTCGGCGGGCTGCTCGAGGGCGAGCCGCGCGTGAAGCAGTCCGCGTGGGACAACTACCAGCGGTGGATACTCACTGGCGCGCAGGAGGCCGTGGCGAAGGTCAAGCCGGGCGGCCACGGCTACGTGATCGAGTGGGCGGCGAAGTTCAACCCGTGCCTGGAGATCGCACCCGGCAAGTCCTACAGCGCGGACATGCCGGACACGCCCATGGGCCTCAACATCGCGCTCGGCGACCTCGACGAGATGGCGCGCGGCGAGGGCAACTTCGCCAACTTCCACCACGAGGATTGGTGGACCGGCGAGAAGGACAAGCGCACCCTCAAGCGTCAGTACGGAACGCTGTGGATGATGCGAGGAGCGAGGGGAGAGGAGTGAGGAGTGAGAGAGACGGCGACACCGCGCCCACGGTAGCGTCCCCCACGCCCCTGGCGTTCCTCCTGCTGTGCGGGGTCGGGCTGTTCGCGATCTTCAGCTCGACGATGTCCAAGTCGCCGGTGCTGCCGCTGTTCGCGCGCTTCCTGGGGGCGACGTCGACGGAGCTGGGGTTCGTGGCGGCGGCCTCGACGTACACGGGGATCATCCTCAGCATCCCGGCGGGGGTTCTTTCGGACGCGTGGGGGCGCAAGCGGGTCCTGATCCTCGCGGGCATCGTGTTCGCCTCGGCGCCGTTCCTCTATCTCCTCGTCCACACGCCGGGGCAGCTCGCGGCGGTGCGCGTGTACCACGGCGCGGCGACGGCCATCTTCATGCCGGTGGCCCTCGCCTACGTAGCCGACCTCGCGCCCATCCGCCGCGGCGAGCGGATGGGGCTGTACTCCTCGGCGACGCTGATCGGGCGCTCGCTCGCGCCGCTCGCCGGCGGACTGATTCTCGCGAGACCGGACAGCTACGGCGTGGTCTATCTGGTCTGTGGGGCGAGCGGCGTGACCGCGCTGGCGCTGGGGATTGCGCTGCCGGGGAGGAAGGCGAGGAGTGAGGGCAGAGGAGTGAGGAGTGAGAGGAACGGAGACGACACCACGGCGACAGATGAAGGCCCAGGGCAGAAGAGCCCGTGGCGGGTGGCGGGGGAGGGGCTGAGGTTTGCGCTGCGCAACCGCACGGTGCTGGGCGCAAGCCTGATGGAGGCGATGCAGTACCTGGCCTACGGCGCGGTCGAGACGTTCCTGCCAGTCTACGCGGTCAAACATGGCATCCCCACCTCGCACATCGGCGCGGTCCTCGGCGCGCAGATCGCGACCATTGCGCTCACCAAGCCGATCATGGGTCGCCTGTCCGACACGGTGGGCCGCGTGCCGGTCATCGTCGCGGGGCTGACGTTCAGCGCGCTGGCGACAGCGGCCTTCGCGCTCTCGCCGGGCATCGTGCAACTCGCGATCGCGGCGACCCTCTTCGGCCTCGCGATGTCCGTCGTCACCGCCTCTACGTCCGCCCTCGCCGCCGACGCGACCCACGCTGCGCACTTCGGCAGCTCGCTCGGCGTCCTCAGCACCATCATGGACATCGGCCACTCCTCCGGCCCCGTCCTCGGCGGCTTTCTCGTCGCCAGCCTGGGCTACCGCTTGATGTGGGGGATCATGGGCGGGGCGCTGCTGATCGCGTCCCTGGGCTTTGCCGTTGCGCTCCGACGGGCCGGCGACCCCAGCCCCGAAGCATCCACAAGACGAACGTCTTGACCGAGTCGATCCCTTACCGAGAAGTCGAGTTGGTCAAGACGTTCAAGGTGTTCATCGGTAACAGGCGGCTAGCGTCGCTGCAGCGTCGGCCCCCGCGCACACGAGGTACACCGGCTCCCGCGCCAGCAGCAGCACAAGCTTCCCGTCCTCGACTCTCGCGGGTGACTCGTTGCCCACCACGTCGATGGTGGTGAAGTCGCTCGCCTTCACGCCCTTGGGGAGGGGCAGGCGCAGCTCCTCGCGGCGGGCGAAGCTGGGAAAGGTCGCGTACTGCACGGCGGTCGCGCTGCCGTCGCCCTCGAAGACGAATGCACGCAGGTCGCCGCGCTCGATCCGCTCGCGGAATGTCTTGCCCTCGATGGCGAGGGCCAGCGCGGCATGGGCGGCGGCGAGGGGGCGGAAGGCCTGCCCCTCGTCCCACATCGTGCCGCCCACCGGGCCGTTCTCGAACTGCGGGCGGGGCTTGGGGAAGGTCCTGAAGCGCCACGGGTCGGCCTGGTCGTAGTAGAAGACGCGCTCTACACCGTTCGACAGGTTCACCATGTACCGGCGCACCAACTCGAAGCACGCGTTGCGGAAGTGGTAGCGCGCCTCGGGCTCCTCGCAGCCGACGCGGCACTGGTCGAGGAAGCTGGTGCTGAAGACGCACTCCTCGGAGTTGATGATCGGCCCGGTCATCCCGTGGTCGTCCAGCAGCTTGCGCAGCTTCGGCATGCGCTCATCCGCGATGTCGGGCTCCAGGTAGTGCATCGTGAAGCCGTCCATCCACTGCCCGCCGCCGGCCTCCAGCACGCGGGCGACCCAGTCGTACTGGCGCACGGTCGGCCCGCCGCCGCCGAGCACCGTGCACTCGGGGTCCGCGCGCTTGGCCTCGGTGTAGCAGACCTGCAAGAGCTTGGCGTAGTCCTCCGGCGTGCCGCTGAAGAAGCCGCTGAAGTGCGGCTCGTTCCAGACCTCCCACGTATGGATGCTGCCCTTGTAGTGGGTCACGGTCTCCCGGACGTAGCGCGCGAGGTCGTTCCAGTCCCGCGGCGGGTATGTCTCGGGGTTGCCGGGCGCGCCGGGCGGGGCGCTGGTGGCCCACTTGGGAGTCCACATGAACTCGCCCTGTGTGACGAAGCCGAGCCCGTCGATGGTCCGCTGCGCATCATCCATCCAGATCCACTGGTCCGGCCCATCGGGCTGGATGCGGCGCCACCAGGTCTGCTGCATCATGTCGTGGCAGCGCGCCCACTGGATGCCGATCTTGCGCCCCGCCTGCAGGTGCCACTCAAGGTTGATCCCATCCATGTGCCCGCCGAAGTAGGACCGCGGGTTGCGCGGCCGGTCGTAGAGCGCCTTCGATACCACGGTGAAGCTCCCGAGGTCCTCGACCCAACCCGGATCGTCCGCAGATCGTCCCGCATAGAGCGCGACCTTGAAGCACCCTCGCGCGGGCGGGGTGAACTGTACGGTGAACTCACGCTCTTCGCCAGGCTGCAGAGCGATGGTCTCGTGCTCCTCGGCGAGCGTGCGCTGCCAGAGGTCCACGAGGCGGAGCGAGAGCGCGAGTCGCCGCTCGGCGTCTGCAGGGCTCCTGAGCCGATAGGTGAGGCCCGCCATCTCACCATCGAAGTAGACGTTGTCAGCGTGTAAGCCGCGGACCCATGTCACCTCGACGAGGTCCGGGGGCGCCTTCGCCGGCGGCTCCTCTCGGGGCCATTCCGTGAGGTCTGGCGTGTCCGACAGGGACACGTCCCGCCAGGCGCAGTTCGTGCCCCAGCCGCTCATGAGGACATAGTCGCCGCCCGGCGGCACGGGCTCCGGGTCGTCGTAGTCGATGAGCTTCTTGCGGTCGATGAAGCCGCAGACCCGACGGCCCTGCATCGTCAGCCGCAGCTCGAACTCCTGCGTGCTGAGGGGGTAGAGTTCGTAGCCGCCGACCTGCCCGACGGTCTTCCACTCATCCCCGAGCTTGCGCAGCAG
>VGFC01000158.1 GCA_016869045.1 Armatimonadota bacterium
ATTCCATGCCGCCAACATAGCACAAACCTAGACCCCGCGTCTAGCGAACAATAACCGGCGCAATTGCGAATCAGTTGTGAATCCCGCGGCCACCCATAGACCCGGCCGCCAAGTGCGGAATGTGCATGGTATCCCGACCTACGAGATACGTAGGCCGTGTAGGAGAGGCGTCCTTCCTCCACAGAGCCCTTCTTCAACACAATCTGAATGGCGCCCCTACTCTCGGGCGCGATGAATCGCGCCCCTACATCACAACCGAGGGCGAAACGCCGTCATGCAAGGGCGTGGTTCGTCGCGCCCGACGACGGCGCGCGTACAGCCCGTGAGGAAGAGAGGCAGGTTCGTCGCGTGATGTCGGACAGCCCTCCGTTCCTGCACTCGCTGTCGCCGGAGGATTGGCTGCTGGCTCAGTTCCGGGCGCTGAGGCCGAAGTGGTCGCTGTCGCGGCTGGGGCAGGAGGCCGACCTGGAGGCGTGGCGCGAGGGGCTGGTCGCGGACCTGCGGATAGCGCTCGGGCTGGATTGCATCGAGCCGGCCGATCCAGACCTGAAGCTGCTCGACCGACGGGGAGACGACGGTGTGACGGTCGAGCGGGTTGTCTACAACTCAGAGCCCGGCGTCGCGGTGCCGGCGCTGATCCTGCTCCCGCACACGCTCGACCTGCCACAACCTGCGGTGATCCTGTGCCCGGAGGCGGGAGCGGGGAAGTCAGGGGCGCTGCTGGAGCCGCTGTGGGGCGAGCGGGATGAGCCGGATCGCTCGCTTGTACGGAGGCTGCTGGACGAGAACCTGATCGTGGCCATCCCGGACGTGGCGTGCTCGGGCGAGCGCGCGGCGCCCGCGGGTCCGCAGCTTGCGCTCGGCGGGTGGCTAGGGCGGCCGCTGCTGGGGCGATGGGTGAGCGACGTGCTGCGGCTGGTGGACATCCTGGATGAGCGGCAGGAAGTGGACTCGAAGCGCCTGGCCATCGCGGGCGTTGGGGCCGGTGGCGCCATCGCCCTGCACGGGATGGGCCTGGACCGGCGGCTGCGGGTCGGGGTCGTCGGTGGGCAGCTTGCGGCCCACGCCGACCGCGCCATCGCGCTGGCGGCGGGCCGCTGGAGGGAGCTGGCGGATTGCCAGCACTTGACGGTTCTCGGCCTGGCGGCGCTGGCGGACGCGCCGGACATCGCGTGCCTGTGCGCGCCGCAACCGCTGCTGATGCTCCACACAGAACAGGACCCGGCGTGCTCGATCGACGCCGCGCGAGACTGTGCCGCGACCATCCGGGAGGGCTACGCCCGGCTGCAAGGCAAGGGCATGTTCGAGGCCCAGTTCCTGCCCGAGGTCGCCTCGCGCTTCCACGAGGCGACCCGCGAGTTCCTCGTCCGCCATCTGCGCGCGCAGTACGTGTAAGCCTTCCGCGGCGGGCACTTCCCCAACCTGCCCTCGCGTTGTAACTCAGTAGGCTCCCCCATCCCCCGGGAACGCATTGACCCACATGCCCGGCATTCTGGCGGAAACCTGGCGCGCGCGAGAGCTGCTGCTGGCTCTGACCGAGCACGAGATCAAGACCCGCTACCGCCGGTCGTTCCTCGGGTTGCTCTGGTCGCTGCTGACCCCGCTATACCAAGTGCTCGTGATGACCATCGTGGTCCGGTTGCTGTGGAAGCAGCCCGACCCGAACTACTCGGTGAAACTCCTGTGCGGGCTCGTGCCATGGGCGTTTTTCGCGACCGCGCTACCCACGTCGTGTTCGGCCATGCTCCGCGCCCGGGAGTTGGTCAAGCGCGTCCGCATACCGAGGCAAGCGCTACCGTTCTCGGTGGTTCTGAGTTGCGCGTTCCACTTCCTGATGTCGATGGCCGTCCTGCTCGTGATTCTGCTGCTCATCCCGGTTGCCTTTGGGCCGGCCTTCTTGTTCCTGCCGGTGCTGATGCTGATGGAGTTGCTGATGGTCGCCGGCCTCTCCCTCGTCGTGTCGGTGATGCACACGTTCTACACCGACGTGGAGTACATCATAACCAACCTGATCTGGGCGCTGTACTTCCTCACCCCCGTCATCTGGCACGTTGGCGAGCCGTGGGTGCGCGATCCGCACAAGCAGTACCTCGTCATGTTCAACCCGATGGCCGTCTTCTGCGAGGGCTTTCGCCGCGCGATCATCGACAAGCAGATGCTGGACCCCGTTCACCTGCTGGCCGCTGCCGCGGTCTCCATCGCCTGCTTCCTATTCGGGCTGTGGTACTTCCGGCGCCACGAGTGGCAGCTTCCGGAGGTGATCTAGTGGGCGCTGCCATCCAGGTTCGGGAACTCGTCAAGCGCTACCGCGGGCTGCCCCACGTGGGCCGCACCCTCAAGAGCGCGGTCATCGGACGGCTGACGGGGACCTACATGGCCCAGACGCCGCCGAGCGCCATCGAGGGCGTGTCCTTCGAGGTGAATCCAGGTGAGGCAGTGGCGATCATCGGGCCGAACGGGTCGGGCAAGACGACTCTGCTCGGGCTGATCTCCGGGGTGCTTGTGCCCACGAGCGGCGAGGTCTTCGCCCGGGGACGGGTATGCGTCCTACTGGAGGCCGCGGTCGCCTTTCACCCGGACCTCTCCGGTCACGAGAACGTGCTCCTCCAGGGGATGATCCTGGGGATGACGCGGCGGGAGGCCCGTTCGCGAATGGACGACATCGTCGCCTTCGCACAGGCTGAGGCGTACATCGACCACCCGGTCCGCACGCTCTCGCTCGGGCAGCGGGCGCGGCTCGGCTTCTCCGTGGCCGCCCACATGTCACCCGACGTGTTCCTCATCGACGAGGTCCTGGCGGTCGTGGACGAGGAGTTCCACCACGCGTGCTACCAACGGCTGCAGGAACTGCGTCGCAACGGCTGCGCCATCCTGTTCGTGTCGCACATCATGGCCCAGGTGCGCGAGGTGTGCGAGCGCGCGATCCTCATGGACGGCGGCCAGGTCCTCGCCGACGGCCCGGCGGACAAGGTGATCGAGCGGTACGAGCGCTTGGCCGCCG
The DNA here is from genome assembly GCA_016869045.1 of Armatimonadota bacterium. GTDB lineage: Bacteria > Armatimonadota > Zipacnadia > Zipacnadales > VGFC01 > VGFC01. The sequence goes on from VGFC01000158.1 coordinate 3,002, forward strand.
CGCACCAACTGCACCACTGAGGCGCCTCTCCCCCATCCCCCGGCCAAGCAGTTTCGGTGCTACCGAGGGTTCCGCCCCCCGGAGCGCGAACAGACACGCCTGAACCCATAAGACCGAGGAACGAGGTGAGACCATGGACGGTATTCGCACTGCCGTGATGCTCGTGTCAGCGACCGCAGCCCTGGTTGCGGCAAACTTCGCAGGCGCGCAGACGGCTGTGAACCAGGAGAAGATCGACGCGGTCCTGGCGGGGAAGGAGAAGGTGGCGAGGGCCTCCTGGTGGGGGTTCAGCAAGGAGGAGGCCACCGCCGCGCTGCAGGCGGCAATCGACTCGGGCGCGGAGAAGGTGATCGTCGAGGACTTGGGCGCGCCGTGGATCGTCGACAAGATCGCGCTCGCGAGCAACCAGGAGATCGTCTTCGAGAAGGGCGTGGTTGTCGAGGCCAAGAGGGGCGCGTTCAAGGGCAAGGGCGATTGCCTCTTCACGGCGCGGCTGAAGGAGAACATCACGCTCAGCGGGTATGGGGCCACGTTCCGCATGCACAAGGCGGACTACCAGGGCCCCGACTATGACAAGGCCGAGTGGCGACACACGCTGAGTCTGCTGAGCAGCAAGAACGTGAAGGTGCTGGGCCTGACACTGGCCGAGAGCGGCGGGGACGGCATCTACGTGGGGGTCGGCCAGGCGGGCGTACCTTGCACGGACATCGTGATCAAGGATGTCACCTGCGACAAGAACCACCGGCAGGGGATCAGCGTCATCAGCGCGCGCAATCTCCTCATCGAGAACACGATCATGCGGGAGACGAGCGGTACGCCGCCCATGGCGGGGATCGACTTCGAGCCGAACGGCCCGACCGAGGAGCTGACCAACTGCGTGATGCGCAACTGCGTGTCGGAGAACAACCAGGGCGACGGCTACGACTTCTACATCCCCACGCTGAACGCGACCTCGGCCGCCGTCTCGATCCGCCTGGAGGGCTGCAAGTCCATCGGCAACGGGCGCGCGCTGGTGTTCACCACCGGTAACGGGCCGGATGCAGCCGTGAAGGGGAACGCGGAGTTCATCGACTGTACCTTCGAGGGCAGCCGAGGCTCAGGCGTCATCATTAACAACAAGCCCGCGGCGGGTTTCCCGATGCGCTTCGCCCGCTGCTCAGTCGTGAACTGCGGTGTCGAGCAGCCCGGGCAGCCGCCGATCCTCTTCGCCACCCAGCCGGATGCCTCCGAGCCGATCGGCAATGTCAGGTTCGAGGACTGCACGCTCGTCGATCCGGTCGAGCGCCAGCCGATGACGCTCAGTGACTTCTCGGGGGGGATCCCCGCGATTGACATCACGGGAACACTAGTGCTGGAGCGCAACGGGAAGCGCGAGGTGCTGGAACTCACCGACGAGTTGCTGGACAAGTGGATGCCGAGCCGGAAGCTCAAGGTGATCGCTCCCTTTGACATGACGGACGTGCGGCTCGTGCCTCTCGCGACGAACTGGAAGCCCGAGGAACTGGCGGGCGCCATGCGGCTGCGAAACGCCTTCCGGTTGGTGCTCTACGCGCAGCAGGGCGACGCGGTCTCCTTCACCATGCGCTATGCTCAGTTGGGCCGCTACAGCGGGAACCCGATGCCCGTGAAGGTGACCGCGCCGTCGGGAACGGTGGTGCTGGACGCGAAGGGCGAGTTCATGAAGGACACGGGCTACGAGTTCACTGCGCCGGAGACGGGCGCCTATGGGATCGCGCTCGACTCGGGCGCCAATACAGCGCAGGTCACACAGACGACAAACCCCTACTGCGTGGTCACCGGGGGCGACCCCATCCACTTCCTGAGCACCATCGGCGACGTGTTCTTCTACGTTCCCGCAACGGTGACGGAGTTCGGGCTGAAGGTCTTCGGCGAGGGATCAGGCGAGGGTGTGCACGCAACGCTGTACGATTCGCAGGACCAGCTCGTCGGCGACCAGGATGACATCACGCAGCCGCACCAGTTCGTCGTCGAGCGCGGAGCGACGGCGGAGGGCGAGGTCTGGCGGCTGCACCTGGCCAAGCCGAGCGGGATGGCGATGGAGGACTTCCACGTGCAGTTGCAGGGCCTCCCGCCCGTGATAGCGCCGACGAAGGCGTCGCTGCTGATCCCGAAAGTGCAGTAGGGCCGGCGGACAGGAGACGGAGCTGGCGCTCCGTCCTACAACACCATCTCTCGCCGCCGGAGACGGAGCTGGCGCTCCGTCCTACAACGGCAGGCGTTCGCGGTCGTGGGTCGAAGCGCCAGCTTCGACACTTCGCACCTTCGAGGGGACACTCATGGCCTGCGAGTTTCGCGCCGCAGACTGGCAGGAGTACAAGATGGACTTCCGCGAGCCACACCGGGAGCTCGAGCCTCTGGAGGACGAGGTACGGGTGGTCGATGAGGCCCTGGCCGCGCTCGTCGCCGAGGGCCTCCTCCCGCACACCGCGTATGACGGAGCGAAACTCCTGGCCCACCGGGAGGCAGTGCGCACGCAGTTCGAGATTCCCTGGACGGCGATCTCGCCGCGCATGCAGAGGCTGCTGTACGCCATCAACGCGATCAGGCAGCCGCGCAACATGATCGCGGCGGGGGTCTTCTGCGGGAACACGTTCATCTCGAACGCGGGGGCGGGCGTCGGGCCGGGCGCGTGCTACGAGGCCGCGGCCCTCATTGGCGTCGAGATCAAGCCCGAGGAGGCCGAGCGCGCCGAGCGCAATGTGCGCAAGATCGACCCGACGGGCGTGGCGCGCGTGCTGGCGGCCGACGCTCTCGACGTCGTCGCGGACTTCGAGGGGCCTATCGAGGTGCTCTACCTTGACGCCGACGGCGACAGGGGCAGGGGGAAGGGGATCTACCTGGAGATACTCCAGGCCGCGTATGAGAAGATGCCCGACGGGGCGCTCGTCCTGGCGCACAACAGCGTCAACGGCGGCGACAAGCTGCAGCCGTACCTGGGCTGGGTGCGCCACCCGGCCAACATGCGGGCCAGCGTCAACGTCATCTTCGACCCCGAGGGGTTGGAGGTCTCGGCCAAGTGACGGGAGCCGCTGTGACCGACCGCGTGCGGGCGATCCGGGATGCGCTCGTGGCGACGGAGGATACCGTCTGCCTGCAGCGCGCGCGGCTGGTCACGGAAGCCTGGCGCGAGCACGAGGGCGAGCCCCCGTCGCTGCGCAGCGCGCTGTCGTTCGCCCATGTGCTGGCCCACATGGACCTCGACGTGCGCTCGAACCCCTTCTTCGCCGGCAACACCTCCTCGCGCCCGCGCGCGTGGATGCTGATCCCCGAGCACGGCTTCAGCAACGACACGCAGGTCGTGCTGGAACACCCTCACCTCGGCAACATCCTGGATGGGCAGGTTCCCGAGGAGCTCCTGGCCTTCTGGCAGAACCGCAGCTTCGGGGGCTGCTGCGCTATCGGTCACCTCGCGGTGGACCTGGACGCAGTGGTGCATCGCGGCCTGGAGGCGTTGATTGCAGAGGTGGATGCGCACCGGGACGAGGGCACCGAGGAGCAGCAGGTCTACCGTCAGGCGATGCGGATCGCGCTACAGGCGGTGATCGACTGGGCGCAACGGTACGCCGAGGCTGCGGCCGAGGCCGCCGAAGACGAAAGCGACCCTCTGCTTCGCGAAGCGCACCTGAGGGTGGCGGAGGCGTGCCGGCGTGTGCCGGCCCGGCCCGCGCGCAACCTGTTTGAGGGCTTGCAGGCGATTGCGCTCGTGCACCTCGCCATCGCCATCGAGGGGCACGGCATGTCGGTGTCGGTCGGCCTGCCGGATCGCGTGCTCGGGCCCTTCGCCGACGAGGGGGACGTTGAGACGGGCACGGCGCTCGTCGCCGCGTTCATGCTGAAGATCGCCGTCAACTCCATCCTCGGTCGTGGCTACAAGAGCCTCACGATCACTGTCGGCGGGGCCGATCACGAGGGCCGCGACTGCAGCAACGCGCTGACGCGGCACTTCATCGAAGCCGCGAACCTACTGCGCATCGGCGATCCGCCCGTCTTCCTGCGCTGGCACGCGAACCTGGACCCGCAGGTGAGACGGCGCGCGGTCGAGCTGCTCGGCCAGGGGCTGTCGATGCCGCTGCTGGTGAATGATGCGCCGACCGCCGAGGGCTTCATCAGCGTCGGCGTCGCTCCCGAGGACGCGTGGGAGTTCTGCGTCATCGGCTGCAACGAGCTGGGCATCCCCGGGCGGTCCATGGAGTCGGCGACCGCGTTGGTCGGCAGCATTCAGTACCTCGGGTTGCTGAACGACGTGCTGCTCGCGCCGGAAGCCGAGCAGGTGAGCGACATGACGGACCTGCTGCGGCGGCTGGAGCAGCACACGCTCGAACGAGCGATGCAGATGCGGGAGCAGGGCGAGCGCCACCGTCTGCGCATGGCTGCGCAGGTGCCGACGCCCTTCACCTCGGCGCTGATGCGCGGCTGCATTGCGCGCGGCGAGGACCTGTTGACCGGGATGGAGTACCGGCTGCCCGGCGTCTACGAGCGCGGGCTCACCAACGCCGCAAACGCGCTGGCCGCCATTGAGCACTCGGTATTCCAGGAGGGTGCGCTGACGCTTCGTGAGCTGACCGCGGCCATGCAAAGCGACTTCGCGGAGGGGCGGGTCCGGGAACTGCTGCTGGCGGCGCCGAAGTGGGGCAACGACGATCCGCGCGCGGACCGCTGGGCGGTCGAGTTGGTGGCGATGCGCGAGCGCGTGCTGGATGAGGTCGATGCGCACTTCGGCGGCCGGCGGCACATGAGCTGCCACGTAGTGCGGAGCCTGCATCACGTGGACGGCAAGCGAATCGCGGCCTCGGCGGACGGTCGGCACGCCTGGAAGCCCGTCGCGGACAGCATCGGCGCGCAGACGGGCACGGCTCGCGAGGGACCGACGGCCATCCTCAAGAGCGTGCTGAAGCTCGACGCCGCAAGCAACTACCGCGGCGGCTACAACCTCAACCTGACGCTCGCGCCTCCGGTCGCGAAGCCCGACGTCCTGCTGCCACTGATCGAGGCGTTCTTCGGCGCCGGCGGGCAGGAGTTGCAGGTTGGCGTCCTCGATGCCGCGACGCTTCGCGCGGCCCAGCGCGAACCTGACCGCTACGGCGACCTCATGGTGAGAGTCGCCGGGTTCAGCGGGAGGTTCGTGGACCTCTCCCTTACCGAACAAGATGAGCTGATCGAACGCGCGGAAGCGGCGAGGGCCTAGATCAGGAGGCCGGGGATGACGATCCTACCCGAGATCCGAGACATGCAGGCACTCACCGGCAAGTACCATCTGCGGCTGCGCGAACTGGTTGGCCAGGTGCCGGAGGCGGCGCTGCACGAGCGCGTGGGGGGCGCCGGGCTCTCGGTCGTCGAGACCGTGCGGCACGTCTGCGAGGCCGAGCGTTCGTACATGAACCTCATCGATGGCGGCGAGCGGCAGACGCCGGAGCCTCCGCCGGATGTCGATGGCCTGCTTCGCGCGCTTGCCGAGGCCGAGGCGGAGATGGGGGCGTTCCTGGAGACGATGGATGAGGCGACGCTCGCGACGACGCGGGACGTGCCGGGTTGGTGGGGTGAGGGCGAGCCGCGATCGGCGCGGCTGATCCTCATGCACTCGCTTGCGCACAAGTACTACCACTGCGGTCAGCTGCAGGCGGTCCTGCACGCTCTGGACGCGCGAGAACGTACCCCTTGAACCCCATGATGCCGATCTTCCTTCAGTCCTCCGACGTGCCGCTCGTTCTGGTCATCGCTGCGGTGTTCGTTGCCACCGCGTTCATCGGCATCGGCAAGTCCGGCCTGGGCGGAGGGGTCGGGCTCGTGTCGCCGGCCCTGTACGCGCAGGTCATGCCGATGCGTCAGGTGCTGGGCCTGATGCAGCCGCTGCTCATGGTGGGCGACGCGGCTGCAATCGGGGCCTGGTGGCGCAAGTGGGACACCCGCAACGTGCTGCTGCTGATGCCCGGCACGGTGCTGGGGGTGCTGAGCGGGGCCGCCATCATCGCCCACCTGCCGAACCGCTACCTGCAGATCGGGCTGGGCGTCATCTCGCTGGTCTTCGTGTTGCTGCAGGTCCTGGGGCAGCGCGGCACGATCACCGGCGCGCGGTTCCGGCCCGTCCTGTGGCACGCGGTGATCGTCGGCTTCGCGGCGGGCGTGTGCTCCACGCTCGCCCACGCCGCCGGCCCGATCATCACCCTCTACCTGCTGCCGCAGAACCTCGGCAAGGAGCGCTTCGTCGCGACCACGGCGCTCTACTTCGCCATCCTCAACGTGCTGAAGCTCCCCTTCTTCCTGCTGAATGGGATGCTCACAGCCCGCGTCGCCCTGTCGGCTGCCTGGCTCGCGCCGGTCGTGGTGCTTGGCTCGCTGCTTGGCGTCTGGATGAACCGGCGCGTCAGCGAGGGCGTCTTCGCCGTCATCGTCTACTCAGTCGTGGTTCTGACTGCAGTGAAGCTGCTGATCGGGTGAACGAGGCGGACGACCTGAACCACGAAGACCACGAAGAAGGCACGAAGACACACAAGGGGTCTTGGTGTCGCTTCGTGCCTTCTTCGTGGTCTTCGTGGTTCAGCCGTCGCCGCTCACACGCCGGCGATGCGCTTGGTGGCCTTCACCGCGTCGCCGTGGTCGCCGGTGGACCGGAACTCCAGGCCGATGTAGCCCTCGTAGCTGGTCTCGGCGATGGCGCGGAACACGTTCACGTAGTTGATCTCGCCGGTACCGGGCTCGAAGCGCCCCGGCACGTCCGCGCAGTGGAAGTGGCCGATGAGGTCGATGTTCTCGGTGATGCGCGGGATGAGATGGCCCTCAGTGATCTGCTGGTGGTAGATATCGTAGAGCAGCCTCACACGCGGGCTGCCCACCTCGCGCAGGATGTCGAAGCCCTCATCGGAGGTTGACAGGTAGTACCCCTTGTGGTCCACGCGGATGTTCAGCGGCTCGAGAACGAGCGTGATGCCCTGCGCCTCCGCCTCGGGAGCGGCGCCCTTGAGGCCTGCAACAATGGCCTCATGCTGCACGGCGCGGGGCAGGTCCAGCTCGTTGCCGGTGGTGACGATGGAGGTCGGCACGCCGAACTCCGCCGCCTTGCCGATGGACTCCTTCGCGCCCTCGATCCACGCGGCGGTGTTGGCCGGATCGACCAGCGCCCCGGTGCTGTCGCAGCACATGGCGGCGATCTTCAGGCCGAGCCGGTCCGCGCGCTCGCGGATCGCCGGCAGGTCCTTGTTGTGCCAGCCCCAGAACTCGAAGGCCGGAAGGCCGCAGTCGGCCACGCGGTCGATGCGGTCCACGAACTCCGGCACGGTGTTGAAGACCATCTCGATGCAGGGGGAGAGCTTCAGGTCAGCCATCAGAATCTCCTTCGTGAATTCCCGCGACGGGGCGCGGTTTCGACACGCCGGCGCTCTCCACCTGCGGCCCTGCGCTCAGGGCCACAGGCGGTCGATCTCCTCGCGGCCAATCCGCGCCCAGGTCTCCAGGCGCGCAGGCTCATGGTCGATGGTGAAGGTGTCCTTGTGCACCAGCTCGACCGTGCACCCACGCGTGACTTCGAGCGTGCCCCGGATGTACTGCCGGGTGCGCTCGGGGTCGAAGCGGCCGACCGCCATCGCCGGGTTCGGCTTCCAGGAGAAGATCCAGCGGTCGCGACAGGCTTCGGCCGACCGCTCGATGTCGCACCAGCAGCTGATCGAGACGCGGCGCAGGCGCGGGACCTTCTCCAGCATCGCGAACTTGGTGTGGTAGGGCTCGCAGCAGCCGTAGGCGTTGAGGCCATAGTGCTGCAGCATCCGAAGCTGGTAGTTGAGGATGAACTCCTCGTGCTGCGCAGGCCCGATGCCAACGGCCTCCTGCGCCACGCCGAAGCCCCAGAGGTCGGCCAGGCGCACGTGCTCGCCGTCGAAGCCCGGCGCGGGGAGTTCGTGGGTGTAGCCGATGCCGCCTGAGTCGTTGTAGTGGTGACCGTTGTTCAGCGTGAGATGGCCTTGCTCCTCGAGGTACCGCACCTGCCGGTAGACGCCCTCGGCCAGGAAGCCCATCAGCCGATGCACCCACTCGGGCCGGTCGTGCATGTCGAGCATGAGCTGCTCAATCCCACGGAGCGCGCACGCCTCGCCGATGAGGTTCGCGTGCCACGGTGGACAGTGGGCCCGGGCCTCCAGGAGGTCACCGAACACCTCGCGCATCGCCGAGAGGGTGCGCTCGGTGGCCGGGCCATCGTACTCGATGGTCGGGTACGTCAGCTTCTCGATGTGATCGGGGTCCTTGATCGGCGGGTCGTACTGCCAGGCGCCCTTGAAACGGCCGGAGCTGCGGTAGCCCGGAGTGAGACCCCATCCCGTGCCACGGAACAGCTTGGTGACGTACAAGTGTGGCTCGATGACGAAGTCGTCGTGCAGCTTCTCGTGGCGATACAGCAGGTGGCGCAGGTACCACTCCTGCTGGCGCCAGAAGGGCTCCGTCAGCTCCAGCGTCTCAGCAGGCAGCACCTCGGCCCACGAGTCCTCGGGGAAGACCAGCACGAGAGGGCGAACGGGTTCGAGCCGATTGTGGCGATACCACAACTCGCGCTTCCCGGCCTGCTCTGGGAGGGCGGCGATCTCGGCCACGCGGCTGGCGAGAGATCGAAGCAGCTCTCGATCGCGCGGCGTCGGCGGAGTCGGCGAAGCGCCCTGCTGCACGTCGAGGATGTAACCGGCGGTCGCGTGAAGCATGGTCATGGCCGGCCGATGAGCGCGAGGGGCGTGCCGACGGGCACCGTCTCCTCCTCGCGCACGAGGATCTTCAGCAGCGTTCCCGACTCGAAGGCCTCGATCTCCAGGATCGCCTTCTGCGTCTCCACCTCCAAGACGATCTCGCCGGCCTCGATGGGTTCGCCCTCCTGCTTGAGCCAGCGGTAGACGGTCGCTTCGTCCTCGATGTGCCCCGTCTTGGGCATCGTGAATTCAGTCGGCATCAACAGCCTCCAGCGCGCGCGGGCGCACGTCCAGGATCGCGCAGACCTCCTGCAGCTCCGCCGCCCAGTCACCGTACACGAGGTGGATGTGGTTGGACCGCACGGCCTCGATGAACTCCTCGCGGTCGCACAGCAGTCGCAGGTAGGCATGCGGGCGCTCCCAGACCGTCTCGCGGAGCTTCTCGCGCGGCATCGCGACGACTTCAGCCGGCGCGATGAGCATCTCGTATCGCCCCGCCGACCGGCTCAGCCGCGCGAGCGTCGCCCGGCCCGCCTTCGCGACATGCTGCGGGCACGTGCCGCCGGAACGCCAGCGGAACTCGTGCACGCCCTCCCGCTCCCAGCGCACGTCTTTCGGTGAGGGCGCGAAGTCCGTGGGCTGCGAGCCGCAGTTGCACGTGACCAGGATCTCCTGCGCGAGGTCGAACTCGGTGAGGTCGGTGAAGAGCACGGGGCTCCCGTAGGGGCGCGATTCATCGCGCCCGGCCGTCAGCAGTTTGAGGATCTGCATCGTCAGCGCCGCGTTGAGGTCGGCCTCGCACGCGAAGACGAAGCGCTCCTTCGGCCCGCGATGGTCCTGCGCATCGCCGAGGAGCGCGTGAGCGAGGCAGAACGTGGTGTATAGGCCCGGTAGCTCGGGCAGGCACTTCACCGCGACGAAGTCGTACTCGCGTTCCTCGATGACATCGAGCAGCGCGAGGTAGAGCTTGATCTGCCTGACGAGCACGTCCTCCGAGGCGACGATCTCGCCGAAGGTTGCGTGCAGCCAGCTCAGGCACGGGTGCGCGAGCGCGTCGTCCATCGCCTCCGCGCGCTGAATGACCTCAAGCTGTTCGAAGGCGTCGATCTCGACCCCGAACTTCGTGCGGACCTCGTTCGGATCGCAGACCGCCGTCAGCATCCCCATCGACCGCCCGCCGCCCAGCCCCAGCACCTGGCCGCGCAGGCCCGTTGCCGCACACGCCGCATCGAGAAGGCTCCGCACGCGGGCGCGCGTCTGGGCGTCGCCGAACAGCCCGTAGACCAAGTGGGCGTGCAGCCCCAGCCCATCGAGGCCGCCGCGCGCGATTGCCGCGCCGACCAGGCCACACGTGCCCGGGGTCGCATCACCCCAGACCACCACCGGCACGCCCGCCTCCAGCGCCGCCGCCGCAGCCGCGTTCGCATAGGTCCACGTGCCGACGTGGATCACCAGCGCCTTGATCCCGCGCGCCCGGAGCCTCTTCCCCGCCTCCATCATCTCGTGGTACGATCGGTGCAGCGAGCCCTCGTCCAGTACCTCGAAGCCCATCTCTACGAGCGCCGCCTTCACCGTGCCGTGCGTCGCCGCGACGCGGTCGAGAACCTCCTGCGCCCAGGTCTTGTCGGGGGACATCGTCGAGATGAGGCCAATGGTCTTGGGCACGCTTGCGCCTCCTATGCGACGACTTCCCGCACTGCGTCTACGATCCACGCTGCGCTCGGCACGACGGCCTTCTCCAGCTCCGTCGGGTACGGGATTCCCGTCCTCATGCCGCACACCCGCTTGACCGGCGCCTTGAGGCTGTCGAAGCAGTGCTCCATGATGGTCGCCATCAACTCGGCGCTGAAGCCGCCCTCGGCGGGGGCCTCCGTGACGACGACGCAGCGCCCGGTCTTTGCGACGGAGCTGCAGATCGTGTCGGTGTCGAGCGGCCAGAGCGTGCGCGGATCGACGACCTCGCAGGAGATGTCCTCGGCGGCGAGCGTCTCGGCGGCTTCGAGCGCGTGCAGGACCATCCAGGAGGTCGCGATGATCGTCACATCCGTGCCCTCCCGCTTCACGTCGGCGACGCCGAGGGGTAAGACGTACTCCTCTTCGGGCACCTCGCCCTTCGTGAAGTAGAGCGACTTGTGCTCGATGAAGACGATGGGGTTGTCGTCGCGGACCGCGGACTTGAGCAGCCCCTTCACGTCGTAGGGCGTCGAGGGCATCACGGTCACGAGCCCCGGCACGTTGACGAACCAGTTCTCCAGGCTCTGGCTGTGTTGCGAGGAGTTCCTCATGCCGACGCCGCCCTGTGTGCGGAACACGACCGGCACGCGCACCTGCCCGTTCGAGAGCTGATCGTAGCGCGCGGCGTGGTTGACCATCTGGTCCATCGCGATGGTGATGAAGTCGATGTACATGATCTCGACGATGGGCCGCATCCCCATGGCCGCGCTGCCGACCGCGCAGCCTGCGATGGCGGCCTCGGAGATCGGGGCGTCCTTCACCTGCTCGGGGCCGAACTCCTCAAGGAGCCCCTTCGACGCGCCGAAGAGATTCCCCCAACGGCCCACGTCCTCGCCGATGAGGTAGACGTTCGGATCGCGCCGCATCTCCTCGCGGTAGGCCTCGTTGATCGCCTGGCAGTAGGTGATGGTTCGCATGTTTCTCCTACCCCCCTGCCCCCCTTCCTTCAGAAGGGGGGAAAGGCGAGCGCTCGCCGTGTCGCTTGTCGTTCCCCCCTTCTGAAGGAAGGGGGGCAGGGGGGTAGGACACGGTATCCACACATGCTCGGTCGCCTGCTCGACCGTCGGGAAGGGCTGCTCAAGGGCCCATGCCTGGTCGGCGGCCAGTTGCTCATCCACGCGCGCTTCGAGTGCCGCGATGTCCGGCTCCGGCACGCCTCCCTCCAGCAACCGCCGCCGTTGCTGCGCCACCGGGCAGCGCTTGCGCCACTCGGCGACTTCCTCTTTGGTGCGGTACGTGTGCTCGGGATCGCCGCCATAGTGGCCGCGGAAGCGGTAGGTCTCGAACTCGATCAGGGCCGGGCCGTCTCCTCCACGGCAGCGACCGATCTCGTAGGCGGTCGCCTCGATCACGCGCACGAGGTCCATGCCGTCGGCCTTGACGCTGTGGATGCCGTAGGCGGCGCCGCGCGCAGCGATGCTCTCTCCGGAGACGAACTCGGCAACGGGCATCGCCTCGCCGTACTGGTTGTTCTCGCAGACATAGAGCACGGGCAGCTTCCAGATGGCCGCCAGGTTCAGGCCCTCGTGGAAGGACCCCGTGTTGGAGGCGCCGTCGCCGAAGAAGCACACGCACACCTGCGCCTGCCCCGCGCGCTTCAGGGCGAGGCCGACGCCGGTCGCGATGGTGATTCCGCTGCCGACGATGGAGCCGCAGAAGAAGCGGTTCGGCGCGTCGATCCACTGCATCGGACCGCCGATCCCCTGGCTCATACCCCCGCGGCGCCCGAGCATCTCGCAGAAGACCTGGCGCGGTGTGCTCCCGCGAGCGAGGGAGTGGCCCTGCGGGCGATGGGTCGAGAGGACCACGTCGTCGGGTCGCAGGAACTCGCAGACCCCGACCGCCACGGCCTCCTCCCCGCTGTACGGGTGGAAGCCGTTCATGATGAGGTCCTTGTACTTGAGCTGCAGGCACATCTCGTCGAAGCGCCGGAGGAGGTACAGGCGCCGGTACCACTCCAGCATC
>VGFC01000159.1 GCA_016869045.1 Armatimonadota bacterium
CTCCCTTCGATTCCCGTCCGCACCGTCCTCCTGTGGATTCCCGTCCGCACCGTCCTCCTGTGGATTCCCGTCCGCGCCGTTCTCGTGTGGATTCCCGTCCGCACCGTCCTCCTGTGGATTCCCGTCCGCGCCGTCCTCCTGTGGATTCCCGTCCGCGCCGTCCTCCTGTGGATTCCCGTCCGCGCCGTTCTCGTGTGGATTCCCGTCCGCGCCGTTCTCGTGTAGGGGCGCGATTCATCGCGCCCGACCGTGTAGGGGCGCCATTCATGGCGCCCGATGCCCGCTACCGCGGATCCCTCTCTAGCGCCTTCACAAGCCGCCGAACCGCCTCACACTCCGGGTCCAGGCGACACGCGCACAGGGCCTGCTCCAGCGCTTCCTCCCGCCGACCCAGCTTCGCCAGCGCGACGGCCAGCTTCTCATACCCGGACGCCTCCTCGGGCAGCAGCTCGATGACCGTGCGGAAGGCCTTCTCCGCCTCCCCGTAGTTGCCGGAGTACAGGTTCGCGAGGCCGACGTTGTAGTGCGCATCCGCATCCTGCGGCTTGTCGGCGAGCCACTGCCGGTACTCGCGCTCCATGTCGTCCACCGTGGCCGAGCGCGACTGCTTCGGCGGCCCGCCGAGCCGCGCCCCGCAATGCCGGCAGAACGCATCCTCCTCGGCGATCTCTCTCCCGCAACCCGGGCAGTCCATGTGGGTACTTCTCCTCAGCAGGTGAGATGTAAGGCAGCCACCACGTTCCTGCCCTCACCGACGAGGCGGTTGTACGTCTGACAGGCCTCTTCCGTCGGCTGCGCGATGACCTGGGCGCCAATCCCCCGGAGCATCTCCTCCGCCTCAGGGAGCATGTTGACACGCCCCCCAGCGCCGGTCCCGAGAACCACGATCTCGGGCGAAGCAGCCAAGACCTCCTGCAGGTCCTCGGCGCAGACCTCGTGACCCTTCTTGCGCCACCAACCCTCTGTGACGCGATCCGGGTAGATGATCAGGTCGCGGAAGAACGTCTCGCCCCTGACGCGTAGGCGCCCGAACGCGTAGTCCTCGATCATCTCACTCGACCTCCGGCCTCGCCACGATCCTCAGGTCTCCCTGCCGCCGCGTGAAGCCGACGCCGTCCAGGTACTCCGCCAGCGGGACCACGTACTTGCGAGACGACTGCGTCAGGTCCCGCAAGTCGGCGACGGTGAACGGCCCCTTCTCGCGGAAGTGCTGCGTGACGAGTCGTTGGATCTCGGCCAGCGCCTCCCGATGGTAGGCGTATTCGCCGACGATCGCGAGATCACCTGAATCGATCAGCCGCGTCATCAGCGCCCGCGCCTCGGGTGTTGGCCGTCCGGAAGCCGCAAGGACCGCCTCCCGCGTCGGCGGCGCGAAGCGCCCCCGCCGCGTGATGGATCGCATCGCCTCCAGCGCCCGCTCGTGGTCCGCCGACAGCCGCACGGCGTGCCCGGCGAGCCGAATCCCCGCCGGCCCTTGCGCAATGCTCCCCGCGTCCGTCAGCCGCTCGAGCACGTCATCCAGCACCGCCGCCGGGGGCCGCTTCAGCGCCGCCTGCAGAGCCTCCTTGGGCATCGCATCACTCAGCGGGTGTGATCCGTGATACGCTCCGAGCGCGGCCAGCGTCTCCTCCCTCAGCGCCGCGTGCTCCTTCGCCGGTACGCACGCGATGCCGTCCGCCAGCCGCACGACCTCCTGGTCCTCGAGGAGTTCGGCCACGATCTGCTCCCCCTCGGTCGGGTCGAGCTGCAGTGCCGTTGACAGCTCGCGCGGCGTGAAGAGCGCTAGTCCGCGCGCGCCGATCCACTCGCGCGCCAGATCGACCGGCGCACCCGCTTCGAGCGACTCCAGTCGCCCGACCACTGCGCCCTCTCGCCCGCGATGCCGGTGCGGCGCCGGGTCGAGCACGACCGCGCCCCCGATGGTCGTCATCGGGGAGTACGAGCGGATGACACACCGGTCGCCCCTCGCGGCGGCGACCAGCCCCTCGAGCCGCACCTGCGCGATGCACGACTCCCCGGGCGCGAGTGCGTCGCGGTCCATAAAGAACACGCGCCCCAGCCGCTCCGCCGTACCGTGGTGCAGCCGCACGCGCGTGCGTTGCCACAGCGGCCCGGGCGCGCGCGCTAGCAGGCTCAGGCGCACATCCAGCAGGCCGCTCGGCTTCATGCTCCCGGGCGCGCAGAGCGTGTCGCCCCGTTCGACGCCCTCCCCGCTCATCCGCATCAGGTTCACCGCAACACGCCGCGCGGCGGCCACCTCCTGCACGCCGACCCCATGCGTCTGCAGCCCGCGAATCCGCGCCCGGTAGCCGTCGGGCAGGATCTCGACCTCCTCCCCCTGCACAAGTCGCCCGCGGACCAGCGTGCCCGTCGCCACCAGTCCGAACCCGGGCATAGTGAATGCCCGGTCGATCGGCAGCCGCGCCGGCCCGCGAATGTCTCTGCGCTTCACCCCCGCCGCGACCTCTGCCAGCACCCTCACCAGCTCCTCCAGCCCCTCGCCCGTCTTCGCCGAGGTCCGCACCACCGGCGCCTCGGCCAGGTGCGACCCGGCCAGCGCGCTGCGGATGTCCTCCTCCGCGAGGTCCGCCAGTTCCTCATCCACCAGGTCCGTCTTCGTCATCACCACGATCCCGGTCTCGATGCCCAGGAGCGTGATGATGTCCAGGTGCTCGATCGTCTGGGGCATGACCCCTTCGTCGGCGGCGACGATCAGCAGCACCAGATCGATGCCCGTCGCCCCGGCCAGCATGTTCTTGACGAACCGCTCGTGCCCCGGCACGTCCACCAGCCCCACCCGCGTCCCGTCCGGCAGATCGAGGTGCGCGAACCCGATGTCGATCGACAGCTCCCGCTCCTGCTCCTCGGCGAGCCGGTCGGTATTGATCCCCGTGAGCGCCTTCACGAGTTCCGTCTTGCCGTGGTCCACGTGGCCGGCCGTCCCGACCACGACGCTCGGCAGGTTGTCGATCTCCGGCGCCAACGTACATCGCTCCCGTGCAGCCGTATCCGTCGCCGTTGCCGTTCCCCCCTTCTGAAGGAAGGGGGGCAGGGGGGTAGGAGCCCCTTGCCGTTCCCCCCTTCTGAAGGAAGGGGGGCAGGGGGGGTAGGAGCCCCTTGCCGTTCCCCCCTTCTGAAGGAAGGGGGGCAGGGGGGTAGGGGAATCTACCGCACCCCACCCTCGTTGTTCCCCTCATACACCTCCGCAATCCTGCCCTCGGGGTCCAGCACCACCCGCCATCCTCCGGTGTTGTCTGGGACGCCTTCGAACCGGAACGCCACGCGCTTCGGCTCCAGATCCACCGGCGCCGCGAGCGGCCCAAGTGTCTGCCGCGCGACCACCTTCCCCGCCGCGTCCGCCAACGCGACCTCGAACGCCGGCGCATCCCCGCCCCCGATGTTGTGGATCACGCCGCTGACCACGCCGTCCTTCACCTCGATCTCCCGCTCCGTGATCGCGAGGTCCGGCCGCTCGCGGATGTCGTCCAGCTTCTCCGTCTGCGTCAACTCAAGGACCATCACGGTCTTCGGCGGCAGCGACAGCGGCACCGCCGTGGCCCGCATGATCTCGAGCGTCTCCTGTCGCTGCACGTTGTCCGCCACGTCGTTGCCGTCGGCGTCCGGCCCGAGCGCAAGCTGGTACCGGCCGTGGTCCAGCGTCCAGAAGCGGACCGCGCCCTCGCTCGGCGTGTTGCGAAAGTTGTAGACCAGCGCCTTGAAGTGGTCCCTCCGCGCGGTCAGCACCAGCGCGGCGTAGTCCGTCCCGAAGCCCTCCCAGCTCACTGCATGGGTCTGGTTGTACTTGTTCCGCGTCGCGAAGCCGCCCGTGTAACAGAGCGTCGCGTTGGTGATCGCATCCAGGAACACGCGGTCGGTGAACACCTCGGCATCGGTGTACATCGTCCGGAAGCGCTGTAGCTCCGCGATGTCGCGCTTCAACGCCTCGATCAGCGCCTGCCGGTCGCCTAGCGCGATCGCCTTCGTCACCGGGTTCCCCGCGAGGGCGCTCTCGCGCTTCTCGACGCCATCCAACCCACCGCGCTGATACGCCTCGGGCACGTAGCGTCGCGCGGGCCACGCATCCTCGCCGCGCGTCCAGAAGTCCATGAACGGTTGGATGTACTTCACGTCATCCGTCAGCCACCATAGGAAGTTGTGCGCACAGGCCTGGCCGCCGTAGCCTCCGTACAGCGCCCGCTGGCTCGTCTCGGTCGCCTCCTCCGTCTTCACATCCACCGAGGTGGCATAGGCGCCCGGCTGTTGATGCTCGAGCCACCCGTCGGCCCACTCTCGCAGGAACTGCACCACCTTCGGGCTGCCGTTGTACCAGGCAACCTCGAAGCACGGGTGCAGCATCAGCGGGTGCGCGTGCCCATCGACGCCCAGGTCCCGGTTGATCCGCAGGTCCTCGGCGCCGCAGTCCTGGTTCTTGAAGTGCCGGTGGCCCTTGTCCGTCATCACCGTCAGCGCGGGCATCGACTTCGCGGCCTGCAGGCAGCGCTCGAAGTAGACCGGGTCCCCGTAGTTCCACCACAGCATCAGAGCCTCGTGGTTCACGCCCTCCTCGTACGCATGCAGCGGGTCCATCGTGCGCCGGTTGAGGCCCGCCTCCATGGTCTCGATCTCGGCCAGCTCCGCGAGGTTGGCCGCGCCCGCCATGATCTCGGCCGCGACGCCGTCCCGCTCGAACATCGGGAAGTCGGCGTAGTTCTGGTACATGTCCGAGTCGTCGCCCACCAGGCCCCCGAACTCGCCCGTCGGCACGAGCCGATGGTCGATCCACCACTTCGGAACCTCCCGCGCCGTGAGCCACGCCTGCCGCGCGACGACCGCCCACTCCGGCGCGCCGGGGATGTCGTCGATCTTCGGCTCGAAGGGCGGCAGGTCCCTTGCTGTGCGCCAGAACCACTCGTCATAGCAGCGGACCGTGTCGTCCTCCGGCCCAAGCGCCTTGCACTGGGCGATCGTCTCGGCCAGCTCCATGACGCCCTCGCCCCAGTGGTTCTCGCGTCGGAACTTGTCGAAGTCCGTATCCCTGCGGAACGTGGTCCACTGCCGCGCCTCGCTCAACTCGGCGAACAACCCCTTCATCACGAACTTGCGGAACGCGAGCGCCTCCGGCAGCGCCTCCTCCAATGGCACGGTCCGCACCTCGACCGCTGCGCTCTCCAGCGTCACCGGCGCCCCGAACGTCAGCGTCAGCCACAGACGCTTCCCATCAGGAATGACCTGGTCGGGGAAGTCCAGCACGGGCTGGAGGTCGCCGGGGCCCTCGAGCGTGAAGTCCACCCCCATCAACTCCTGCCGCGGGTTCAGCGGATCCTGGATTGCGACAGTGAGCGGGCACCCGCTGGGCGCATCGGGCACGCTCAAGTGCAGCGCGATCCCGGTCAGCCACAGCGGCTCATCCTCCGGCGCGCTCACCAGGTGGATCGCGTGCTTGGCTGGGGCCTTGATCGGCGCTTCGCCGTGGCTTAGGTCGTGAGTAGTCCGATCCTCCTCGCCAAACCGGCGTTCCAGCGCGGGCCGCAGATCGCCCGGGTCCACCTCGTTGCCGGCCATCATCACCGTGTTCGCCTGCCCCGGAACCTCGCCCCCGATCCGCAGGAACGAGCAGTCGGCGATCCGCCCATCCTGCAGGTCGAAGAAGCTGAAACGCCGGCTCTTGACGCGCTCACCGAACAGCATACGGGAAGTCTTCGCGCGGCCCTTGAAGTCACAGAGCAAGGGCGCCTTGGCCGGGTCATCGTAGCGCTCGGCGTCGCGGTACAGCTTCACCCGCGCCCCCTGACGGATGATGACCGCATCCACGCCTCCGTCGTCCGCGAGCGTGATGTGCAGCCCGTCATTGTTGCGGTAGCTGTAGCCCACGCCTGCGCCCGCGCCGCCCATCCCGTACTCCCACACATTCACGTCCCAGTCGTAGCTGTCCAGCCGCCCGTCCACCGGCGCCGCCACGAAACCGCGGAGCGCGCGGCAGTCGGCCGCGAGCAGCTTCTTCACCACCACCGGCTTGTCCGGAGGCAAGGGAATCGCCGGCCCATCGGCATCGAAGGAGACCTCCTGCGCGATCCGCAGGTCTGCGACGAACACCTCGCCCGCGCCCTGGTCCTGCGTGTTCCCGATGATGATGAGCGCCTCGCCCGTCTCGCCGGTGGGGAAGGTCAGCTCCAGCTTCTGGTACGTCTCGCTCGGGCGGGAGTACACCGAGTACGCGGTCGTGTCCTCACCCTTCCGCCGCGCCGTGCGCGCGCGGAGGTAAATCCCGGCCGCGCCCCTGACGCGCGCATCCAGCCGATACAGCGCATCCGGCTGCAGTCGCAGGCCCTGCTGCGCGACCGAGTACCGTCCCGGCGCCGCAAAGCGGATCACCGCCCGCCCCTGGTCCTCGACCGACGAGAACAGACCCACATCCTCCTGCCCCCAACCCCAGCTCGCGATCTTCCCGTCTTGCTGTTGGGACATGTCCGGGTTCGCCAGCAGGTTCGCCGTCTCCAGGTACAGCCGTCCAGGGCTCTCGGCCCCGCCGTAGGTGGACTTCGGGGGCCACGTCGCCAGTCGCGACCCCCCGCCCGCATGGTCCTCGCGCCCGAGCTTCATCCGGATCAGCGTGCCGCGTGTCGGCGCTTGCAGCTCCAGCGTCGCGAATGGCACGGCCATCTCCACGGTCCACCGGTCGGCACCGACCTTGGCTGCCGCCGACCACTCACCGGGCACGGGCCCCCGCACGCCCGGCCGACTGCGCAGGCTCTGCGTGATGCCCGCCGCGTTGACGATGAACTGGTCGAACTCCAGCTGGCTCGCGCCCGCTCCCAACCACACTTCCACGCAGTCATCCTGCCACACGTCTTCCGAGCCCGGCCGGGCCTGCAGCCGCAGGCTGCCCGGCTGTGGCTCCGCGCACTCGAACGCGAGGTACAGCGCCGAATCGTCGAAGCACACGCGCGCCGCAGTCGCCTTCGCCGGCGCCGCCTCGCTCAGCGGCTCCGTGAAACCCCAAACCCTCGCCGCCTCCATCCAGCACGCCTCGTCGGGCACGCCGTCAATCACCGGCGCCTCAGCGACCCGAGGACAGATCACCTCATCCGGCGCCTCCGCGTGCGCAGTCCCGGCACACATCATCAGCGCGATCGCAACACGCAACACAGTTACCACCTCCGCCTTGCCGTTCCCCCCTTCTGAAGGAAGGGGGGCAGGGGGGTAGGAGCCCTTGCCGTTCCCCCCTTCTGAAGGAAGGGGGGCAGGGGGGTAGGGATCTTCCGGCCCCTCCCCCCGCCAACCTCCTCCACCCACCAAGGAACCCCGCCCCCGGGCAGCGAACCAGCCGTTGCCGTCCCTGGGACCGCGCGCACCCTTGCGCGCACGCCGTTGCCGTACTTCGCACTCAGCACTTCGCACTCATCACTGCCTTTGATACGGAGGGCCTCACGATGAGCGACATCCGGATCGGCATCAACCTCGAGTTCGTGCGCAGCGCGGACATGAACTTCCGCAAGGGCATTCAGGCGGCGGCGGAGCTAGGCTACGAGTCCGTGGAGCCCTGCGTGTCCACGGGCTATGACCTGCTGGCGATCGCGGGCTACTACCACATGCTCAGCATGGAGGACGACCCATTGGAGGTGAAGGGCTGGCTCGATGAACTCGGGCTGAAGTGCTCGGCCCTCAGCGGGCACTCGGCGCTCATGAGGCCGGAGGTCTCGGTGCCGTACATCACGGCGGCCATCCGCTACGCGGCGGATGTTGGGGCGCCGACGGTGTGCACCGACGAGGGCCCGAAGCCCGAGTGGATGGACGAGGACCTCGCCTTCGAGGTCATGCGCTACTCGCTGCACCAGGTTCTGGCCGTCGCCGAGCGGCACGGGATCAACGTGGCCATCGAGCCTCACCAGCTCTACACGGTCCGCCAGGACACGCTGCTGAGATTGCTCTCGCTCTCCGACAGCCCGCGCCTGAAGGTGAACTGGGATACGGGCAACATCTTCCTCGCGGGGAAGGAAGACCCGTACGAGATGCTCGAACTCGTCGCGGACCGGCTGGTCCACGTGCACGCGAAGGACATCGCCTTCGAGCAGAGCGAGGCCGAGCGTGGGCAGGTCACCGGCACCGCCGTCGGCTGCGCCTGCGGCGACGGGGCCGTCGATTGGCCGCGCGTCATCGCCATCCTCCGCAAGCACGGCTACGAGGGCGTGCTCTCCGTCGAGTGCGGCACCGTCGAGCAGGCCAAGCGGAGCATCGCGTACCTGAAGTCTGTCCTGTAGGAGCGCCCGATGCCCGACCGCTTCTACGAGGAAACCGAGTGGCTCCCTGCCATCATCATCGGCGGGATGGCCGTGTGCTTCGTCATCGCCGCCCTGCTCCTGCGCCAGTTACCGATCCTGTTCCCGGCGGGCCTCATGGCGCTCATGGCCGTCACGCTCTTCTGGCGCGTGACCGTGACCTTCGACGAACTGAGCGTGCGTTTCGGCATCTGGGGAATCACGGCCGCCCGCGTCGCCCGGATCGAGGCGCAGTCGGCCGAGGCCTTCGGGCGGAAGTGGGATGGCGTCAACTGGCCTGTCCGCCGCATCTCGGACGTCGTCGCCCAAGGCGGCGGCAAGGAACTGGGCGTGCTCATCCGCAGCACCAAGGGTGACTTCTGGATCCAGAGCCGCCGCCCCGAGGACCTCGCCCGCGCCCTGACGACGGCCTGGAGCCTGCACAGCAATTCGGGGACATGACCCAATTCGGTCGTATCGAATTGGGATCGTGTCCCCGAATTGCAGCCTCGCCCACAGGAGCACCCCTCATGCTGACACTCGCACTCACCGCCTTGAGCAGCGCCCCCTGCCTCGCTCAGACGAACCTCCTGACCAACGGGACCTTCGATGACGCAGGCGACGGGCTGGCTGCGGGTTGGATGCTGCAGGCGGATGTGGCACAGGCGACGGCTGTTCGGCAGGCGACCGGCGGGGCCGACGGCGGCGCGTATGTCGAGGTGACGCGTCCCGAGAGGGGCCAGTGCGACGTGCGTCCGACCGCCGGCTTCGTCAACCTGAAGCCCGACACCGCCTACCTGTTGACCGTGAGCGTGAAGACCTCCAACGCGGCCGGTGATTCGCACCTCGCCGAGCTGCAGTGGTTCGCCGAGGGCGGCTTCATCTCCCGCACCGCCGCCGGCGCGACGCTCGCGGACAAGTGGGCGCGCGTTGCCGTCGGGCCGGTTGCGCCGCCGCCGGGCGCGACGCGCGTGATTGTGCTCCTGCGGTGTTACGAGCCCGGGACCTACGGCTTCGACTCGGTCGCCCTCTGGGAGGTGGGCGCGGTGCCTCCGAATGTGCTGCGCAACCCGGGGTTCGAGTCCGACGGCGATGGCGACGGCGTGCCCGACGCCTGGACGCCCTCGGGCGAGGGAGCCCGCGCCGACGCCGACGGCGCAAAGACCGGCCAACTGAACGCCCGGACCGAGCCGGGCGCGAGCTGGCGGCAGGCAGGCGTCGCGATCACGCCTTCGGCGAAGTACGAACTCACCGCCTCGACGCGCGCCGACGAATTCGGGCGCGAGTTCCGCCTCGCCATCGAGTGGCTCGCCGCAGGAGGCGAGGCCCTCGGCACCGCCGAGATGAAGGACCAGACCTGGAAGGGCTGGCAGGTGAAGACGCTGCGGACGGCGGCGCCCCCCAACGCGGCGCGGGCGAACATCGTGCTGGAGAACACCGGGCCGGGCACGGTGTGGGTCGATGATGTGACACTGACCGAGCGCGGGCTGGTGGGCGAGATCGCGCTGCGGCTGGATGCGCCCAACGCTCGCGGCCTGATTCGAGACGGGGTCGATGCGCGCGCCGTGAAGGTCTGGTGCGAGATGAAGAGCGACGACCCCGACCTCGCGCTGCAGCTCCGGCTGCTGGACGCGGGAGGCGCGCCGCTCGGCGAGCAGGCCCTCGACTGGCACGCCGGCCCCGCCACGTGGACGCCCGACATCGCTACGCTTCCGCTCGGCGGCTACCGCGTGGTCGCCGAGGCCCGTCGCGGCGAGGAGACGGTCGCGAGCGCAGAGGCCTGCCTCGACATCGTGTCGGGCGACGCGCCGGGGCTCTACTTCCGCGACGACCACGTCGCGCTCGTGGATGGCAAGCCCTGGTTCCCGATCGGGGTGACGAACTTCGGTCCGACAAGCCCCGAGGCCGACCGCATCGTGCAGTCCGGCTTCAACCTCCTGGTGACAGGCGCGTTCACGAACGGGGAAGCTGACCAAGTCCAGGCGCAGCTCGCCAAAGCCGAGGAGCTCGGCGCCTATCTGATCGAGTGGAACAACGGGCACGTCTATGGCGTGCCCTCCGAAGAGCGCCATCGGCTGTTCCTCGACAGCGCCGCCAAGGTCGCCGGTCACCCCCGGTTCCTCGGCTGGATGTGCGATGAGGCGCTGTGGAACGGCATTCCCCTGGGCGACGTGCGCGACGGCTACCTGGCCGCGCGGGCGGCGGCGCCTTCGCTGGTCTTCTGGCAGAACCAGGCGCCGCGTAACACGATTCTGGACCTCGCGCGCTACTGCCGCTGGGCGGATGTCACCGGCATGGATATCTACCCCGTCGAGGGCGCGGACCACTCCGACCTGCCAAACAAGACGCTGAGCGTGGTGGGCGCCGAGATGGACAAGCAGCACCAGACGGTAGACAACCGCAAGCCCGTCTGGGCGATCCTGCAGGGCTTCGGCTGGAGCGCGTGGGAGAAGGACCCGGCCCTCCACAAACGCGCGCCGACTTGGACCGAGACGCGCTTCATGGCCTACGACGCGATCCTGCATGGCGCGGTTGGGATCATCTACTGGGGCGCCTCCTACGAGGACCAGGAGTCCGACATCTGGAACTCGCTCCGGCGCATGGCGGGCGAACTCGCGCAACTCTCACCAGCCCTCATCGCGCAGGAACGTCCCTCCGTCACGGTGAACGAGGGGCCCGTGATCGCCACGGCGCGCCGCGTGGACGGCAAGCTGTGGATCATCGCCGCCAACGAGTCAGACGCACCCGCCGAGGCGACGCTCTCCGGCCTGGACGGCGTAACGCGCCTTGAGCGCTTCGCCGAAGAGGGCGCAGCGCCGACGGTCGAGCAGGGCAGCTTCAGGGACGCGTTTGAGGGCTGGGGCGTGCACGTGTACCGCGAACCAGCGAACCCGTAGACTCAGTCCCGGGGACCCGGGTCCGGGTCCCTGCTCGACGGCGCCGCAGACGGTAGACCAACACCAGCGACAAGGGAGGATGGCGCGATGGCCAAGATTCTGCGTGTGGACATGTCGGAGCTTTCGGTGACGGTTCAGCACCTCCCCTCGGACGCGCACCCGACGGGTGGGCGCCGCTTTACGTCCGGTCTGGTCGCGAGGGAAGTGCCTCCGCTCTGTCATCCCCTCGGCCCGGCGAACAAGCTCGTATTCGCCCCGGGCTGGCTGGGCGGCACGGGAGCGCCCTGCTCGGGTCGGCTGTCGGTCGGCGCGAAGAGCCCCCTGACCGGCACGATCAAGGAGTCGAACGCGGGCGGAAACGGCGCGAACGCCCTCGCTCGGCTCGGCATCGCGGGAATCGTGGTCGAGGGCGCGCCGCCGGATGGCAGGCTCCGGCTGCTGCGGCTAGGGCCGGAGAGCGCTCGCCTCGAGGAGGCCGACGATCTCAGGGGCCTGGGGAACTACGACACCGTCGCGCGACTGCAGGAACGGTCCTCCGGCGCGATCTCGTGCGTGAGCATCGGGCCGGCCGGAGAGATGAAGCTCGCCGCCGCTGGTATCGCGGTTACCGATGAGGAGATGAGACCGACCCGCTACGCCGGCCGCGGCGGGATGGGTGCGGTGATGGGCTCCAAGGGCCTGAAGGCCATCGTCGTGGACAACGAGCACGGCGAGCGCCCGGCGTCCGCGAACCTGCCGGCCTTCCGCGAGGCCTCGGCGAGGTTTGCGCGCTCGCTTCGAGCGCACGCCGTAACCGGCCAGGCCCTGCCCACTTACGGCACGAACGTCTTGGCCAACATCCTCAACGAGGCCGGCGCCTACCCGACCCGCAACTTCAGCGCCGGCCAGTTCGAGGGGGTCAGTGCCATCAGCGGCGAGACCCAGCGCGACACGATCATCGCCCGCGGCGGCGTACCGACCCACGCGTGCCACAAGGGCTGCACCATTCGCTGTTCCCGAATCTACCATGACGCGAACGGCGAGTACCTGACCAAGGGCCCGGAGTACGAGACCATCTGGGCGCACGGCGCCGATTGCGGCATTGACGACCTCGACGCCATCGCCCGCATGGACCGGCTCGACGACGACCTCGGCCTGGACACCATCGAGATGGGCGCCACCATCGGCGTCGCGATGGCGGCGGGCGTGATCCCCTTCGGCGACGCCGAGGGGGCTATCCGTCTGCTCGAGGAGGTCCGGGCCGGCTCCCCGCTCGGACGCATCATCGGGTCCGGGGCTGAGGCGGCCGGCAAGGTCTTCGGCGTGGTGAACGTACCGGTCGTCAAGGGCCAGGCGATCCCGGCCTACGATCCGCGCGCGGTGAAGGGGATCGGCGTCACCTACGCCACGTCCACCATGGGTGCCGACCACACGGCGGGCTACGCCGTCGCGCAGAACATCCTGAGCGTCGGGGGCGAGGTGGACCCGTTGAAGCCTGACGGCCAGGCGGCCCTCTCCCGCACGCTGCAGATCGCCACCGCGCTCATCGACTCTACCGGCCTCTGCCTGTTTGTGGCCTTCGCCGTCCTCGATGACCCCGAGGCCTTCCCGGCCATCGTGGACATGACCAACGCGCACCTCGGGCTGGCGTTGGATGCCGAGGCGCTGACCGCGCTCGGCGCGGAAGTGCTGCGGGCGGAGCGGGAGTTCAACACGCGAGCCGGCTTCGGGCCGCAGCATGACCGGCTGCCGGCGTTCTTCGCCGAGGAACCCCTGCCTCCGCACAACGTCGTGTTCGATGTGCCTGCGGAGGAGCTGGATGCCGTCCATGGGTCCTGACCTCACGGTCACCGTCAAGCTATTCGCGACACTCCGGGGAATCGCGCCGGAGGGGGCGAACCCGAACGGCTTCCCAATGACCCTCCCCGCCGGGAGCACTGTGCGCGACCTCGCCGAGCGTCTCGGCATTCCGCCCGCAGACTGGAAGGCCACCTTCCGCAACCACGTCCGCTGCGCCCACGCCGATGCGCTTCAGGAGGGCGACGTCGTCGCCTTCATCCCTCCGATCGCGGGGGGATAGCGCCCCCGGGCCGAGGAGTTCAGGCCGGCGCTCGCGAATGGCGGAGCACTCCGCATCGGCCCGTGAGCCCATGCGCGACTCGGGCCACCATGGAAGGCAGGCGAAGGCAAACATGAACACAGTACGACTTGGCGTGATCGGCTGCGGCGGGATGTGCCGCGCGCACCTCGGTTCCGTCGGAGCGCAGTCACCGGCGATCTCGGAGGACCTCCGGCCGTTTGCGGAGCGCATCGAGGTGCGCGGGCTGGCGGACATAGACCTGAGCAAGGCCGAGGCCTACCGCGACAGCTACGGCGGCGCGTATGCGACCACCGATCCGGAGCGGGTCTTCACCGACCCGGACATCGACGCGGTCCTCATCACCACGTGGCATGACACCCACGCGCCTTACTCATTGCGCGCGATGGAGTGCGGGAAGCACGTGCTGATCGAGAAGCCGATGGCGATGACCCTCGCGGAGTGCGACGCGATCCTCGACGCGGAGGCGCGCAGCGGCGTGAAGTACATGGTCGCCTTCCGCTGCCGCTTCGCGACGGGGGCGCGCGACGTGAAGCGCGAGATCCCCCAGCCGGACAACATCATCGCCCACGCGCGCGTGGACGGCATCTGGCCCGAGGGGCTCTGGGCGCAGGACCCGATCAAGGGCGGGGGGCAGATCCTCTCCCAGGGCTGCCACGTGGTGGACATGATGTTCTACCTGGCCGGCGCGGAGCCCGAGTCCGTCTACGCCGTGGGAGGCGTCTTCCACCACTCGCAGCCCGACCCGACCGACACGATCAACGCGGTGGTTCGCTACAAGAACGGCGCGGTGGGAGCGTTCCTGGGGGGCGACGGGGGCACGGGGCGACTGATGGCGCCTCATCCGCTGCCGTGCGGCTGCCCGTTCTTCGTGATGGTGGTCTCGAAGGGCCGCAGCGCGATCGCGATCGACCACGGCCACGACGCGCGCTTCCACTCGTCAGACCCGGACTGGACCCCGCCCTACGAGTTCGGCAACCACTCGCAGGACCTGGGCGCCGATGTCTCCAGCGGCGTGCCCGACATCCTGCCGGCCTTCGCGCGGTGCATCCTGCAGGACGAAGCGCCGCCCGCCTCAGCGGCGGACGGCGCCCACACGACACGCTTCATCCTGCGGTGCTTCGAATCCGCCCGCACCGGCAAGGTGGTTCCGCTCTAACACGAAGCGACACCTGCGGGCCCGGCCATGCCGCCTCGGAGCCGCCCAACCTCCCAACCTTCGGACCTTCCGACCTTTGAACGCCTGAACCGTTAGGGCCGGAGGCGCCAACGCCGAACCCCGAACGCCAAACCCCGAACCGGCGTTGCCGTGCTACTGCCCGATCGTGTAGTCCACCAGCTCGGTGATGGTTGCCGGCCGGTCGCCGAAACCGGGCCTCTCCGTCTTCACCGCGCCCACGCCCTTCGCATACCAGATCGTCCGCGTGCGCGGCGGGGGCGTCTGGCCCTGCGCGTTCGCGGCGAAGGTCGTGGTGAGGAGCACCTTCAGGCAGTTCTCGAACGTGCCCTTGGGCACCGTTACGTTCTCGACCGCCGCCAACTGCAGCTTGATGGTGACGCTCGCCTGGCGGTCGCCGGCCCCCATCGTTGTGGTCTTCTCAACCGTCTGACCGATCGTCAGCGTCCCCGGGAACTCCACCGGTGGGTTGTACGGGACCGTCGTCAGCTCCCCGCCGCCTCCGCCGCCCGGACGCCCGCCGAACAGCATCCCATAGATGGTGTACGTGTCGGCGCTCACCAACTCCAGGCTCCCGCTGCGCGGTGTGCCGTCGGCGGCCTGCGTCAGCGCCAGCGGCACTTGCGTCCCGCCGAAGTCCATCGTCTTCGTGATGCTGATCGTCAACGTCTCGTCACCGCGCCCGCCCGTGGACTGGACCGTCCACTTCGACCCCATCGCCTGAGGCATGTACTCTTGCAGCGTGTACTCTTGCGCCACCGCGACACAGGCAAACAGCACCAGCAGCCCGATCGCCAAGAAAGCAGTGCGGGCCGTCATGCGAGTCATACTTCTCCTCCCTTTCCCTCATCGGGGGACGTTGCATACACCGACGCCGGGACCCAGCGGGTTGTTCACTCTCCTCGCGGTGGTGCCCCTCCGCGCCGGTGCCCTCCGAC
>VGFC01000160.1 GCA_016869045.1 Armatimonadota bacterium
CCTTCAGGAGAGGGGCCGGGGGTGAGGCATAGCCGAAGTACAGATGCCAGCCGCCCGAGGTGTTCACGGTGAGCGTATCCGGCAGCTCACCCCAGTGACGTTCCAGCTCGTACAGCGACGCATCGCCTCCGTGGCGCAGGTCGATGTCCAGCACCATCAGCCCCGTGTGGGGACCGGTGGCGATGGCGACGTTGGCTTGCGGCTCCTCCTTCCACCAGCGCTCAAGGACCTCCGTCTCTCGGGTTGCGTCCAAGAAGCCGTGGCTGCCGCGGCGCGGGATCTTGGAGCGCGGGGCGAGCGCAAACACCCTCCACCCGAGGTTCGCGTACTGCAGCGCAGCCGACAACAGGGGGTTACGGCCGTCTTGAGGTTGGCTCATCCGGTCTTCTGCCTTTCCTGCGAGGTGATCACGGCGGGGGTTGCGACAACCTGGGGTCAGCTCCGGTCGATAGGCCTCCCTCCCTTCCGGTGGCACGGGCGGCCTCGCCCGTGACATGGCTTCTCTTGGGCGAGCCGCCCAAGCCACGGCAAGCAGAGCATTATAGAACATCCGTTCGAGCTCGTCAAGAGGGAAATCGCACAAGGAGCCGCGTCGCCTACCGGGAATAGGGGCGGGTCCGACTACTCCTATCTAAGGTGCCTTGCATGTCCGCTTCCCAACTGGCCTTGCTCGGCGGCGAGACGATTGGCGCGCCGCCGGCGGATCGACATCCGAACTTCCGCGAGGAGACCTACGACCGCGTGCTGGAGATCATGCGCGCGGGCGGCACGGTGGGGCTGAACAAGACGACGCCCATCATCGGCGAGGCCGAGCGCGCGATTGCCGAGTGGCAGGGCGTGCCGCACTGCCTGCTGGCCTCGTCGGGCCACGCGGCCCTGCACGACTGCGTCATCGGGCTGGAGGTCTCGTGGGGCGACGAGGTCATTGCGACCCCGTTCACCTGGGGCGCGTCGGTCTCGTGCATCCTGCACAACAACGCGATCCCCGTGTTCGTGGATGTCTGCCCCGAGACCGGCCTGATGGACCCAGCGCAGATTGAGGCGGCCATCACGCCGCGCACGAAGGCCATCCTGCCGGTGCACATCTTCGGGCAGGCGGCGAACATGACCGCGATCCGTGAGATCGCCGACCGGAACGGGCTGGTGGTGATCGAGGACGGCAGCCAGGCGCACGGGTCGATCCACGCCGGGCGGAAGGTCGGGACCTTCGGCGATGCCGCGGGCTTCTCGTGCATGGGCGGGAAGCTGCTCGCGAGCGCCGAGGCGGGGTACATGGTCACGCCCCATGAGGACGTCTACTGGAAGGCCTCGCTCTGCGCGCAGCACATGGGCCGGTCCTCAGAACCCGGCTTCCCGCACGAGCGCTTCGGCGGGTACGTGGACTCGTTGGTCTACACGTACCGTCTCTCGCCGCTGATCGCGGTCATGCTGGCCGAGCAAGTGAAGAAGATCGACGCCGAGAACGCCGGCCGGAGAGAGAGCGTGCGGCTCTTCCGCCAGCGAATGGCAGGCGTGAGGATCGTGCGCTTCCCCGAGTACCCCGAGGGCGACGACCCCGTCTATCACATGCTCACGATGAACTTCGACGCGGGATTCGCCGGGGTGAGCAAGCAGACGTTCTTCTCCGCAATGCAGGCCGAGGGCATCGGCTGCTTCCAGTACATCCCCTCCCCCATCACCACGTGGCGGCGGCTGCACTGGCAAACGTACGACGGGCCGAAGGTGATGTGGGCCGAGCCCCTCAGGCAGAGCGGGATCGACTACCGCGAGGTGCGGGTGCCGAACTGCGAGCGGAAGATCGCGCAGTCGGTGGAGATGGGCTGGAACTACATTGAGCCGAGCGAGGAGAAGATGGCCCGCCTCGCCTCAGCCTTCGCCAAGGTGGAGGAGAACCTGCCCGCGCTGAGGGAGTGGGAGGCGGAGCAGGCCCGCTCATGACGGGCCGCGGCGGACGCAGCGGAAGCCGATGTGGTCGCCCTGGAAGCAGGCCTTGCCGAAGCCTGGGTCGTGTTTCTCGCGGTATGCGGAGCGGCACTCGTCGGCGGGCGCATTCCACGCCCCCCCGCGCAGGACGTAGTCGTCGCCGGTTTGGGGACCGAGGGGGTTCTTGTCGGGACTCATGCGGTAGTAACGCGGGCCGTAGCGGTCGTTGCACCACTCGGCGACATTCCCGTGCATGTCGTAGAGGCCCCAACGGTTCGGCTTCTTCTGACGGACCGGATGTGTGGTCTGCTCGGAGTTCTCGTCGAACCACGCGTACTCGCCCAGCTCTCCCGCATCGTCGCCGAAGCAGTATGGGGTCTCGCTGCCGGCCCGACAGGCGTACTCCCACTCGGCCTCCGTGGGCAAGCGGTAGCCGGCCGCCTTGTAGTTGCACTTCCCCGTGGACTCGTCGTAGCAGGGCTCCAGGCCCTCCGCACGCGAGCGGGCGTTGCAGTACAGGGCCGCCGCCGGCCAACTAACCTGCTCGACGGGGTTGCGCGGGCCCTTGAAGTGCGACGGGTTGCCCCGCACCAACCGACCGTACTGCTCCTGGGTCACCTCGCATCGGTCCACGTACAGCGGGCCAACCGAGACCTCGTGGACCGGAGCCTCATCGGCGGCGCCCTGAGCGCTGCCCATCCTGAACCGACCCGCCGGGATCAGCACCATCCCGGCGCCGGTACTCGTGCGGATGACCGAAGGCTCCTCGCCTGCGCGATCATGGACCAGGGGCAGACCCAGCAGCGAGATGAGACCCCAGGCGTGCGCGCGCGTCATGGCGCACCGACCCGCAGGAGCGGCGCCCAATCGGGCTCCTTGTTGCTCGCGCCGTCGCTCGTGATGGCTTCCCAGTCGTTCGTCTTCGTGGCATCGGCCACGCAGATGTTCCAGCCCTGCGCGTTGATGCCGATCATCTCCACCGCCGGCGACATCTTGGGGCCCTCCGGGCCGCGCGCGAAGGTCACCCAGCGGCCGTCGGGCGACCAGTCGATGTGGTAGATCTTCATCGGCTCCTTGCTGGTGACCACGTCCCGACGGTTCGACACCTTCGGCTGGGGGCCGGTGAAGTCGATGTCCGCCACCTGAAGCACCCAGTCGCTGGCGCCCCACGCGATCTTGCGGCCATCGGGGCCAAGGTCCGGACGGCAACCGGGAATTCCCAGGTTGTAGACGCCTTGGCCGTCCGCCTCGAAGGCGAGGATGGCGTGGTCGTAGCCCATCCCCGCGTGCACGGTCGTGACGAACCACTTGCCGTCCGGCCCCCAGCAGATGTTGTAGAGGTGATACAGGTTCTGGTTCGGGTGCTGTCGGTGGGTCTGAGTAGTCAGATCGTAGAAGAAGAGGCCCTTGGTTGCGTAGTCGGTGACGGTGAACTGGGGGAACTCGCTCCCGAGATACGCGATGGTGTTGCTGTCCGGGCCCCAGCAGGGCTCCCGGCCGTTGTCGGCCACCTTCGTGCGCCCGCTGCCGTTCAGGTTCATGTACCACACGCTGCGGGTCTTCTGGTCGCCCTCGCCCTGGTCGATCACGAAGCAGACCTTCGTGCCGTCGGGAGACACGTGCGGGTACAGCTCGTTGGCATCGGGCGTGTTCGTGAGGTTCACCGCGTTCGACCCGTCGGCGTTCGCGCAGTACAGCTCGCCGTTCCCGTCGCGGAACGACTCCCAGACGATCTTGTACGGACAGGCGCTCAGGTCGGGAGCGGCGAGGGCGCAAGCCGGGATCAGGGCGATCAGGATCACGGGTGCAATCCACAACAGGCAGCGTGCGTTGCGCATGGGGGTTCTCCTCCGGCTTAGGGGACAGGCAGGATTGCCTGTCCTCCTATGGCTTGGCGAGCCACTCGCGGAACGGTCGCTGGCTGAACAGGCCCTTGGCGACCTCGGCGTAGCCGGCCTCCAGCGGGTGGCTGGCATCGGCGTACAGGTCGCTCGGCAGCGCGTCCGGCGCGTAGTA
The DNA here is from genome assembly GCA_016869045.1 of Armatimonadota bacterium. GTDB lineage: Bacteria > Armatimonadota > Zipacnadia > Zipacnadales > VGFC01 > VGFC01. The sequence goes on from VGFC01000160.1 coordinate 3,940, forward strand.
GGGCACGCCCTGCGTGGTTAGCCACGCCTCGATGGCGTCCTTGCGCCCCTCGTACCGCTGGCGGCTCGCTTCGGCCATCAGGTGCGTGTTCATCGGGCCGACGAGCACGAAGACGCGGTTCCCTCGGGACTGCAGCAACTCGACCGTCTCCCGGAAGCACCGCCACTGGTATGACTCGTTGATCGGCACCCAGGGGAAGTCCTGCCTCTCGACGCCGCCTTTGGTCCACGGCACCGGCTCGCCCTCGGGCCGATCCTCCGGCTGCGGGAGGTGGGCGGTGAAGGCCGCGAGCGGGCTGCGGTACGGGTTCTGCAGCGACCAGGACTGGAGGCCGAAGCTGTCATAGCCCACCATGCGCGTGTGCCGGAGCCACGCAGCATAGGGGATGGTCCGCTCAAGGCCGACGCCGACCATCTCGCTGATGCCGGGCCGGTAACCGTACGGGCGCCCGCTGAGCTGCGGAAGCAGGCGCGTGTGGTTGAGCTTGACGGGCGGAGGGGGCGCCTCACCCTTGCCGACCAGCAGCGTCATCAACGTCTGCTTGAGGGTCGGTCGGGACTCCGCCGGCTCCGGGCGCGGGTAGAGGTCGGTATCGGGCGAACTCATCCACAGAGGGTTGAGGTGCAGCAGGACGGCCTGGCCGCTGATGTCGCGACAGTAGTACCGGATGAGGCCGGTGAGCGCCATTGGGCGGGTGCCGTCCAGGCCGAGGTTGGCGAACCGCGGCGAACCCGCCTCGCGGTTGAGGAAGCGCGGCAGCGTGCCCTGCAGGCCCACATAGTGCCCCCACACGACCGAGTCGCCGATCACGGGGATGAGGTGCTGTGACGCGGCGTGTTTGCTGTAGCGCTCGTAGAGCCAGTAGTCCTCGCTGTAGGCGTAGGGGTGCCGGTAGTCGGGACCGGGCGCGAAGCCGGCGCGGCGTTCGGCGATCCAGGGCGCGAGAATCAGCACCGCAAGCACGATGCCGCCGGCGACCAGCCACTGCCACGCGGAGAGCCGGACCACGCTCGGCCCGAACTCCTCGCTGACATCGGTCATCGGCCCGCCCAAGGGACGGGGTTCTTCAGCTTGCGGGGCGCTCACGTGGCCTCCCTCCCCTTCGGAGCGTGCACGAGGAGGGCGGGCGCGGTGAATCGCGCCCCTGCACGATCGGGCGCCATGAATGGCGCCCCTACATGGTGGGCGTGATGAATCACGCCCCTACATAGGAGACGACCCGATGGCGCCGTCATGTAGGGGCACGATTCACCGTGCCCGCGCGTAGGAGCGTGATGAATCACGCCCCTACATAGGAGACGACCCGATGGCGCCGTCATGTAGGGGCACGATTCATCGTGCCCGCGCGTAGGAGCGTGATGAATCACGCCCCTACATAGGAGACGACCCGATGGCGCCATCATGTAGGGGCACGATTCATCGTGCCCGCGTGTAGGGGCGTGATTCATCACGCCCAATGCCGTCCTCCCCATGGATCCCTCTCAGAACTGGAAGTAGATGAACGGCTGGCCGCCCCCTTCGGGGCAGATGGTCAGGTAGATGATCAGGAACACGGCAATCGCGATCGTCACGGGCGCCCACTCCAGCAGACGCCGCAAGGGAGACTCGCACAGGTACTGGTAGATCCAGACCGACAGCACCAGGCCGAGCGCCAACAGCGGGAAGCGCGGGTCGGCGAGGCCGGAGGTGAAGATGCGGCTCAGAATCGTCCAGGCGTCGTGCATCGTCGGCGCGCGGAAGAAGACCCAGGCCAAGGTGACGAAGGCGAAGACGCCGACCTGCTTCAGGAGGCGCGGGACACGGCGGGCGTAGAATGGTGTGCGCTCGAGTTCCCGCGTGAGGAAACGCCCGAAGGCGTGCATGGCAGCCCAGATCACGAACGTCCAGGACGCCCCATGCCACAGGCCCGAGATGAGCATCGTAAGGGCCATGTTGACATAGGTCCGCGCGGCGCCATGTCGGTTGCCCCCGAGTGGGATGTAGACATAGCGCTTGAACCAGGACGATAGGCTGATGTGCCAGCGGTTCCAGAAGTCGCCGAGTCCGGTCGCGAGATACGGGTTGCGGAAGTTGAGCATCAGCCGGAAGCCCATCATGCGGGCCACGCCGCGCGCCATGTCGGTGTAGCCGCTGAAGTCGAAGTAGATCTGCCAGCCGAAGGCAAAGGTCGCCAGGGCGAGCGCGACGCCGGCGGTCTGGTCCGGCGCGGCATAGGCCTGGTCCACATACCTCGCGAGGTAGTCGGCCAGCGCGACCTTCTTGAAGAGGCCGACGAGGAAGAGCGAGAGGCCGTCGGTCACGTCGGCACGGGTGATGCGGTTCTCCTCGCGAAGCTGCGGGAGGAGATGGCCCGCCCGCTCGATAGGCCCCGCCACCAACTGCGGGAAGAGCGAGCCGAAGGTGGCGTAGCGGATGAGGCTGGGCTCGCGCTCGATCTGGCCGCGGTAGAAGTCGATGGTGTAGCTGAGAGAACAGAACGTGTAGAACGAGACCCCCACCGGCAGCAGCAGCCCTAGCGTCGGCACCTGGTAGTGGACGCCCAGCGCGCTGAGGATCGCGTTCACGTTCCCGGCGATGAAGCCCGCGTACTTGAAGAAGGCGAGGATACTCACGTTGTTGAGCACGCTGAAGGCGAGCCAGATCCAGCGGCGCCGACTGCGCGCCATGAAGGTGACGGCGAGCCAGTCGATCACCGTGGCGTGCGCGAGCAGGAGGAGATAGAGCGGGTTCCACCAGGCGTAGAAGACATACGAGGCGGCCAGCAGCCACAGGAGCTTCAGGCGCGTGCGGCGGAGGATCAGATGACCGACGAAGACCGCCGGGAAGAAGAGCGCGAAGGTCCAGGTGTGGAAGAGCATCCGTGTGTCACTCGTCGCCGAGGAGTACTCGCAGGTGCGTCTCTACCGAGTCGGCCAGCGCGGTCAGGTCGTAGCCACCCTCCAGCACCGACACCAGGCGCCCGTCGCAGCACTCCTCGGCGATGGTCTCCACGATGCGCGTCAGTCGCCCGTAGCACTCCGTCGTGACCTTCATGCCGCCGAGCGGATCGCGCTCGTGCGCGTCGAAGCCGGCTGAGATCAGGATGAGGTCCGGCCGGAACTCGAGCGCCTTCGGCTTCAGGACGCGCTCGAAGGCGTCGAGGTACTGCGCGTCGCTGCTCCCCGCGGGCAGTGGGATGTTGACCGTGTAGCCCACGCCCGCGCCTGAGCCCGTCTCCGTCTCCGCGCCGCTGCCGGGGTAGAAGGGCGAGCGATGCACGGAGAAGTAGAGGACGGTGGGGTCGTCGTAGAACGCGGCCTGCGTCCCGTTGCCGTGGTGCACGTCCCAGTCCACGATGAGGACCTTGCCGACGTCGTGCTTCTGTTGGGCGTAGCGCGCGGCGAGGGCGACGTTGTTGAACACGCAGAAGCCCATCGCCTGGTCCTTCAGGGCATGGTGACCGGGCGGGCGAATCGCGCAGAAGGCGTTGCGCACGCGCCCGTCCATGACCGCATCCACGGCCGCGTACGCCCCTCCGACCGCCAGCAACGCGATGCGGTAGGAGTCCTTGCAGATCGTCGTATCGCCCGCGTCCAGGCACGCCCGGCCCTCGTCGCAGCCTCGCGCGACCTCTGCCACGTACTTCGCGCCATGGATCGTCGTCAGCGAGTCGGCAGGCGCCGGCGTGGGCGTGAGGCGCGTGAGGCGATCAAGCAGACCGGTCTCCTGCAGATGTGCGACGATGGCCTTGAGCCGCTGGGGCGATTCGGGATGGTCGGCGCCGGTTGCGTGCAGGAGGTAGGCGTCGTCGTACACGAAGCCGGTGGCGCCGAGGGCGGGGTTGCAGATGAGCGCGAGGACGATGGGTAGCACGGAACGTAGGCCCTTTGTGTGTAGGGGCGGACCCACGTGTCCGCCCCTTCTCTGGCCAGGGGCGGACACGTGGGTCCGCCCCTACAACGACCTACGCAATGGCACGTATCAGCCGGCCTTGCGGACGCAGCGGAAGCCGTAGACGTCATAGCCGAAGCAGGCGTCCGCGTAGCCGGGATTGGCCTTGTGACGGTAGGAGCTGGTGCACTCGGCAGCTTCGGAGTCCCACGAGCCGCCGCGCAAGACGCGCGTGTCGCCGGTGGTCGGGCCGCGCGGGTTCTCGGCGGCGCTCGGCGTGTAGTAGGTGCGGCCGTAGCGGTCGTAGCACCATTCGCTCAGGTTGCCGGACATGTCGTACAGGCCCCAGGCGTTCGCCGCCTTGGAGCCGACCGGGCGCGGCTTGGCGCCGGAGTTCGACTTGTACCAGGCGTAAGTACCGAGCTTGCGGGCGTCGTCGCCGAAGTAGTACTTCGTTTTCGTACCGGCGCGGCAGGCGTATTCCCACTCCGCTTCCGTGGGCAGCCGATAGCCGCTCAGCGCGTTGTTCGCCTGCCAGGTCGTCAGGTTGTAGACGGGCTCCAGCCCCTCGGCCTTGGAGCGGGCGTTGCAGTAGCGCACCGCGTCGGACCAACGCACTTGCTCCACGGGGTTCGAGGGGCTCTTCCACCGGGAGGGGTTGGCCTTCATCAGGGCCTCGTACGACTTCTGCGTCACGAGGTAGGCGTCGATGTAGAAGGCGCTCACCTTGACGGTGTGCACGGGCTTCTCATCCGCCCCGCCCGTGTTGCTGCCCATCGAGAACTGGCCGGCGGGCAGGAGCACCATCAGGTGGCCGGACTTCGTGGTGATCTTCGTGAGGCCCGGCGCCGACGGCGTCGCCGCCGCCAGCAGCACAAGCAGAGAGATGAGACAGACAAGAACGCGCACCTTGCCGGACAGCGAGAGAGTCATCGTGGACGATCCTCCGATCGCGCGTTCGTCAGACTCGTCATGCTACTGCGCGGGCAGCAAGTTGGTCGCATAGCCGGCCGTGCCCGGGCTCTCGTACTGGCGGTACCTCAAGTGCTCCCGGAGTCGGCTGCGGAACGCCTGCGCGTGTTGGGCGGCGGTGGGGCTCTCGACGCAGGCGTAGCCCGCCTGCTGGAAGAGCTTGCGCCCCCAGGTGCCGAAGCGCCGCCCCTGGTCCTCCTCGAGGCTGATGATCGCGTTCAGTTCGTTGATGTCGGCGAGGATCTCCGGGCAGGTCTCAGGTCCGCCGTCTTGGCGGATGAGCGCCTTGAACCTCTCGCCGACCCCATCGATGCGCTGGATCATCTGCTCCGACGTCTCGCCGCCGAGCCTAGCCAGATACTCGTCGTGCATGGAGGCGAGGGTCTCCCCCAAGGCATCCAGGAACGACTGCGTGCCGGGATCCAGGGGGGCCTGCTGTCGCCAGCCGGCGAGGTCCTCGCCGAGCGCCGCGATGCAATCGAGCGAGCGCTGGACGTGGCCGCTCGCGATCCACTGGCACTCGTGCACCCGGTCCGAGATGTGGGTATCGAGGAACGCCACGTCCCGCGCCTGTGCGCCCACGGTGAGGGTCGTGGTCTTGAGCTGGTCGCGCCCCGCGCAGTGCGCGTTCATGACGAAGCCCCCCTCGACAGGGCGAGGGTCGAGGACATAGTAGTGCTCCACGGCATGGAGTTCCGTGAGCTTGCGCTGGTCCTCGGCGGCGAGGTTGGCGGTGAGGAACGCGTACGGCGTCTGTTCGTTGCCTTCGAGGGCGTAGATGAGGGCCTTGCCGGTCGAGGCCAGCTTCTTGTGGAGGTGCAGGAGGGTCTTGTCGCCCTCCGAGAAGAAGGGCCAGATGTAGAAGCCGATGGTCGGCCGCCAGGGGCGCCGGCGGTCCCCCACGAAGCGGAAGGTGGTCGGCACCCCGAGTTCGGTGAGCTGGATCTTCCACGCCGCCTGGAAGGGCGGCTTCCAGTCGAGCGCCGTGTCCTGTTCCTCGAAGTCGGGCTGCAGCTCCACCTCCTGCCAGATGCTCGGCGCGGAGAGCGCGCCCACGAACAGCTCCCGGCCGGCGAGCGTGACCTCCAGAGCCTCGATGTGGCGCGCTTTCCCGGCGCCGGTGAGTGCGAGGCGCGCCGTCTGGTCGCCCGGAGGCCAGGCGAGCGCTACCACACGGCTGCCTCCGTGAAACAGCCCCACCAGCAGGCTCTCGCTCGGCAGGCAGAGGCGTGAAGGCTTCGGGTAGTCCGCGGCGTCGTAGACGTCATCGTCGAGGTGCCGGCTGGGCAGGACGCCATAGGCGAAATCGGCCTGCGCGGCAATCCCTGTGAGGGTCGGTGTCGGGTCGATGCGGATCGCGCCTGCAGCCGTGAGGGTGAAGATCGCCTCGATCGACTGCCGCTTCGCGGAGAAGACGACCTCGCAGCGGGCGCTCCCCGGCGAGGCTTCCGCCACCTTGCAGGAGACGGTGCCGGTCGCTCGGTCACCGTTCGCATCGAAGGGCACGAGCGACATCACCGGGGCGGTCGTGTCGTGGACCTGCGCGCCGGGCTGGCGCTTCGAGAAGGTGAGACGCCGCGTCCCGCTGTCCAGGGACACAGTGCCCGCCCCGCCCCACGAGTCGGTCACCGTGACAGCGGCCGTGGCCGGCCAGGCGGCGAGGGTGAGCAACAACGCCGCGCCCGCGAGCGCGGCCCTACCAGTCTTTGATCGCCTCATAGGACACCTCGGGTCCGCCTAGCGGCTCCTCGCCGAGCCAATCGCCCTCCAAGTAGTACCTCTTGCGCAGCACCTGCCCCGTTACGTCTCGGAGGCCCTCGCACACCTGCCGGCTGTCGGGTGACTGCGCCAGGGCCCGCCCGGCCTTGTCGCGCGCGTTCTTCGCGAAGGCGCGGTAGGCCGACAGGTGCGCCTGCCGTTCCGCAAGGGCGCGAGTAACGGGAGCCGCGAAGGGGTCATATGGTGCGTCGAGGTTCGTGCGGAAGGCCTCGACCTTCGGGGTCACATCGCCCAACGGCGTGACCGTTCTCGCGCCAAGTGCCGCGTCGAGCGCCGCGAGCTGCTGCGCCATCCAGGCAGTGAGGTCGGCGGGCATGTTGGGCGTCGCGGTCAGCCCTCGGACTTCGCCAACGAAGGACTCGTACTCCTTGAGCCGAACATCCAGCCCCTGCAGCGAGAGCGTGATGTCATGGCACAGGCCGTCGATCCGCTCCTGTACGCCGGGGCGCTTCCGCTGCCGAAGCCAGCTGATCATCTTCAGCGCGACGCGCGGGTCCTTATAGGGCACCCACTCGTCCGCGTGGCGGTATGTGCGAAGGCCCTCGGTATCGAGCAGATCGGCCGTGCGGTCGAGTCCCAGCGCCTCCCGCAGGATGTCCACCGGCATCGCGCGGTCGAGCGGCGCGTTCTGGGACGGACCATAGGCGTAGGCGATGGCCTGGGGAGGAGTGACCCCCAGTCGGTGCCCCTCTTCGAGGGGGATGCGCAGCTCGGTGTTGGGGGTATCCGTCGGCACCATGAGGGAGAGAGCGGAATCGGGCACCGGTACGGCCGCGCGCCACAGAGCCGGGAAGGGGTTCGACCAGACGATATCCCAGCCCTCGCCCTCCTCGGGACGCGCCACGTCCAGACGCCGCCAGAGGTCGTCGCCGGGCAGGAAGGACACCAGGGCGGGCTCGCCATCGGGATGCACCTGGACTCCCGTGAACGACTGCGCGTCTGCTCCCCGCACAAGGCCAACGGTCTGCGCGGATGAGGGTGTCGCGACCATCAGCAGGCCGGCCGTGCCGGCGGACATGCCCAGCATGAAGGGTGCGCGCGGCAAGGGTACGGACGGCTGGTTGTAGCCGGAGGGCTCGTACACGAGATCGTGAGCCAGCCGGTCCGGCACGACGGCGAGGGCCAGCGTCCTGCGCACGAGGAGGGCAGCCTGACGATCAGCGGGCTTGAGTTCCACGAACGGCCAGACGCGGGAGACGCTGATGGTGGCTGTCAGCGAGGCCCCGCCATTGACGGCGAAGGTGGCCGTCACGGGCACATCGCTCGCTGCGGGCGCGGAGACCTCGATGGAGGTGACGCGAGAGGCCTCGCGACTTTGCGCATCGAGCAGGCGGATCTCGGCCGTCGCGGCCAGGCCGTCGGCTTCCCTCTGGCCGAGCAGCAGCTTCCCGGTCGCGGCAGACAGATAGACCCCGCCCCAGTCGCACTCCACGAGGACGTCGCCGCTCGTCTTGCCGGCAGCCTCGGTCCATCCGCCGCCCGGCGAGGGCAGCATCGTCGCTTCGGTAGAGGCCGGCAGCGGCTGATCGGTGCGCCACACCTTGAGGCCGTCGCCCGGGACCTCCGACACATCGCCCTCTGTGAAGCCCAGCCCGTTCCAGTCGGGTGAGACCTCCACGTCGCGCAGCACCATTGCGACGCGCCTGGGGTCGTCCAGCGCCACGCGGTAGACGTGCCACGGTCCGTCCAGCGGGCCGGGTGACTGCAGGTACGCGAGGCTGCGGCCGTCGCGGCTCCACATCGGCCAGCTTTGCACGCCGCCGGCGAACGTCAGACGTCGGTGGCTCCCCGTGCGCACGTCGAACAGGCTGATGTGCGCCCCGTCCTGGCAGGCGATGATCTGCCCGTCGGGCGAGCAGCGCGGCGCGCTCTTGGCCTCCGCCGCGAAGAGCGTCTCCGCGGCACCCGGCTTCTGCGGATCGGCCCGGCAGACCGCAGTCTTGCCGCCTTCCTCCGAGAGGAACAGCACACGTCCATCCGGGCAGAAGCTCGGGCACGAACAGGAGGTCGAGCCCGGGGGTGACAGCACGACCTCGGCGCCGGAGGCCAGCTCGCGGCGGACGATGGTCCCGTCCCGCCGGAACGCGAGGAACTGCCCATCCCCCGAGACGCAGACCTGATCGCCGTCGCAGACTCTCTCGCCCAGGCCTCCGTCTACGCTCGCGAACCAGATGCCCGGCCGCGGCCCGCGGTTTGAGTTCAGGACGATGCGGCCCGTGCCGGGCACGACCCTCGGCCTGACATGGTCGCCCTGAGCGAAGCAGACCCGCGTCTCGTCCTCGCCGGACTGCCAGTAGGTCCCCGCCTGCGAGCGAGTGAAGACGAACAAGCCCGACTCCTGCGCGCCGGCCGCGGCCCCGAGGCCCATCTGCACCACGGCAAAGGAGAGAGCGACGGCCGGCATCACGGAGGGGGATCTCAGCCTTCGCATCAAGTGCGCTCCGGGAGCCAAGAGGATCTGCGGCTTTGCGTCGAGCGGGTTTCCCGAGGACGGTGAGGTTCCCCTCCTGACGACTTCGCCACCGCATGCCAGCCGGCAGGGGTGCCGGCGCTCCCGGGAACGACGGCCTCCGGGACAGGTGAGGCGGCTGCTTCTCGCGAAGGATGGCGGGCGACCTTGCTCTACGGCTTCGGGAGGGAATCGACATGCTGCGAATCACGTGGCCGTTCCACGGCGCAGTGCTCAACCGACATCACGGGACGCAAGACGGCACGTTGCGGATCACGGTGAGGGGCGAGTGCCCGCCCTACGGCCCCGTTACGGTGAATGGCACGCCGGCGAAGGCGGCGTCTGGGGAGTTCGAGGCGCCGGTGACGATCGGCGAACGGGAGACCGACATCGTCGCCGTCTACGAGGGCACGTTCGGGCGACAGGAGCATCGGGTGCGCGTGGTGTGGGACCGGCACTCCTTCCCGCGGTATCGGTTCTCCATCGATGACAACAGCTTCTTCCTGCGGGATGTGGCGCTGAAGGGCTACGACTCGCTGTTCGACTGCTTCTACCTCGACATGCTCCGTACGCTGAACCGCGAGTATGGCGCGAAGTTCACCGTGAACATCTACTACGAGGCGATCGCCGAGTTCGGCGAGCCGGGCTTCCTCTTGCGCGACTTCCCGGACCGCTACAAGGCCGAGTGGGAGGCCTGCGCGGACTGGCTGGGGCTCGCGTTCCATGCCTACGCCAACATGCCGAACCGCCCGTACCAGTATGCCGCGCCGGAGCAGCTCATCCGGGAGCTGGACATCGTCGAGGAGCAGATCGGGCGCTTCGCGGGCGAGCAGACCCTCATCCCGCCGACCGTCATCCACTGGGGCATGATCGTGCCGGAAGCGTACCGACCGCTCTACGACCACGGCGTGCGCGTGCTATCGGGCTTCGGACATCCAATGAGCTACGGGTATGATGTGAACTACTGGCTCGACCACGCGCGCTCGGAGTACCTGTGGAACCACGATTGCCTGATGGACTTCGACAGCGGCCTCGTCTTCTCGCGGGTGGACATCGTGTGCAACAACACGCCCCTCGACCGCATCGCGCCGACGCTGGAGCCCCTGGCCGCCGACCCAAATCATGCGGAGATCATGGACCTGTTCACCCACGAGCAGTACTTCTGGAGCTTCTACGCGAACTACATCCCCGACCACCCGCAGCGCCTCGACGCGACCATCCGCTGGGTCACGGAGCGAGGGTACAAGCCGGTGTTCTTCCACGAGGGGTTCATGGGGGCACCTGAGTAGCCGCTCGTGCCTGCGGCTCACCAGAGCCGCGCCGTGCCGTAAGCGCCACACCCCAAGACAACGGCGCGGCTCTGGTGAGCCGCAGGCACGGGACGACAACGGAAGACACCAGGGCTTACAAGGCATTACCGCCAAGGGAGCCAGACGAGGTCGCCGTCATCGCGGTCGGAGGGAGGGCTGCCGTACAACTTCCGGTACTGCCCCTCGTCCCTCACGAGCAACCACACGGGCCGGCCGCGGTCGTCGTCCAGATCGACGCCGAGGCTGTAGAGGAGGTAGTCGTTGCCCCTGCGCCGGTACACCAGGGGCTTGCCGCTGAAGGGGTCGTCCGAGAGGGGCCAGTGCAGGCACGCGAGGTCTCGGAGGCTGTCAGGGTACCGACCGTGGCGCTGCCGGTACACCTCCAGGCCGAGGGCGGCCTGGAGGACGGCGCGGCGGGCGAGCACCCTGTCGGCGTCCGCGGATGTGTTGGACATGATGTATGCCAGCGAGGCGACGGCCAACTGCCAGGAATCGACGCGGCCTAAGTCGGCCTCAAGCCGCTGTGCCTCTGGCCGGGCCTCCCGCCACGGCTTCGCGGCGATGGACTGGGCACACTCCAAGAGGCTAAGGCAGAGGAGTTCGTCCTTGTACAGCCGCAGCCTCTCGGGACACCCGTAGAACCAGAACTGGAAGTCAGTGGGACCCCCAAAGCGCCCGAACATGTCCCTGCCTCCCGAACTCGGGCGCCCGGACTTCAGGTCATCGGCAAGCTCAGTCCCCAGAACGCGCCACGCTTGGATCTGCCGGGCCCGGCTTCGTCGGCAGTCAAGCCGGCCCAGCTCCTGCGCCAGTCGCCGCGCGCCGGGCTCTGGGAGCGGGCCGTGCGCCATGATGTACTGGGCAGGCCACATGAGCGTCGCGTCCCGCGAACGGGCGGCGGAGGGGCCGCGGGAGGGCACGGCCTCTGCGAGCCGGCGGGAAAGGACGAACCCGTCGGTGAGCCGTTCGAGTGCCTCGCTCCGGTGCCCTTGCCGGGCTGCGGCCAGAGCTGCGG
>VGFC01000161.1 GCA_016869045.1 Armatimonadota bacterium
ACCTACGGCAACGTCAACGGACAAACGTCAACGACCTTCTTTTAGGGTGAACGAAAAAGGCAAAGGCAACGACCACACCCAACGGCGGGTCGTGAGCGATCTCGCCTCTTGACAGACCGTTTCATAGAGGCGTGATTCATCACGCCCGATGCCGTGCTTCTCATGCACCCTCTCAGGCTTTCCCACCTCCACCGTGACGTTCGCCCACGCCTCCAGCGTCTGCTCGACTGCTCGCCACGGCGAGCCCTCGCCCTGCGCGCCATAGACCGTGAGCAGGGGCGCGTCGGGTTCGGTGTAGGTCTGTCCGGGCTGGACGACGACGGGGGTCGCGAACTGCTTGCGTGCGTCCGGGTGCTGCATGCCGCCTTCGTCGAGGAAGAAGCTGACCTGCAGGTCGCTACCCGGCCAGGGCTCCGCGCCCAGGATCAGGCCGGCCTGCGCATCCCGCCAAGCGCCCTGCCCGCCGCCGTAGTAGTTCGGCACATCCGGCGTCGCAGGCTTGTCCCCCTCGGGGCTCCCGCCCAGGTGCGAGTTCACGTAGAAGAAGTACCCGTTCATCTGCAGCGGCCGATCGCCGAGGTTCTCGATCGACACGAAGCGCGCGTGGAACCACGGGCGCTGAGGGTAGACGGTGACCTCGTGGGTCACGCGGAACGGCACAGGCCTGCCTGTCGCCGCCGCCTGCTTGCCGGCGTCATCGACGGTTGTGATCACCCCGCCGCCGGTCGTCTCATACTCCGCCGTGATCCGCAGGCGCGCGCGCACCGGGCCGACGCTCTCTGCAACCGGGCCGCCCTTGCTGGTTCGCACCCACTGGTTCTGCCCTGGGAACTGCCAAACGAGAGGGTTGTACGAGCCGAGCGGCACACCCCCCAGGGCGATCTCATCGAGCACGTTCCCCGACCCCGCGGTGCGCGATAGCACGAAGTCACCCGAACGCACTGTAAGGGCCCCGTTCGCCGCATCAACCGTCACGGGTGGCGGCGGTTCCCTTCGCTCTTGCGGGGTTGGCAGCACGCTCACCACGTACGTCTCGCACGCGCGCGGCGGCAGGTCATCCACCACGAAGCTCAGTTCGCTGTCGGCGGTGAGCGGCTCGCGTACAGGGTCGATCTGGCACGCAACCGTCTGCCCGTCGCTCGCGCGGTTCACGTACACCTGCGACCAGTCGATCGCCTCCCACTTCAGGTCCGCGAGGTCGGCGAGGCGGCGGCTCACCGGCATGTCGTCGATGGCCGCATCGCCTGCGTTGCCTACGACGAGTGGGATGCAGAGCGTGCCCTTCGGCATGCCTGCCGGAGCCTGAACGTCGGGTGTGTAGAAGCACTTCACCGCCCGGCCGGCGACCCGGCTCACCTGGCTGAGCTTGCGGTCCGGGTCGGCCTGAATCACCACGAGATGCCCGCCCGGCCTCCAGGCCGCCTCCCCCTTCAGCTCCTCACGGCCGTTTGCCGGGAGCTTCACCACCTCGCGCCTCTCCGCGCCATCGACAGAGCTACGCACCTCGACGCTCACGGGCGTTCGGCCCCGGTTAAGGAGGGTCGCGGAGTACCCCCGCTCGGAGAGGCGAATCTGCTCAACGGCCAGGTTCGCCATGCCGGCGTTGTGCAGGTCGTACACCATGCCGTTCACGCGGGCCGCGGTCTCGGTCAGTTCCGGATAGGCCTCGTCCTTCTCGTTGACGAGGCCGTAGTTGCTGTCTTCGGGGAAGGTACTGGAGATTCCGAGCGCAGGCTCATCGACCCACATGAAGTAGTCTGACCCGACCATGAACGGCAGGGAGAAGACCATGCGCTGGAAGATCTCGTACGCCTGCGCCTTCTGCGCCTGCGTGTCGAAACGCTCGCCCGCGCCGTGCTTGCAGGGCAGCCCGCTGTCCAGTGCGGGGAACGACCACTCCGCGATCATCAGCGGCCGCTGGGCTTGCCGGAAGTAGTCCGTGAACCGCTCCGCGAGGCCGGGCGCTTCGCCCGTCTCCAGGTCCACCCGCCCATAGTAGTTGAAGGTCACGATGTCACAGTACCTGCCCGCGATGTCCCAGATGCCCGCCGGGGCATCCCCCGCGAAGCGACAGCCGATGACCATGTGATTAGGATCGTGCTTGCGGATCGCTGCGGTCGTCACCGCGAAGTAGCGATCGGCGACGAGCCGCACGAAGTCGGTGGCCGCCTTCTGTGCATCGGGCGGGCTGCCGTCCAGCGCGTCCACGTCCAGCAGTTCATCGAAGGAGCCGAAGCGCGTCTTCCAGCCCTCGTTGAGGGCCGCGATCGTCTTGTACCGGCCCCGCAGGAAGGCCACGAGCGCGATCTTGCCGGAGTGATCCCGCGGCTTCCTCATTGTCTCGGCGAAGAGCCCCCAGACCTGGCCGGTCTTCCCGTACCATTCGAGTTCATTGTCGAGGAAGTAGCCGAAGAGCCACGGGTCGTCGCGGTGAGCGGCGCACGCCTCGCGCGCGACCTTGTCGCAGTATTGCTCCCACTTCGGGTGGAACACGTTCGGGAAGCCGGTCCACGTGGTCTTCGGGCAGAGGTCGCTCACGTCCGAGAACGTCGTCCCGAAGGCCACGAATCGCGTATGGGCCAGCCCGCGATAGAAGGCCTCTTCCCCACCTCCCGCGCCGAGGAGGTTGAAGTTCCAGGCTTTGAGGCGGTCGGTAGCGCTCTGCGCCCAGGCGCTCGACGAACCGAATCGCTCCTGCATGTTCCGCCCGTAAGGCGCGTAGCCGAGCTTCTCGCACCAGTGACCGCCCATCCGGCAGTGGTCCGTCCCCACCGCGTAGAATCGCCGCCCCTCGGGGTCCACGACCCACCAGACGCCGTCGATCTGCTTCACCCGGTAGAAGCCCGTCGCCTGGTCGATCTTCTCCTCCGAGGCCGCCACGGCGAAGGGTGGCCGGGCCGCCTTCTCGGGAACGGGTGCGGGGTCGCTCATGGAGACCTCCACATCATCGAAGGCGCCGCTGAACATGCTGGTGCGCAGCGCAGCACGGCCCGCGGTGACGGCCTCTGCACTGAACGCATAGCCCAGCCGGTGGATCACGGTACCGTTCGTGTCGCTGATCGTACCGACGATTCCCTCCGGCGTCAGCTCGATGCCCATCCGGTAGGGCGTGTTGTACTGCCACGCGTTCTCGACCGGGCCCTCGCGGACCGTCACCTTCAGCCGGTTCTGCGAGAGCCACTCGCCCTTCAGCATCTCCGACAGCTCGACATAGTGCCGACTCCCCGCCGTTGCGGGCGCCTCGACCAGCGCCAGGTGCCAGTAGTTGCCCGAGTCCGCGTAGACCGCGACCCCCGCGACCTTCCAGCTGTCGCCGTGCGATTCGCGCAAGGTCATCGTCGCCTGGACGGTCACCTTCCGGTAGTTCGGCTCCTCGCCCGCGACGGCAAACCCGGGCGAGCGCCCGTCGAAGGCGTAGGCCCCGTCGCGCACCTCCCAGAAGATCGAGTGCGTCAGCCAGCGCGGTGAGCCGTCGCTCCCCGGCGCGTAGGTCGAGAAGTCGTCGGTGAAGGCAACCGGCGAAGGCTGGCTCGCCCCCGGAAGGCATGCCGTAGCGAACAGCGAAACGGTCATGACGGCCAGCGTCCAGAGTCTCACGGGAATCGCCTCCTGGTGTGTGTCACCAAGGTTGGGCGGGCTCCGGGGGTTCACCTTCAGGCGGCCGGCCGAGGGAGGTCTATCCGGTGGTGCTCATGGTACTCAGCCTTTCCTCAGCCGTGGCAGCGGAGGCTGGGGGTGCGCAGCTCGACCCCGAGGCAATCCTGTCGAGCCATGGGGACCTCGCGGCTCAGGCAGTTCTGGCCCAAGGCGAGCCGAGCTTCGAGACGACCGTTGCCCTGCTGCCCGAGTTGGTCGGGTATGTGCCCGTGTCGTCCGCTTCGGCGGCGCGGAAGCTGGTGGTCGGGGAGCAGGGCGAGATCGGCTACCTCGGCACGGACTACTCGCGTCCGCGCATCAAGGAACCACTCTTCGACCCACACGAGCACATGGCCGATCTGCCGGTCGCGGCCGTCCAGCGCGAGCTGATCGACGGGCGCCTGCCGGGGGTGCAGTACACCTTCCTGAATGTGGACGGGAAGAACGCGCTTCAGGAAGTCGTCTTCTCGCTTCCGGGCGAGCCGGAGTCAACGTACGTGAGCCTGGGTTCGTATGATCGGCAGGAGTGCTTTCTACTGACGACCGATGCACAGGAGGTCGACCCCTCGACCTTCGACGAGGCCCTCGCGGCCTTCCGTGGTCACTGGCAACGCGAGATGGCGCCCGCTATCCGCGTCGATCTCCCGGAGCCTCGGCTTGTTGATGCCTCGTTGGCTGCGCTCGCCCGCACCTTCACCACGTTCGTCGGCGACCGCCCGAAGTACGGATTGGGGAGCTACGCGCAGGACGTGCACGACGGTTTCCCGCCCACGATCCTCTGGATGACGAACGCCTGTCTGGAATGGGGGCTGTTCGCGAAGGCGCAGGCGTACCTGACCTACTACTTCGAGCGGTTCGTGCGCGATGACGGGAGCTTCAACTACTACGGGCCGGCGGTCTCCGAGTACGGGCAGATGCTGGACCTTGTGGCGCGGTATGTGCGCTACACCGAGGATGGGAAGTGGCTCACCGATCATCGCGCCAAGGTTGAGGCAATGGCCGGCCGCCTGATCGGGCTGCGAACGGAATCGCTGAGGCAGCCTACCGATGCGATCACGCGCGGCCTCCTCTACGGCTCGCCCGAGGCCGACACGCGCGAGGAGACGGAGTTCCACTTCTCGGGCACGGCCTGGGCTTCGCGCGGCCTGCTCGAACTCGCGCGCCTCTACCGCGAGCAGGGCCTCGAGGGAGCAGGCCAGTACGAGCGCGAGGCCGCGGCCCTGCGCGCCGACCTGAACCGCGCCGCGCGGGCCTCGTTGATCCCCGGCGACCCGCCCTTCCTGCCTCCCTACCCGGGACTGAAGACGCCCTTCCCGAGCATGACCGCCGACACGCTGGCCTCCTACACGAACTACCGCTATTGGCTGGAGCTGCTGTCGGCAGGTGTCCTCGATCCAGACCTGGCCGATGCGGTCTTCGAGTACCGGCGCCGCATGGGCGGGGAGCTGTCCGCGACGACGCGCTTCGCCGGCCAGTTGGATGACTGGCCCCTGGCGCACTACGGACGGGCCCTGATTGCGGACGACCGCATCGACTCGTTCCTGCTGGCTCTGTACGGACACCTCGCCTTGCAGCAGATGCCGGGCACGTTCTGCGCATACGAGCAGGTCGCGATTCGCGGCTCAGGCACGCGCACCTATGCGGCGGACTACTGCGTGCCCGCCCAGCTCACCATGCCCCTGCTCGTCCGCTGGATGCTGGTCTACGAGGAACCGGACACCGAGACCCTCTGGCTCTGCAAGGCCGCGCCGAAGCGCTGGTTCGCGCCCGGCCAGACCATCCGTGTGCGGAATGCGCCGACCCGCTGGGGCCCCGTGAGCTTCGAGGTGAAGTCTGGGGCGGAGCGGGTGGCGGCCCAGGTCATCCCGCCGCCGCGCCTGGAGGGGAGGCTCCTGTTGAGGGTGAGACGGCCCGACGGTCAGCAGCCGGCACAAGTGGCAGGAGGGGACTTCGACCCGGAGGTAGAGGCTGTTGTCGTGGAGCCGGGCGCGTCTGCGACGGTGGGGGTCGTGTACGGGTGACCCGGCGGGCAGCGTCCTGACCGCGCCGCGCCATCCAGCAAGAGCAGGTTCAGCTATCGCGCTCGGCGAGCCGAGTCACTCCCACGCATACCGGTCGCAGCGTAGGAAACCGGCCGTGAAGCCGGACTGCTTCAGCTCCTCGCCCGCCTGCTCGGCAAGCTCCAGGATGGCGGCGCGCGACAGGTGCTCCGTCTCCATGTACGCCTCGAAACCCGGTCCCTTGACCAGGCGCACGCCGTAGGCAGCCGGATCGCGCCAGACGCCCGTGCCGGGGAAGGGTCGATGGATGCCCAGGCACACCTCGTCCGCTCCGCATCGCTTGGCGAACTCGACGGTTTGCCGGACGGTCTCTGCCGACTCGCCGGGCAGGCCGATCAGGAAGAACGCATGGACTCTCAGGCCGGCAGCCTTCAGGGCGTCGAGGCCCGTCTGGTGTCGGGCCACGGTAAACCCCCGCTGTGTCCTGGCCAGCACCTTGTCGTCTCCACTCTCCGCTCCGAAGCCCACGTGGATGCACCCCGCCGCCCTCATCCGCCGCGCGACTTCATCGTCCACCAGGCCCCCCGCCGTCCAGGCATCCCACACTACCTCCAGCCCGCGGCGCCTGATCTCATCACACACCGCCAGCGCATGTTCCCGATGCAGGGCGAACAGGTTGTCGTAGACGTTGAAGCCGCGCACCCCGAACCCGTGGACCACATGCGCCATCTCGTCCACCACCTTCGACGGGCTGCGTCGGCGCACATGCGGGCCCTGCGGGTTGCAGCAGAAGGCGCAACCCATCGGGCACCCGCGGTAGGTGAGGATGCCCTGGCTCACAACTCCCGTGTTGGGATGGGGCACGTAGCTCTCGAGGCCCAGCAGGTGATGGGCGGGGAATGGCAGGGAACCGAGTTCGGCCACCGGTGACCGAGGGTGGTTGAAAACCATCCTCCCCTCGCGGTCGTAGGCGAGGCCCCGAATGTCCCAAAGCCAGTCCTTCGCGTCGCCCCCCCGGCCGCGCGCGACTTGCCGCGCGACCTCGAGCAGCGTCTCCTCTCCCTCGCCGACCACGCATACGTCGAAATCCGTGTTCCGGATGAAGTGCTCCGGCTCTGAGAGGGGATGATGTCCGCCGGCGATCAGCAGCGTGTGCGGCAGGCGCTCCCGCAGGAGTCTCGCCAGGCGCACGCGAGCTACGTAGTCCGGCGTGTGGACCGTCATGCCCACTATGGCGGGCTGCTCTCGCGCGATGGCATCGGCCAAACGCTCGTCGAGGACGGCCGGGTCGTCCGTGTCCGGCGAGGGTGGATAACGGTCAAAGATCCGCACCTCGAACCCCGCCTCCTCCAACACGGCCGCCAGATACGGCAGGCCCATCCCTTGCGCACACCGGGGGTCCTTCTGGGGTCCGGCAATCAGCGCGACCATGGTCTGGGGTTCCCCCCATCGAGTCGAGCCGGGCCTCGCTACTGCCCCGCCCGTGGCAGCTCCCGGGTCCAGGGCAGAATCTCGCCAAGCAGGTCGGCGCGGCCCTCAACCCCATCATCCAAGCAGGAGAGGAGCGCAGTGCCGCGGACGGCCGGGTTCGGACTCCGCAGGAGGCCGGCCAGTTCCTCCGAGGCGATTCCCTGGCGGAGCAGGGCCCGCGTGGCGTCTTCAAAGAGCGGCGGCGCGGACTTGCCTGCGGTCGCCTCGTCCATCGCTACATATTCGCGCAGGAATGCCGCCGCTGGTTCGCAGCGCAGCTCGCCCAGCGCGCAGATGATCTCCCGCTTCAGCCGGTAGTCGGCCCAGGCGTAGGGGTAGCTGGCCGGTGGCGCGACCATCTTCTCCAGCTCCGAGTCCACAGCCAGGAACGTGTGCAGCAGGAAGGGCGCCGAGTCGGTGGCTGCCAACATGCCGAGTGCGCGAACGGCCATGGCGCCATCGAGCCCCTGATAGGCGTAGTTCCGGTGCAGGCTGCGATGGGCCACGAGATGCTCCAAGAACTCGGCGGCCCGCGCCGAGGTGTCTCCCAGTTGCGCGATCCTCTGCGCAGCCCAGGCGCGTTCGAGAATCCGGCACGCTCGCTGCTGCTGGCGCGCCGCGTCCCCTCCGAGATCAGTGCGTTCCGGCAGCTCGGCGGCGAGAACCTCCCCGAGGTCGTCCAAGGACTGGCGGTCGAGCCGCTCCGCCACGGCCTGGAGATAGGCAGTGGGCGAAAGCGAGTCCAGGTCGCCCTGAGAGGCCGCCGCAACCGCACGGTTCGGCGGCAGAGGCGCGCGGAGCGTATCCGGCAACGGCACGCGCAGGGGCTTCCGCTTCAGCTCGCGGGCGGCGACGCGCGGATCGTCCACCATGATCATGTTACCCGGTCCGGCGAGGGCATCCCGCACCTTCTCAGGGTCCATATCTGCTCGGCCCTCGCCCAGCCCGGACGCCTTGTAGGCCAGAGGATGGTACTTGGGGTTCTCGCGGAGTGCCGCCGCATTCCACACGTTGATCTCCACGACATGGTCCCACATGTCAGCGGCGTCCAGCAGAGCCGCGATGCCCTCCTCCAGGCCGGGCTCCTTCACGTCAAGGTGCAGCAGCATGGCGCGCTGCCGGGCGACTTCCAATATGGCGGCGAGCGTGGGAATCCGCGTCTCCGGCCTGGCGTGGAACTCTGATCGGAACGGAAGAGTCAGGAGTTCGCTGTAGGCGTGATCACTAGCCGGTCCGAGAGCATCGGTCATGCGATCAAGTCCATCGTCGTGGAACATGAACAGCACGCCGTCGGTCGTGCGGCGAATATCGATCTCACACCCATCCGCGCCGTAGTCCATCGCGGCGGCGTACGCTTCCAGTGTGTTCTCGGGGGCGAAGGCGGATGCGCCGCGATGCACAATCACGACAGGCCCGGAGCGCCGCCGGCCGATCTGCTTGTGGCGCTCGTCGCGGTCGCCCGGCGCCTCAGGCGGCATGGAGGTGATGCACCCCAGCGGCGACTCCGCCTTGGCCTCCGGGAGAGCGCGGGGGAGGGCCGTGTTCACGCCGACGCCCTGCGGTAGCTCGAGGCCGGGCAGTTGGGCGGCCGCAGCCGCGGCCAGGCTCAGGGCCACGAGTAGCATGAGAACGTGCAAGCTCACCTTGCGCACCTTTCGCTCGCACCGGCGGCGCTTCACGATCCCGGCGCCAGCTTCAACACCTTCATCGGTCCCTTCGGCGCCCGGAAGCCTGCCCTCCCGTCCGCCATCACGGAGCCACCCCAAGGCAGTCCAGCATCCCGCAAGGCGGGACTGCGCTCCCAGGCACGGCACGTCCTGTCCCCTGCCCCCTGTCCCCTGCCGTCACAGTAACGACTCCAGCAGCAGCATTGCGCGCTTGATGTCCGCAACCTGCTGGTCGCCGGAAATCTCGCGCTCGATGGTGACCGCGCCGTTGAAGCACATCGACTTGAGTTTCGTCATGAGCGCGGGGAAGTTGACCTTGCCCATGCCGAGAGGCTTCTCGTGGCCGAGTTCGCGGCCGTTGGTGGGGTACTCGCCGTCCTTGGCGTGCATCCCGCGCACCCAGGTGCCGAACACGTCGAGCGCGTCTACCGGGTTGCCGTTCCCGTACATCAGGAGGTTCGCGGGATCGAGGTTGATGCCCAGGTTCCCGGCGCCGATGTCCTCGATGGTGCGCAGGAGCGTGATCGGCGTCTCCTGGCCGGTCTCGAACCAGAACTCGACCCCGTTGTCGGCGCAGGCGGCGGCGACTTCCTTCAGGGCTTCGACCGTCCCGATGTAGCTCGGATCGTTCGGGTCGGCGGGGATGAAGCCGCAGTGGGTGGTGATCGACGGCGCGCCGAGCTTCGCCGCGAAGAGCGCCGCGCGCTTCAGGGCCTCCGTGCGCTCGGGACGGTACTCCGGCGGCACCATGCCGATTGTAGCAGGCCCCTCGATGAAGTTCCAGACCGCTGGGCCGGGCAGACCGGCCCAGACCGTTGACACCTCCACGCCATTCTCCGCCGCGGCCGCCTTCAGGCGCTCCAACGTCTCCGGGCTGTCGTACACGGCCGGTCCGCAGCAGGCCTGCAGCGTCGGCAAGCCGAGGCTGCTGACCTTCTTGATGGCCTCTTCGGGGTCTTGGCTGACTCCGACGATGACTCCGAGTTTGAGCTTCTGGGACATGGTGAACTCCCTCCTTGCAGTCGCACGTCGAGCGCATGGCTGTTCCCCGGGGCTGCTCCCGCAACCTCGTAGCATCCCGTTTCCTGGCAACTTCCTTGCAGCGTTCTCCGCAGACGTTGGCAAAGCAGAGAGGGTCGGTTGGGCGTTGGATTTCGTCGTCGGAAGGTCAAGGGCAGGTGAGGGGCGCAACATGCGGCGAGGCCGCGACGCGATGGGGAGTGCTGGGGGAATGACGGGCCGGTGACAGAGCCGTCGGGGGCGGTCAGCGGTCGGAAGCGAAGGAGCCGGACATGGGCCTTCTCGAGCGCATCAAAGCCCTGGTCAAGGCGAACATCAACGACATCCTGCAGAAGGCCGAGGATCCGGAGCAGGCGCTGGATAGCCTGATTCGGACCATGGAGGAGGACCTGGCCGAGGCGCGGGCGGGTATGGCGGCGGCGATGCGTGAGGAGCGCAGGCTGCGGGACAGCCACGAGTACCATCGCCAGCAAGCCGAGACCATGAAGCAGCGCGCCGAGCAGGCGGTACGGAAGGGCGATGACGAACTCGCACGCGAGGCGCTTCGGCGGAGGCGCAAGCACCTGCAGGAAGCGGAGGGCGTCGGGGAGCAGTGGGAGGTCGAGAACCGGGCCCTGGCCGAACTGCGCAGCAGCTTCGCGGTGCTGGAGGCGAAGGTGGAGGAGGCGAGACGCAAGCGCGAGGCGCTCCTCGCCCGCAAACGACTCGCCCGGGTCCGGCGGGACCTCCAGGAGACGTCGGGCGTCGGACGAAGCGGCGTAACGGAGCGCACCTTCGACCGCCTGACGGATCGGATCGACGACCTGGAAGCCGAGGCGGAGGCGTATGCCGAGCTGGCGCTGCGCGACGTGCAGACGCAGGTGGCGCGCCTGGATGAGCTGCGGGAGGAGACGGTAGCAGATATCGAGACTGAGTTGCAGGGCATCAAGCGGCGGCTGGGGAAACCTGCCTGAGGCGCTGCAGAGCTCCCGGGCCGCACCGACAGGTCGATCGCGGAGGTGAGGCGCAGATGGATAACTGGACATTCGCCGTGTATCTGTTCTGCTTCGTGGTCGGGCTGATCTTCGCCATCGCCAGTGGGTTCCTGGGCAGCGTGCTGCACCTGGGCGATGCGGACGCCAGCGGAATCGACCATGACTTCTCGGCCGACCACGACCTTAGCGCCGGCCACGACGCGTCGGTCGATCATGGCGTGTCCGTCGATCACGGCGCCGCGGAGTCCGTCGGCATGCACCTCTCGCCCATCAGCCCGCCGATTCTGTCCACCTTCCTGGTCGGTTTCGGTTTCGTGGGAATGGTCGGCGACCGGGGTCTGCATCTGCCGTGGTTCCTGTCGATGCCCTCCGCGATGGCGATCAGTTTCCTGATCGCCGCCCTGGCGTTTGTCGGGATCGGCCGCTTCATGGAGAAGAGCCAGGGAAGCTCGCACGTGCGCTTCTCCGACATGATCGGGGTCGAGGCTGAGGTCATCACGCCCATCCCGGCCGAGGGTGTCGGGGAGATCACGTTCACGACCCCGACGGGGCGCACCTCGCACCCGGCGCGGTCGGAGACGGGGGCGATGATCCCTAAGCACAGCATGGTGGCCATCACGCAAGTGGTGGGCAACGTCGCCATGGTCCGGGAAACGATCGACGAGAAGCTCCGACGCCTCGGCCACGAGGAGGCTGAGGCCGCCATCGCGCCGGAGGAGAAGGTGGCTGCGCGGCCCGAGACGACGGAGACCGAGGAGATCTAGCCTACGTACGGTAGTGCGCGCCGGCGGCCCCCCCGCCGCGGGACCGCCCTTGTGGCGCGAACCTCAGGAGGTGTGAAGGCGATGTTCGGCTTGAGCGCGACGGTAGTCACCGCGGCTGTGGTCTTTGGCGTCCTGTTCATCTGCTTCCTCTTCTGGGCCGCCGGGCGGTACCGGAAGGCCGGCCCGAACGAGGCGGTCGTGGTCTACGGCAGGGGAAAGACCAGCACCGTAGTGGGTGGGGGCGTGTTCGTCTGGCCGTTCTTCTATGAGGTCAGGCGGATGAGCCTGGAGATCATGACCATCGACGTGAACGTCGGCGAGGTCTACACCGATCAGGGCGTGCCCGTCACGGTGGATGGCGTGGCGCAGGTCAAGATCGGCGAGACGGACGAGATGGTCCGCACCGCGGCGGGCCAGTTCCTGGGCAAGACCCAGGTCGAGGTCCGCAACGTGGCCCTCCAGACCCTTGAAGGGCACCTGCGCGCGATCCTGGGCACGATGAGTGTTGAGGCCATCTACAAGAAGCGGGACGAGTTCGCCCAGCAGGTGCAGGAGGTCGCTGCCGGCGACCTCGCCGGCATGGGCATGAGGATCGTCTCCTTCACCATCCGCGAGATCCGCGACACGCAGGGCTACCTCGAGTCCCTTGGCAAGCGGCGGACGGCCGAGGTCAAGCGGGACGCCATCATCGGCGAGCGGACCGCCGACAAGGAAGCGCGCTCCCAGGCCGCCCAGCAGGACATGGAGGCCCGCCAGGCTGAGGCCGCGCGCGATGCCGATGCCCGCATGGCCGAGCGCGACCGTAACATCCGCGCGGCCGAATACGAGGCCCAGCAGAACGAGGCCAAGGCCAAGGCCGACCTGGCCTACTCCCTCCAGGAAGCGAAGACCCAGCAGCTTGTGGAGAAGGAGAAGATCCAGGTCGAGGTCGTGCAGAAGGAGATGCAGACCCAGGTTCAGCTCCGCGAGATCGAGCGCAAGGAGCGCGAGCTGGACGCGACCGTCCGCAAGCCGGCCGAGGCCGACAAGTACCGAATCGAGACCCTGGCGGAAGCTGAGCGCGCTCGCCGCATCCAGGAGGCCCAGGGCGAGGCCACCGCGACCCAGAGTCTCGGCCAGGGCCGTGCCTCAGCGACGCAGGCCGAGGGTCTCGCCCAGGCGGAGGTCATCAGGGCCACCGGTCTCTCCGAAGCGGAGGTCATCCGCCAGAAGGGCTTCTCCGAGGCCGAAGCGATGGCCAAGAAGGCGGAGGCCTGGCGCAACTACAACGAGGCCGCGATCACCGAGAAGGTCATCGAGGTCCTGCCCGCCGTGGCGAATGCGGTCGCTCAGCCCCTGGCGAAGACCGAGAAAATCGTCATGGTCAACGTCGGCGGCGGCGACGGGTCGGGCGCCGGCGTGGGCGCGAGCCGGATCACGACCGATGTGGCGAACGTCATCAGCCAACTCCCGCCGGTCGTCGAGGCCCTCAGCGGGATCGACTTCACCGAGATGCTCCAGCGCCTGCCCGACATCGCGAAGAGCGGCACTCCCGCCGCCGGCCCGGCAACGCCGCCGGCAACGGACAAGCCGGCGTCATAGGCGGTCTGTGCGAGGAATGGGACGGAGGCCTCTACTGGGTACGTTCCTTCTGGAGCGTGCGCAGAAGAGGCCTCCGTGCCGTTTTCCGCAGTGTGTTTTGCGTCACACTTCGGTGGCCTGGGCGGTGCATGGGTAGGGAAAACACGCCTTGAAGGCTCAGATTCCCGCGAATCCAGCCGTGCGGCCCGCGCGGCGCTGCAACCTCCGAGGGGTCTGGCGCATTTTTCTTGTGGAGGAAGCAGGAATCGCGGGGGCGGCGTCGAATGAGGTGCACAGAGCGGATTGGAGGACGGCAGGCCGGACCACGCGACGGCTCCTGCGGGAGTTGTGCGCGCGCGTTGGTATTTGGTCGGGCCCTATCCTTCTGGGGCACCCGCCCACTATCCGAGGAGGCGTGACCAAATGCGAAAAGCACTCCTGGTGGTCGTTTTGACGAGCCTGCTGCTGGCGGGGGGTCTGACGTTCGCGGAGCTGGACAAGTCCCCGCAGCAACCTGGGCAGCCCGGTTTCGACCTTGGCACCGTCGCAAATCGCATGTTCGCCGACTTGGCGCTCCTCCCCACTCGGCTGACGTCGTACAACAGCCATGATGACGCGGCGACGGCCAGCTATACGTGCTGCCGGCCGAGTCAGGAAGTGGAGATCGAGCGCGCGCTCAAGGCGAACTCGGACTTCGTGAGGATGTACCCGACCAGCGACTTCGCTGACGATGCCTGCTTCCATAGCGGCTACGTCAACGGCGTCAAGCGGGACATGCTGCACCAGATCGAGGCGTACGCAGTGCTGGCCACGAATTACCCGGACAGCGATCTGTGGGACGACGCCATGTGGAACCTCGCGCAGTGCTACGGGAGGGATAAGGACCGTCCCGCCGAGATCGACGTCCTGAATCGCCTGATCGAGCAGCGTCCCCACAGCCTCTGGGCCGACGACGCGTGCCTCGCGCTGGCCGGCGCCTACACCGATCTGCGTGACGAGGAGGGCGCGCTCGCCGCGCTGCAGCGCCTCGCTGAGGACTATCGCACCAGCGAGTTCTGCGATGATGCGCTCTTCCGCATCGCTCAGCGCTACCAGGCCCTGGGCTCCTACGACGACGCCATGGCGGCCTACACGGACCTGCTCGACACCTGGCCGATGAGCGACTACGTCGATGATGCGCAGTTCGGCATCGCCCAGTCGCTGCGCGCCTGCCACAACCTGCGCGACTCTCTGCCGGCCTACGAGTTCCTGATCCATGAGATGCCCGGCAGCCCGCTCGTGCGCCAGTCGATGGCGGAAGTCAACACGATGCGGGAGGGGACCTACGACCTTCAGGGCCACTTCCCCTGCGATGACGCGCAGGACCTGTGGGACCTCGCCCAGCACTACCAGAACTACCGCCAGTTCTCGGATGCCATCGAGGCCTACACGCGGTTCATCCGGTCCTACCCGGGCCACGACAACTACGACGACGCCTGGTTCGCCATCGGGTCCTGCTACCAGGAGATGAACCGGCTCTTCCAGAAGATCAACGAGGCCAAGGGCCCCGAGGACTTGTTCCGCCTCGCTGACGACTTCCGGCGCGGCACGGGCGGCCTCTCCACCATCCCCACCGACCGGCAGCTCAACGCGGTGGGGGATGCGGTCGGCGCCTTTGCGGTCGTGGTCAACAACCTCATCGGCAGCAACCTCCGCGACCGCGCGCTGCGCGAGATCGCGCGCTCCTACGAGCACAGCGGCATGGACGACGACGCCGCGTTCACCTACCAGGAGAAGGTCATCTTCTTCCCCTACGAGACCGAGCCGGATGAGGGCGACATGCGCGGCAAGGGCGCCCTGTGCAAGACCCTCCGCTTCTACGCCGATCCGACCCACTACCCGGACGGCCGGGATCGGTACATGCTGCTGGCCAAGGCGCATCCGGACGTCTTCCCGCCCGACGTGTATGGCGACAAGGAGCAGTTCCTGGCCCTGATGCAGCTGTACCTGCGCCACGCGGAGCACGACTTCTACGAGATGAGCCGGCACATCCCGCACCGGCTGTCGGTCGATGACCTCCGCCAGGACGCCCGCTACTTCCTGGCCTGCCTCAACATGCAGCGCGGCGACACCAGGGCTGCCATCAACCTCCTGAAGCCGTTCTTCGACGCGCCCACCTCCGACTTCGCGGCG
>VGFC01000162.1 GCA_016869045.1 Armatimonadota bacterium
GTCGAGATAGCCCGGGAGATGCCGGGTTGCCTCGGCGCGAGACTCACGGGCGCGGGCTTCGGCGGGTGCGCCGTGGCGTTGGTTGGGCCGGCGCACGTGGCGCAGTTCATCCCCGAGACCTCCGCCGCCTACGAGCAGGCTACGGGCCTCCAGCCCTCGCTGTACGCGGTGCGGGCGAGCGACGGCGCGAAGGTTGGACGGCCCTCCTGCGCAACCCCATAGGACAAGTGGGCGTCTGAGCGTTGTGAAGGGAGGGGATCGAGATGCGGTGGACCTCCATTGCTTCCCCCGCACGCGTCAGGTGGTTCGTCATCGGTGTTGCCCTCGTTGGCCTCGTGTGCCCGGTTTTCAGCGAGACGGTTGCGTCGTACCGTTTCGAGGAGGGTGTGGGCAAGGAGTTCGCGCGCGGCGTGGGGACCGTGCCGGACTCCTCGGGGAACAAGCTCCATGGGACGTGCCAGGACGACCCGGGGGGCGCTTACTCCGCGGCGATCGCGCCCTTCGGAGACGGGGCCTTCACCCTCACCAAGCGCGGCGACTGGGTCTTCGTGCCGGACAGCCCGAAGCTGCAACTGACGAAGAGCCTGACGCTGGAGGCGTGGGTGAACATCCGCCGCTTCCAGACTAACGGCGTCGCGAACTTCATCCTCTTCCGCGGGGACGACCGCAGCGGCACCGATGCCTACTGGCTGGCGCTGGACCCGGCGGGAGAGACGCTCCACTTCGGCGTGGAAGGACCGGGCGGCAGGCCGAGCGACCCGCCCGCGCTGGTCAGCACGCGCTTCGGCCGGTACATCGGCGAGACGGTTCACGTGGCTGGCGTGCTCGATGACAAGACGGGCTTCTTGGGCCTGTATGTGAACGGGCGGCTGAAGGAGTCGATGCGGACGAGCATCCGCCCGCGCAAGGAACTGCACCCGATCTACCAGCCCGGCCTCGGCATCGGCGGCTACTTCGCCGGGCCGGCCCCCGGCAGCTTCTGCATCGACGGGACGATCGACGAGGCGCGCATCTCGGACGTCGCCCTGCGGCCGGAGCAGTTCCTCTTCTCGTGCCCGCCGCCTCGCTGAACCCCGCAGCGGCGGCCAGCGTCGGCAAGGGGGCGGGCAGGAGGCGACGCCTCGCCCGGCGAACCGTCACTCGTTCCACCAACGTGCCCTACTGAGCTTCGCGAGAGTATGGGAACAGTGGGGCGGGCATTCTTGCCCGCCACGGCCCGTCGGCGGGCAGGAATGCCCGCCCCACTGTTTCCGTATCCACCCAAGGCTCGGTAACGAGGAGGCCTAACGTGCTTGCACGCTATGGGGTGTTGCTGGTGTGTGCGGTTGCCGTCGCTGTGTTGCTGGGGTGCGGAGGGGCGAACAACGGCGGCCCGCCGCCGTTGGTGGGGCCGGAGTTCGTCTTCGAGAGGATCATCGGGGCCACCGGCGGCGGGGACGGGCAGTTCAGCGGGCCGTGTGACGTGGCAGCCGACACGGCGGGCGCGCTGTACGTCGCGGACGCGGGCAACAACCGCGTGGAGAAGCTCGACGCGACCGGCGCCTTCGTCAAGGCCTTCGGCGCGCTCGGGTCTCGCGCGGGCGAGTTCCGGAACCCGGGCGGCATGGCGGTCTCCGGTTCGACCGTCTATGTCGCGGACACGGGGAACACGCGGGTGCAGGTGTTCACGAGCGACGGCTCGTTCCTGCGGGAGTTCGGCTCCCGGTGGACGGACGGCGGCTCGCTGCGGGAGCCGCGCGCGTTGGCGGTGAGCACGAGCGCCGTGGCGGTCGGGGATCGCCAGCAGCACCGCGTCGTGGTGTATGACATGAACGGCAACGTCGTCCGCAGCATCGGCGGGCTGGGGATCGGGGACGGCGAGTTCCTGGAGGTCTCGGGCGTGGCCATCAGCGGGTCGAGCCTGTACGTCGCGGACCGGGACCGCAATGACATCCAGGTCTTCAACCTTGCCGACGGGTCCTACCAGCAGACCCTCGGGCAGGCGGGCTCAGACCCGGGCCGGCTGCGAGGTCCCGTAGCGCTGGCGGCGACGACGGGCGGGTTGTTCGTGCTGGATGCAGGGAACGAGCGGGTGCAGCTCCTGGCGCTCACGGGCGCGCCGCAGTCCGTGGTGGAGCCGGAAACGACGCCCGCCGGCTCGCTGGTCAATCCCTCAGGGATTGCTGCGTGGCGCGGCGGGTTTGTGGTGGCGGATACGGGAAACGACAGGCTCGTCAGTTTCCAGCCGCAACAGGCCACTCCCTAAGCGGCGTCGATCTTGCGTCCCCGGATGACGGCGCTGATTCGCGCGTGCTTGTAGCAGAGGTAGCTTCCGGGCTCGGCGGCCTCCATGCAGGCCGCACAGCGGCGGACCCCTCGGCCGCCCTTCCCCGTGACGTGCTTGAACGCATCCCACACCATGTTGATGAGCAGCGACAACGTCGCCACGGCCACCCCGGCCGCGGCGCTGAAAACCGCGATCTCCGTCGGCGTCGGGCTATACCCTAGAAGGTTCATCCGGACCACCTCCGGAGGCAAGGTAGCGCGCCTCCACTACCCTACTTACCACAGGCGACCAAGGAACCTGGGCAGAACGTCATGCCAACAGTATGTGACTTACATCAGTTTGAAGGAGCTGCTCGATAGGCCCCCAGATCCCGTCCAGCAGGTAGTCGATGGCCTCCTCGCGCGGGACCTTGCGCCGCATGGGATCGGCGCGGCACCATAGCCAGCGCGCCAGCAGGAACTGCGGCAAGAGCCGCAGCTCATCGGGCCGGACGGGCAGCACGGAGCGGTAGCCCTCCAGGAAGGCGCGTGTCCGGGCGGGTTCCAGACGAAAGGGCTGAGTCAGCGAGCGGATGTCGGAGGCATCGACGGGCCTGGACCGCGTGCCCGCGAAGAAGGCGACGCCATCGGCGACGTCAAGGAGCCTGGGCTGGTGGGTCGCCCAATCGAGGTCGAAGATGCCGCACACGCGATCCCCGCGGTACTTCACGTTGGCGGGGTGCCAGTCGCCGTGCACGGTGGTGTGCGGACACGCCGCGTAGTCCGCGTCGGTGAAGGAGTCGGCCAGCCCCTCGGCAACACTCAGTAGCCTCTGTAGCTCCTCCCGGGCCGCGCCGGGAGCCCGGCCAGCCGGCTCATCCAGCGCCCAGCGCAAGGCCTCGATCGTCAGCGCCGGGGCGTGGTAGCGCGGCCACCGCTTGCCGAGAGGCGGGTCGAAGTCCTCGGCGGCGCGGTGGAATCGCGCCAGCGCACGGCCGGCCTCTCTGACCTGTGCCTCACTCGTGGGATCATGCGGTTCGCCGGGCATGTACGGGTACAGCTCGTAGGTCTCGCCCTCCGACTCGACCCACCGACGGCCCTCGCGCGATCGCATCGCCAGCGGGGTGCACAGCCCCTTTGCAGCCAGGTGCTCCATGAGCGCGTGGTCGTGCCGCAGCATCTCGGGGGCGCTGTAGCGGGGATTGCGACGCTTGAGGAAGAAGCGGCCGGCGGCCGTGTCTAGCACGACCGCCGGGTTCGCCGTCCCGCCCCGTTCTCCGGGGAACCCAAGCAGTTCGCCGACGTCCCAGTGGGCGAGAACCTGCCGCGCTTCGTCCTCGCCAACGGTCAGGTCGAGCATCGCCCTACCCGACCTCGCTCACCTTCACGAGTCTCCCGCCCTCGGCTGCGGACACGTTGGCGGCGATGGTGGCGGCGAGCGTCTTGACGCCGTCGGCGTAGTCGGTGTTGATGAGGCTGCGGTTGCCCTTGATGGCCTCGATGAAGGCCACGTCCTCGCCCATGTAGCCGTCCTGGCTCTGGGTGAACGAATCGCTGCCCTCGGCGCCGGCCCACGAGAGGAGACTGCCGCGAACCTCGAGCGTGAACGCCTTGGCCATGACGCGCAACCCGCTCGTTCCCCAGCCCTGGAGCATGCAGGTGTTGGAGATGTTCCCCACCGCGCCCGAAGCGAAGACCACGTTGACCGTGCCGACATCGGGCACGTCGAGGTTCTCGACATCCTGCAGGCCGCGCAGTGCGTAGAGCGCCTGGACGGCCTCGATCTCGCCGCACAGGTAGCGGGCCATGTCCACGATGTGGGTGGTCTGCTCGACGAGCTGGCCGCCGCTCTCGGCCATCACGCGCCACCAGGGCGTGCCGGGCAACCCGCCCCAGAAGTCGCCGTGGACCAGGCCGACAATCTTGTCCGCAAGCATGTCGCGGGCCTTGTTCACGTGGTCGTCCCAGCGGTACTTGTAGGCGACCACCGTGGCGAGGTCCTTCGCCTTCACCCAGGCCTCGACTTGCCGCGCCGTGCCCATGTCGAGTGCCACCGGTTTCTCGATGAGGAAGGGAAGCCCGGCCTCGCAGACCGGCTCTTCGATGCCCGCGCCGTGCGCGAACGGCGGCGTGCAGATCACGACGCCGTCCAGGTTCGCCTCGCCGACCATCTCCTCAACGCTGCGATACGCCTTGCCGCCGAACTTCTCGGCCGCCGCCTCCGCGCGGTCGGCCAGCGCGTCTACGTACCCAACGCCCTCGACCTCGGCCATGCCCGTCAGCCGCTGCATGTGGCCCTGCGCCACACCACCCGTACCGATGAAGCCCAACCGAATAGCCATGCGTAACCCTCCAATGCATCGTCTTCGTGGGAACTTCAGGCTGCGGTTTCCCCGACGCTGCCGGTCCTCCCTGCCCCGCAAGAAATGTGCGGGCCAAGGAGGATTCATCGGAAGAGGGCGCGAAACGCGGAGTAGCCTGCGGCATCAATCCCATAGGAGGGCACCCATGCGCAGAGGGGGCTTCACGTTGATTGAGCTGTTGGTTGTCATTGCGATCATCGCGATCCTCGCGGCGATCCTGTTCCCTGTGTTCGCACGAGCCCGGGAGAAGGCTCGGCAGGCGAGCTGTCAGAGCAATGTGAAGCAGATCACGACGGCCGCGATCATGTACTGCCAGGACTACGATGAGACGACCCCGGGGCACGGCTGTGGTTGGCGAGATTACAGCCTACCGCAGACCAACAATGAGTGCTGCTACGCCCAGAAGATCCAGCCGTACATCAAGAACACGCAGCTGTCCGCCTGCCCGTCGGACCCCGCGCGACTCGCGCAGCCGCCGCCGACGGGCACCGCTCGGCGGGATGGGAACGGCTATGGGGGGAACCTCGCCTATGTCGCGCCGCGCGTGGGGCGCCCGCTGGCCTTCATCGCGAGACCGGCCGAGACGATCTGGTACTCCGATGCGGATAGGGGCTACATCCGCGCACCCACCTGCTGCGGGGTGTCAACCACCACGCCCATCTGCACCCAGGCACCGCGCGTGGACAACATCAACTGGCGTCACAACGAAGGCGCGAACTTCGGCTGGGTGGACGGCCACGTGAAGTGGTACAAGCAGACGGACTCCATCCAGATGACGAACTACTACTGGGACCTGAACTGACGTGCCCGTGCGGATGACAAGTCCTCTCGCGGCGCGCGCCTGGCCGGGCGGAAGGGGCCGGCCGGCGCGCGCTGTGGCGTGGGCCCTCGGGTTGTGTGTGGTCGCTGGCTGCACCAGGACACCGGCCCCGCCGCCCCTGCCCCCGCCGGCGCCGAAGCCCCTCGCGCAAACGGCTGCCACTCCACAGCCGGCCGCCTACCCGAACCTGTGCGCCGATCCGACGCGCGAGGCCGTACTCACGTCCTACCTCGAGGCCTGGCGGATGCGCGACGAGGCGCCAAAGCCGTTTGCGGCGTCCCGCGCCAGGCTCCTCGCGACGTACGCCACAGCCTACCGCGAACTCATCGGGGTGGGCGATCAGAAGCAGTACGATCGGCGCCTGCGTGCATTGTGGGACCTGTGCGGCGTCGTCCATGCGACCACGATCTCCCCGCCGGAAGTGAAGCAGGCGATCGGTTGGCACGAACCCAGGGCGCCGCGAGGGCTGAGCAAGGCCGAGGTGTCGCTGCAAGCGGCGGCGCAGCATCCGGTCCGCACGTCGTTTGAGGGCCTGCCCGGCCTCTGCCGCAAGCTCCTGCAGGCCGTGCCCGCGACGGGCGTCGCAGAGGGGTCGTACGCCGACTACGTCAAGGCGCACGCGCGAGAGGTCTACCTCACGGCGCAGTTGGTCGAGTGGTCGCCGGGCCTGCCACTGGATGTGTGCGGGTCATCTGAGCCGCTCACTCGCACCCTCATCCTCACGCCCGCGGTGTATGTGGACTTGTCCCCGAAGCCCGAATGGTCGCTGGCCGCCGTCGCCGTTCACGAGACCGCGCACATCGCGTGGTTCCACCGGCCCGAGGTGAGCAAGGACCCGCGCCTGCTTCGGGTGGCGCCGAACGAGCGGAACGCCTTCGCCGCGATGGCGCGGTTCCTGGAGGGGGTGCTGGGGCTGGAGGACCCCGCGCTGAAGACGTATGTGACGCAGCACTCCGCAGCGATCCGCGACCAACTCCGCGAAGCCCGGGAGAACGTGGCGCAGGCGAACGCGCGCCTCGGCCTGCCCGCCGGAGACCTGTCCGAGCATCGGGACCTCGCGGAGGAATAGCGTGACACCCCGCCCCCGCATCTCCTGGCTCGCTGTCCGCTACATCAACCCGTGCATGGATGAGGGCCGGCCCACGCTGGAGGAGATCATCGAGCAGGCCCACGCCTTCGGCCTGCAGTACATGGAGATCTACCGGGGCTTCCTGAGGTCGCGCGAGCCGGAGTACGTGCGGCACATCCGCAGTCTGCTGGACCGCCAGGAACTCGGCGTATCGCAGATCACCTGCGCTCCGGACTTCGCGCACCCGGACCCGACGGTGCGCGAGGCGGAGTACGAGGACATGGTGCAGTGGGTCGAGACCGCACGCGCGCTGCAGGGCGTTGGTGTTCGCGTCACCGCGGGCTGCGTCCACGAGGGCGTCGCGCGCGCGGATGCGATCCGGTGGGCAGTCGAGAACCTCGCACGCCTCGGTGACTACGCCGATGCCCGGGGGATCAGGCTCGGCTTCGAGAACCACTACCGGGACAAGCGCTGGACCAGCAACGACTTCTGCTTCCACACTGCCGAGTTCCTGGATGTGTTCGAGGGCCTGCGGGACACGCCGGTCGGCGTGAACTTCGATGCCTCAAACCAGCTGATGACGGGTGAGGACCCCTTGCCCGTGCTGGAGGTCGTGAAGCACAAGGTCTGGCACATGCACGCCTCCGACCGCCGGCCCGGCGAGTACACGCATACGGTGATCGGCGAGGGGGCGGTAGACTTCGACGCTCTGTTCCGCTGCCTCGCAGCCATTGGCTACGCGGGCTTCATCAGCCTCGAAGACGGCCAGACCGAAGGCGATGAGGGTACGCGGAGGTCGTTGGAGTTCGTAAGGAGGAGCGTCGCGCGGATCTGGGGGTAGGCTGCGCGGCTGGCTACTGGACGCCCGGGGTAGGCACGAGAAACCCCCCGAGCCCGATCACTCCGGCGCAGGCGAGGGTGACGATCACCGAGGCGATGCACACCCCCAGGATCACGCACACCAGCGAGCGCCAGAACCCAAGCCCGAATACCGAGGCGACGATCGCGCCTGTCCAGGCCCCGGTCATCGGGAGCGGCACCGCAATGAAGATCGTCACAGCAAAGACGCCGTACTTGCGGACCGCCTCCTCGCGCTTCCGTGCCCGGCGCAGGAGCCAGCGGATGAAGCGGCCGATGACGGGCTTGTCCCCAAGATAGCGCGCCGCCGGCTCGAACCACAGAACTACCGGGATCACCGCGATCACGTTCGCGGGAATCGCCACCGCCAGAATCTCCCACAACGGCAGGTGGAGCGCGTAGCCCACCGGGATGCCGCCGCGGACCTCGCTGATGGGAAGCGCCGAGAGCAGGGCCACGATCGCCAGCGGGGGCACGCCGGCCTGGTTCAGCAGATGCTGCAGATGCTCGCTCATGCAGTAAGGCCTCGGGGTCCGCACGAGAGACCAATGCGGCGGAATGTCGCCGATCTTACCCGGAGAGGTCGCCGGGGTCAACCCCAGGAAACCGCCAACGTCCGCATCCTTGGTTCGTGAGGCGCGACGATGACGGGAACGATGCCGGCGGTTGTGAAGTACGGGCAGGAAGATGGTCAGGTGGAGCTGCGCGAGGTCCCGGTCCCGACGATCGGCGCCGGCGAGGTGCTGCTGGAGGTGAAGGCGGCGGGCGTCTGCGGGAGTGACATCGAGTTCTGGCGGCACTCGATCACGTTTCCCGTGCGCACGCCGGTGATCCAGGGCCACGAGTTCGGCGGCGTCATCGTGGAGGTGGGGGAGGGGGTGACGGGCTGGCAGGGCGGCGATGAGGTCGTCAGCGAGACCGCGGCCTACATCTGCGGCACGTGCCGGCTGTGCCGAACGGGGCACTACAACCTCTGCCCGGAGCGCCTGGGGTTCGGCTACGGGCTCGATGGGGCGTTCGCGAAGTACGTGCGCGTCCGCCAGGGCGTCCTGCACCGCAAGCCGCCCGAGATCTCCTGGAACGCCGCGGCGCTGACGGAACCGACGTCTGTGGCCTACAATGCCCTCGTGGTGCAGAGCGACGTGCGGCCCGGAGAGCCGATGGCGATCCTCGGGCCGGGCGCCATTGGGCTCTTGTGCCTGCAGGTCGCGAAGGCCCTCGGCGCATCGCCGACCATGATCACCGGGACGAACGTGGACTCTGTGCGGCTCGATCTCGCGCGGAAGCTGGGCGCGGACCACGTGGTGAATGCTCAGGAGACCGATCCAGTCGAGATCGCGCTGGACCTGACGCACGGCGAGGGCATTCCGCTGGTGATTGACGCCGCAGGCAACTCGACCACGATCCGCCAGAGCCTGGACATGGTCGCCCGCAACGGACAGGTCACCAAACTCGGCTGGGGCAAGGAGCCGGTCGGGTTCTCGCTTGATCCCATCGTCGCGAAGGCCGTGCGCTACCAGGGCTCCTTCAGCCACACATGGCGGACGTGGGAGGCGGTCCTGGAGATGGTCCGGGCACGCCGCCTCGATCCCGAAGCGCTGGTCACCCACGAGTTCCCCCTCTCGGAGTGGCGCACAGCATATGAGCTCGTGGAGTCGCGACAGGCGGTGAAGATCGTTCTGAGGCCGGAGTGTACGCCCGGCGGGGCCCGGGCGATAGGCAGCCCAACAGCAAAGGAGGCAGGAAGATGAGACTCGGGAGAGCGTGTCTGGGCGGAGCCGTGTTGTGCGCGTTGGCCGTTATGCTGGGCGCAAACGTCGCGCAGGCCCAGCGGGATGAGCGCCCGCCGTCGATCTCGACAGAGGGGCGGGGGACGGTGACGGTGCAACCGGATGCGGTGCGAGTGCACTTCGGCGTGATGACTCAGGCCAAGCAGCTACCGGATGCGCGGCAGCAGAACGCGGAGACCGCGCGGGCGGTCCTGGAGGCCCTGAAGAACCTCGGCCTGCCGAACCTCGCTACGAAGAGCGCCGGCACGCACGTGATGATCGTCTGGCCCGACGACCGGGATATCGAGCGTCAGCTGCCGAACGCCCTCGGCTACCGCATCACGAATGAGTTCACGGCCCGTGTCACGAGCGAGTCGCCGGATGAGCTGGGCGCCGCCGCCACCAAGATCGTGGACGCCGCCATCGGCGCGGGAGCGAACATCCTGGGCGGGGTGGACTTCTTCAAGCAGGACCTCACGGAAGCGTATCGGGAGGCGCTGTCCAAAGGTGCCGCCGCGGCGCGCGCCAACGCGGAGGCTCTGGCGGAGGGCCTCGGCGTCAGGCTGATTGCGGTCAAGCAGGTCTCCGGCAGCCCGCGCTACAGCGTGACCACGTACAACCAGATGGGCCAGCGGCGGATGGACGATGTCGAGACGTCCACGCCGTTCGTTGCTGGCGAGATGCTGATCTCGTGTGACGTGAACCTCACGGCGGAGTTCGTGGGGCGGTGAGGCGCGGCGCTATGGGCGCGTCAGCTCCATGCACGCGCCCTCGGCCGCGGGGGTGGCGAGGGCTGTGTAGAGCCTGAGTAGCGGCCAATCGCTGAGCGGCGGGGGAGTCGGCGGGCTCTCGGCGAGGCGCTGAGCGAGGACGCGGGCGCCCTCTTCGGGGGAGAAGCGGCGCTCGCCCTCGCCGGTCATGTTGAGGGTCTTCGCGCCGAGGTCCATCTCAATCCAGTCACCATCGCGCAGAGCGCCGATGGGGCCGCCCGCCGCGGCCTCGGGGCAGACGTGGCAGATCGCCGGGCCGCCCGACGCACCCGAGAAGCGCCCGTCGGTGACGAGGAGCATCGTGCGGCTGAGTTCCTCGTCGGATGAGATGGTCTTGGTCACGTAGAACTGCTCGGGCATCCCGCTGCCGCGCGGGCCCTCGAAGCGGATCACGACCGCATCGCCCGCCTTCGCCCCTCCCGCGAAGATCGCCTCGATGGCGTCCTCCTGCCGGTCGAACACGCGCGCCGGGCCGCTGAACCTGCGCGCTTCAGGCCGCACCGCCGCTTCCTTGATGACCGCACCTTCGGGGGCGAGGTTGCCCTTCAGGATGGCGATGCCGCCGCGCGGCGCGAGGGGCTCGTCGATGGAGGCGATCACGTCCCGCAGGCTGAGGCCGTAGTTGCTGAGATGCCGGGGCTGGCGGTCGAGGAACCCGCTTTGGTGGAGGTCATCCAGGTTGTCGCCGAGGGTCTTCCCGGTGACCGTGAGCGCGTCGAGGTGCAGCCGGTCGCGCAGCTCCCACATCACGCGCGGCACCCCGCCCGCCATCCAGACGAGGTTCGCGTCCCACTTCCCGCTCGAGCGCACGTTGACGAGCCACGGCGTGCGGTCGTTGGCCTGCTGGAAGCGGTCGAGCGTGCACGTCAGCGCGAGCTGGCGCGCCACCGCCGGGAGGTGCAGCAGAGCGTTCGAGCTGCCGGCGAACGCGGCGTGCACAGTGAGCGCATTGTCGAGAGCCTTCTGCGTCAGCACCTTGTCCGCCGTGAGGTGCTGCTCGATCAGGCGCCCGATCTGCTCGCCTGCACGAATGGCCTGGCGGCGCTGGTAGTGGCTCAACGCAGGCGCGAGTGCCGTCCCCGGCAGCGCCAGCCCGAGCGCCTCGGCCATCACCTGCATCGTGTTCGCGGTGCCGAGGAACTGGCAGGTCCCTGCCGCGGGACACGCCTCCTCGAGCCAGTAGTCGTACTCCTCGGCCGTCACGCGTCCCCGGCGCAGGTCGGCCATCAGGTCGCCCATCTTGTCGAGCGACATGTCCGCTGCGCCGCGCCCCATCGCGCCGCCGGGGAAGTGGATCGCCGGGATGCGCAGCCGGGCGGCGGCGATGAGGTGACCGGGAATGGCCTTGTCGCAACCCGAGACGAGCACGACGCCATCAGCAAACGTGGACCGCACGTGCAACTCCGTCGCGAGAGCGGTCAACTCGCGGATGCACAGCGACAGGTCCATCGCGTCCGTGCCCTGGCTGATCCCGTCACACGCATCGGTGCACGTATAGCGCGCCGGGCGGCCGCCTGCCTGCAGGATGCCGTCGCGGACCGCCGCGCAGAGGTCGTCCAGATGCACGCTGCCGGGATGCGAATCGCCCGCCGAGGACTCGATCACCACGAGGGGCTTCCCGAGGTCACGCCGCGACCAACCGCAGCCGAGCCTTAGCGGATCGACCTCCGGCGCGGTCTTGCGCATCTCCTGCGAGTGACGTGGCATCGTTCATCGTCCTCCGAACAGCCGCCGCGCGTTCTCGCCCAGGATGGCGACGATCTCCCTCGGGGGGAGACCGAGGGTGCGGACGTCGCGGAGGGCGCGCGCGGCGTCGCCGGTTGGCACGTCCGAGCCGAACAACACGCGGTGCGCGCCCACCGTGCGCACCATGCCCTCATTGGGCTGGACTACGCTTGTGTCGAAGTGGACGCGCGGGTTGTCGGTCAGGGCGTTCAGCACGCGCGAGCAGCCGCCGTTGCGCAGACCCAGGTGAGGGATGATGAACGTTCCCGTGGGAAAGCGCTCGATCAGCGCGAGCATGAACGGGAGGCTCTCGGTGAGACGAAGAGGCAGCCCGGCGTCGAAGATCGCCTCGATCGCCTCGAGTGCACGGCGCGCTTCTGTCGAATCGAGGAGCGCCTGAGCTTCGGCGAGGGTGTCGGAGCTGCCGTAATCGTGCGCATCCGAGAACCAACAGTGCCAATCGACGCCGTCGTAGTCGTCCAGGGAGCGGGGCAGAAGGGAATCACTCAATCGGTAGCCGGCGAACGGGTCGCCGCCGATGTACCACAGGCCAAACGGCCCGCCGGGGCGCGCGAGGTCGCCGCCGATGCCCCGGTCGCCCCGCAGATCGTACGACTCGGGGTCGGCTGAGAGCACGGCCGTGTCGATCCCGACCGCCTCCAGCGTCGGCCGGATCGTCTCCCAGCGCGACTCGTTCCGCCCGACATGCACGTGGGAGTCGATGATCACTGAGTTGGGCCTTGCTGGTGTTTTGGGAGGGGCTTCAGCCCCGAACGGTCGGGGCTGAAGCCCCTCCCACAACACCCGGAATCGCTGACGCTATATGCCCTGCGGGGTTCGCCCTTCGTTATCCACCGGTTGCGGCACAATCTGCAGTTGGGCCGTGCCGCGCCGCGCAGTGATCCGGTTGCCCGCGCGCTCCAGGCGGATATAGTCAAGCTGCAGCGCGCCGTTCGTCCCCGCTGCCCCGATGGCCTGCACGAGAACGCTCAGGCCGGTGATCGTCTGCCCGTTGCACTTCGTGAGGATGTCGCCCGGCTGAAGGCCGGCCTTGTCGGCGGGGGAGTCGCGGTAGAGCCGACCGACGAGCAGCCCCTGGTCCTCGCCGAGCCCGGCGCGCTCCGCCCAGCGGCGGCTGACCGCGGCGGGGATCACGCCCACCCAGCCGCGCGGGTAGCGGCCCTGCTCGATGAGAGCCTTGGTGATGGTGGCAGCCGTGTTCGAGGGGATCGCAAAGCCCACGCCCTCATAGCCGCCGCTCTTGCTCATGATCGCCGTGGGGATGCCGATGAGTTCGCCGCGCAGGTTGATGAGCGCGCCGCCGGAGTTGCCCGGGTTAATCGTCGCGTCGGTCTGGATGAAGTCCTCATAGGTCGCGATGCCCACGTCGCGGCGGCTCTTCGCGCTGACGATTCCCGCCGTCACTGAGTAGCGCAGCCCGTTCGGCGAGCCGATCGCGATCACCCACTCACCAACCCTGAGCGCGTCCGAATCGCCCCAGGCAACGGGCTTCAGCCCGGTCGCATCAACCTTGATGACCGCAAGATCGCTCGCCGGATCCGAGCCCTTCACCGTCGCCGATAGCTCGGTGTCCTCGCCGAGCGCCACGACGATGCTCTGGGCCCCCTTGACCACATGGTTGTTCGTGACGATGTACCCGTCCTCGCGGATCACGACGCCCGACCCGAGGCTGCGGACTTCCTGGTCGGGCGTGCTGAACGAGCCCGGCCCGAAGAACCGCTCGAAAGCGCCGAAGAACGGGTCCGTGCGGCCGGGGATGATGGTGGTCGTGCTGATGTTGGCAACCGACGGCTTCGCCAGGTCCGCCGCCTGGCTGAACGCCTCACTCAGCGCGGTCGCGATTTCCACCGGCGTCTGCGCGCACACCATCCCGCAGCCGAACAGAACCGCCGCCGCGACGAGCCATGCCCTGCGCATCGGAGTACACCCTCTCCAGCGTGCTGAACTACCTGCTATGGAGGAACGACGGCGGGGTCGGCGAGGTTCGCACTAGCAGACGGCTGGGGAGGTCGCAACGCTTTCGCGGGCCTCCATAGATCCTTGTTACATGGAGGCGCGAGAATGTTCAGTTTCTAGGACCAAATTCCCAATCTGGCGGTCCTACCAGGACGAAGGCTATCTCTTCAGGGCAGGGCCAGCCATCACGTCTCAGCCCCGGAGCGGGAGTCTGCGGACGCGGGTACGACCCGGGGTCACCGATCCTCCAGCGTCGCAGCGGCGTATGCGAGAGCCTGGCGCAGGTCCTCATCCTCAAGTTCCGGGAAGTCGGCCCGGAGCGCCCCTCGGTCGAGGTCCTGCGTGAGAACGGACACGACGCGCTTGACAGTCAGCCGCATGCCACGGATGCACGGCTGTCCGTTCATGATCCGCAGGTCTACGGTGATCCGATCGAACTCGATGGGCCACCTGCCTTGGCCGGTCACCCCGAGGGGAAGTGGAGCTGCTTGCGCTTGCCGTCTGCCTTCTGCCACAAGGCCCTCAGCCCCCGTTCGGTCGGGTGGAGCCGGTCCCAGAGCCTGTCCAGTTGGTGAGGGTGCGGGAGGTCGAGGCGGTACTCCAGGGAGATCCACGCCCGCGGGGGCCACCGAGGCGGGATCATCCTGACCAAGCGGTCTACTCGGTCTCCTACGAGTGTCCCCTCCAGGGCCTCCGCCTCCGGTTTCCCCGCGCTCGCGAGCCACTCGTGCACCTCCTGGCGGACGCGCTCCTTGTGGTGCCGCCACTCCTGGTCGCTGGCAGCCAGTTCGCTGCGCAACCGCTGTTCCTCGCGCGCGACGAACTCATGCAGGTCACCGAACCGGTCGACAGTCAGGAACTGCCTGCGGTCGTGCTCAATGCCTTGGGTTCTGGCCCATTCCTCACATCGCCTGCGGGCTTGAGCGGGCAGGTCCTCGAGCCGCTTGGGGGCTAGGTGCAGCCTGGCGGGTGCCAGTTTGCCGGTGGAGAGCTTTGGCCTCTTCAGGCCAAACGTCCGCCAGTTGATGGGCGCCGTCCAGTCGAAGTTGGTGCGGTACTGGATCGACACGAACGCGCCGACCTCGGCGAGCCGCAGCCATCGCTCGTACAGAGACTGCGCGGCGTCTGCGGACAGGTGCGGCTTCAGGTGCTCGACCTGCCGGCGGTCAAGCGGTTCGGCTTGCTGCCACCACGCGTCGAAGTGCTCCTTGGCGACCGCTGCCTCGTCGGGGTCGTCGGACGCCCGCACTATCTCGTGGTACTCCCGCAGGCCCCCGCCGGTCAGGTTCGCCGACCCGAACACGACCGTGCCGGTGGCCGGCGTGATGTATACCTTGGCGTGGACGTTCGCAGCAGTGCGAAGGTCGGCGCCCATGTCGAGGAGGTAGAGCAAGGCGCGACCGTCCGTCACCCCCCGAAGGGCCGTATCCCGATCCCACCACACTATCCATCGCGTGCCGGCCAGAGTGTCAACCTGGAGTTCGTCAACTAGCGCAAGTTTGAGACTTTGAGAGACCCCTGATCGCGCTACGGGGGTGTAGGGGGCCTCTACGCCGATTTCGACCCTCAGTTTCGCGAAGGCGTAGTGTAAAGGACTTTGGGTATTCCGCTTGACATACCTGGTGAACTTGT
>VGFC01000163.1 GCA_016869045.1 Armatimonadota bacterium
GCCGGTCGGGCCGGCGGGGAGGTCGCTGAGCATGATCTCGTAGGGGTCGCGGCCCGTGGCTTCCGCTGCCGCCTTCTCCGCGGCGCCGAGTTGGTCGCGGAACCAGCGCAGGATGCTGCCGGCCGAGTAGGTGAACGCGAGGCTCGCGTACATGTTCGGCTTGACGTGCGGATAGACGCAGTAGTTGTGGGCCAGCATGTCGCGCGTGCGGACCGGCTCGTCGAAGGCCACGCTAACGCACTCCACAGTGCCCATGCCATCGACCGCGAGGCCCTGGCGCACGATCCCCGCGCCGAGGGCGTTCATCTGCTGATCGTGCCCGCCCGCCACGACCAGGACGCCCTGCGGCAGACCAAGCTCCTCGGCGACGATGGGGGGGATCTCACCGACCACTTCGCCGGACTGGATCGGCTCGGCGAAGAGGTCGGGTGAGATGCCCGCGGCGTCGAGCATCGGCTCGGACCACTGCTTGCCGACGATGTCGAAGGCCATCGTGCGGCCGGCGAGGGTGTAGTCCAGGCGCGGCTCCAGGCCCAGCCGCTGCATCACGATGTCCGGCCACAGCAGGTACTTCCACGTCCGCGCGTGCACGTCGGGACGTTGTTCGCGCAGCCAGATGATCTTGGTGAGCGTGTAGCTCGGGTGCATCGGCTGGCCGGTGAGCTGGAACGCCTCCCACTCGCCCACGCGCTCGCGCAGGGCGGCAGTCTGCTCCACCGAGCGGTTGTCCATCGACGTGATCGTGTTGTGCAGGAACTCGCCGTCATGCGCGACGGGCGTGAAGGCCTCGCCAATCGCCGAGATCGAAAGCGCCTCGATCGGATCGCTTGCCGTCGCTACGGCGACCTCGCAAATCACCTCGCGCACCGCCGTCCACACGTCCTCGGGCGGCAGCTCGATCATGTTGGGGCCGGGGTAGACCTCGCGGTACTCGCGATACGCCGAGGTCAACTGGCGGCCGTCGGGGTCGAAGGCGATGGCCTTCGTGCCGGTGCTGCCGATGTCGATGCCCAGGAGGCTCATGCGCGTTTCCTCAGCTTCGGGGACAGACAATCCCGTAGGGAATTCTGGGGACACGATCCCAATTCGATGCGACCGAATTGGGTCATGTCCCCGAATTCCCCTCCTTCTTGCCGAAGGCCGCGTCCCATGCGTCGAGGAGGGAGGCCGCCTCGTCGCGCTTC
Source organism: Armatimonadota bacterium (assembly GCA_016869045.1). Lineage (GTDB taxonomy): Bacteria > Armatimonadota > Zipacnadia > Zipacnadales > VGFC01 > VGFC01. The sequence goes on from VGFC01000163.1 coordinate 1,185, forward strand.
TTGCGCATCCTCGCCACGTCATCGAGGTTGACGTAGAGCTTGCTGACGCCCTCGATGTCCACGGCCTTGATGTCGATCTCCAGCCAACCCTCCTGGCTCGGCGTGCCGCGATAGGAGGGGTTCACGCGAATGAACCGGGCGGGGATCTGCATTCCGGATCACCTCGCGCATCGGTTCGTTGTATCGCGGCGAACGTCCTGCCGCAACCCGGGAGCTGTTGTTGTAGGGGCAGAGCGTGCTCTGCCCGAGGCGCAAGACGGCGATGTCGGAGCGCCGCTCCGACCTACAACGGCATGGGCAGAGCACGCTCTGCCCCTACAACGACTCGACGATGGCAGGCTACCTCGTCTGCGATCACCATGACGGGAGGCCGGGAGCAGGCGAACACCGCGCGGGGAGCGAACTACGCCCCGAAGCGCACACAAACGGAGGCCCAACGTGACGCAACGCGAGAGACTGTCGATTGCGCTGGACGGCGGACAGCCGGATCAGGTGCCGGTGACCTGGGAGTTGGTGGACCGCTGCGCGCGGGCGTTCACCGGGAAGACCGGCTGGAGGGCGCAGTGTGACGCCCATCGGCTGATCGGCTCGGCGATCTTCAACCTGCAGGGCGTCGGCGCGCACGTCGGTTGGGAGCGCCCGGCGGGCTATCGCGAGTATGGGCGCGACCTGGGCGAGGAAGCCGGCTGGCATGTGACGGAGAGCATCATCGAGACGCCGCGGGGCAGCCTCTCGCAGATCACCCACTCGTCAGGCATTCCCGGCGATCCGCTGGTCGGGAAGCGCGTGCAGTCGTTCGTGAAGACCCCGGCCGACTGGGAGATCGTGGCCGACTGGCTCGACGCGGCGGATGACGGGCACTTCGATGTGACGGTCGCGCAGGAGGCGCGGGAGTACGTGGGCGACGACGGCCTGGTGAACTTCTGGCTGGGTGACTCGCTCTATGCGCTGGCGAACCTGCGGGACTCGGCGGAGTTCGTGCTCGACCTGATGGACCGCCCGGATGAGATGCTGGAACTGCACGAGAAGATGCACCGGCGGACGGCGCTCGCGGTCGAGTGCTTCAACGCCTCGGCGGCGGATGTGCTGGTCTACGACATCTGCTGGGGCTCGACGAGCGTGATCTCGCCCGCGCTGTTCGACCGGTTCGTCCTGCCCGAGGCCAAGTGGGTGTGTCAGGCAATCGCGCGGGACAAGCGGATCGTCTTCTTCACGACCGGCAAGACGCGGGCGGTGTTGCCGCAGATCGCGGACGCCGGCCCGCACGGCGTGCAGCACCTGGATGTCCTCGGCGACTGCGACCTCGCGGAGGTGAAGCAGACCTTCGGGAAGCGCTTCTGTCTGATGGGGAACTACAGCCCGGTCGTGCTGGCCCACGGCTCGGTGCGCGCCGCCGAGGAGGAGGCGCGTCGCTGCCTCCGCGCCGCGATGGCCGGCGGAGGCTTCATCATCACGACCTCCGACGAGGTGCCCGGCGACGCGAAGCTCGAGAACATGCAGGCCGTCGTGAAGCTCGTCGAACGGGAGGGGCGCTACTGCTGAGTCTCGCAGAAACGCAGAAGCAGTGGGGCGGGCATTCTTGCCCGCCAAAGCGGCCGTGGCGGGCAAGAATGCCCGCCCCACTGCTTCTGTATGTGTCAGGGGCTCAGTAGGCGCCCGGGCCGCGCCGAGGGAACCGGCTTCGGGACGACGCCATACCGCTGATGGAACTGCTGCTCATCCTGCTCATCGTGTTGATCCTCTGGCCGAAGCCCATCCTCGGCGCACTGAAGTGGGCCATCCGGCACGCCTTCGGACGCCCCACCACGCCCGAGGCGGGCGACTCAGCCGATCACCCCGACAACCGCGTCAGCCCGGGAGGACCTTGAGAGGGTTGTGCGCCGTCTCCCACACCGACCGCGTTGGAGGCACCGCGGTCTGCAGCATGTCGATGCAGGGGTGCGGCACCAGGAACACACGGCTGCGTTGCTCGCGCTCGATCTTCGCCTCGGTGCCCCAGACGTAGGACACCTCAACCCAGTCGCTGGCATCGTAGAGGCGCGTCACGTCGTAGGAGCTGAACGTCGCGTCGCGCCAGCGCTCGACGATAGCCACGCCGAGACCTGCCTTCCATTGCGCATCCCACGAGAAGTCCAGCCAGCCCGCGAGCCGCGCGTTGCGCTCATTCGGCGCGCCGCCCAGGTAGCCGAAGTAGAGGTCACGATAGTCCGCCGTATCCTGCAGCGCGCCGCGCGCGACCACGCCGCCTACGCCCGGCTGCTGAGCGTACGTCCCGCCGCGCTGTTCGAGGGTGCATCCATCCCCTGCGCCCTTCACCGCGAGCGGGCCCTTGGGAGTCACCACGTGGGAGACCTCGATGGCGGGCGCGAGCACGGAGAACACGTAGCGGCTACGGCCGGTCGCGAGGTCCGAGGTGAACGGCACCGTCACGGCAAGCCAACCCGGCGCGCGCGTGATCTCCGGCGGGCCGAAGCCTTCGTGACCCGGGCAGCGCAGCGTCCACGGCGTCTTCAGCAGGTTCGTCTCGCTACCTGCAGGCGTCAGCGAAACCAGCGCGTCTGCACTTGGATCAAGCTCGGCGACGTAGTGCGGGCCTCGGATGCGCAGAAGACCAGGCGTCTCCTCGCACGTGAGTTCGGGCGCGTTGGTTGGGGCGCCGTCGCCGGGCAGCACTGCGAAGTAGCGCCGCCCGCCCGACGGCGTCGGGCCCGCGGCCACCCAGCGGACGACCTCGTCTTCGCTCTCGGCCATCGCGAGGGACGGGATGGTCGCGAGGACCTTGCCGGAGGAGTCGAGTTCCGCGACGTGTACCTGCTGGCCGGTCTTCCCCAGCGTCCATGACACGGGCACATCGGTCCGCTCGCCCTCGTCCCACGGCGGGAGATAGACCAACGCCAGAGCGTCGCGAAGCGCGGCTGCCCGGATGCAGAGGGGCTCTTCGGCCCGGGCATCGAGGAGCGTGTACTGTGGCGAGGGCGCGATCTCCGCCGCGATCAGGCTAATGCCCGGTACGCGAGCGAGAGGCGCGTCGATCTGACGAGAGGCGCCCGCTTCGAGTGCTTCGATGGTGAACGGGTGATTCGCGACGAGAGACGCATCGCCGCGCCGCTGCGTCGGGCGCACCACCACGTTGTGCGCAGTCATCCCGCCGCAGTTGCTGACGGTCAGCGTCGCCCGCGGGGGATTGCCGGGCAGGAGGTCGAGTCGGCTACCGGCGATCGTGACGACCGGCTTGACGAAGTACTCGCCGCACAGCTCGTCGGCAGACTCGGCGACGCCCTCGGCCGCCGAGTCGGAGGTGAAGAAGCCGACACCCGGCATCTCAGGCGCGAGGCGCTTGAGGTGGCGGATCTGGCGCAGCACGTCCGCCTTGGTCGGCGAGGCGCGCACCTCCTTCGTCTTCTCATCGGTGACGATGTTGATCCCGAGCCCACACACCGTCCGGTCCATCACGCCCGCCGCGCGCGTCTCCTCGATGTACGAGTCGAAGGTCCCGAGGTGGTTGCCACGGTAGTTCAGGTAGACCTCGGGGATGAACAGATCGACCACGTCTGTCACGTCCACCCAATATGGATGCGCACCCATGAACCACACGGCGGTGAAGCGGTCGGGCTGCTGCTTCTTCACCTCGCGCAGCGCGGCCATGAACTTGTCCGTATCCTCGCCCGGCCCGCCAATCTCGTCGATGGCGATGCAGCGACTGCTGCCGTAGTGCTCGACGAACTTCTCCAGCGACCACTCCTTGTAGCAGACCGCTCCCCGCCACGCGCAGGGAATCGCCCCGCGCCGTAGCCACCAGGCGGCATCCTCCTCCTTCACGGTAGTCGGGACATTGCACCAGCGGAACTCCTTCGGGGTGCCGAACCACGGGAAGTACAGATTGCGGGCGACCACGGCCACCGGGCCGAAGTCCCCACGTTGAGGTGACGCGCCCGGCGCAGTCACCTCGAAGGTCAGCATGTAGAAGCCCGTCTCCTTCGGCTGCCAGGTGACCTCGATGTCGCGGGGCTTGCCCGGGCCAACCTCGACCGTGGCCTCGCGCGAGGCGAACTCAACAGCCTTGCCCCCATCTCGCGCCGCCGACGCCCGGAGGCGCACCGTGCCGCGCCAGTCCTGATCGGACAGAACCGGCACGAGCAACGTGATCGTCTCGCCGGCGACCGGAATGCGTTTCGAGATGCCGGTGTCGGCGGCATCCAGATGAGGCGGCGCGCCCTGAGCGCCTGTGAGATGGCCCGCTGCAGCCAGTAGAAGCGCAAGCGCGTTCACGCGTAGACCCTCGGCATGTTCAGCAGTTCGATCATGTCATCCGCCTCGCAGCGCGCGGTCTTCTGCGGTTCGGTCTCCGTGTGGCGGAGGATGCTGACGAGTTCGTAGGGCGGTTCCAGGCGGAAGGGAGCGATCTCGCGCACGCGGCTGAGGCCAAGTTCGGCCTTGGTGCGGATGAGGGCGCGGGCGGGCTCGGGGTGCAGGTGGACGGCCGCGCCGTTGTGGAGCTTGTTCTGCTCGCCGGTGAGGCCGGTCGCCGGACCGCGCTTGAGCCCCCGCTTGACGGCCGCCGTCTCGATCCCCGGCACGAGCGCGCGCGCCTCTTCGCAGCAGGCCTGATCGCCGCTCACCATCACGGTCGGCACACCGAAGTAGCCGCAGAAGAGCGTGTTGCAGCCGAGCTCACCGACGGACACGCCGTTGATGGTCAGCTCCTCGATGACGAAGGACCCGGTGTGCGAGAGGTGCCCGCCGTCGGTGTTCGACTTCGCGTGCTGGCCGATGACCATCGCGGCGTCGAAGCTCTCGTCGCACAGGAACGGGTAGCCCATCGGGCGGCCGGCGTACAGCTCCGCCGCGGGGTGGAGCTCCGACGGGTTGATCGCGCCGTGCCCGTGGCCATCGACGACGAGGATCTCGCTCGCACCCGCGGCGATGGCGCCCTCGATGGCCGCGTTGATCTCGCCGGTGGTCAGCGAGCGCGCGGTCTCGTAGTAGCGTGACTCGGGCGCGCCGTAGTCGTCGAAGTTCAGCACACCGGCAACGCCCTCAAGGTCGGTGATGATGTAGAGCCTCATCTGGCGCTCCTTTCGTTGCTTGCCGTGGAGGGGCCGAATGCGAAGCATCCGGCCCGGTGTTCTATGGCGGGCCGGATGCCTGCGCGTCGAGTGCCCTCGACGCACAGACATGCGGCCCCTCCCGATTGGCCAAAGGCCTTGCGTTCTTCGGGGGATTGTGCTATAGAACGGGTCGTTGCACCTTCAGGCAGAGACGCTTCCCCTGAAGAGCGGGCCGTGTGCCCGCTCTTTTTGTGCTGTAAGGGGGAGCCGCGGGCCGAGGGTCAGGTAGTGCGATGCGGCGCAAGAAGCACCCGGTTGTCGAGGCGATCGAGCCGCAGGTAGAGACCATGGCCGGAGACTATGGCTATGAGCTGGTGAACATCACCTACGGCGGGCCGAAGCGCAATCCGGTCCTCACCATCATGATCGACAAAGCCGGCGGCGTCACCGCCGACGACTGCGCGGAGATGAGCCGGCGGCTGGGTCTGCTGATGGATGTGCTGGACCCGATACCGACCAGCTACCAGCTCGCGATCTCATCGCCCGGCATCGAGCGGCCGCTGGTGAAGCTGGCTGACTTCGAGCGCTTCAGCGGGCGCGAGGCGGCCGTGCGCTTCTACGACGAGAGCGACCATGCGAAGACGGTTGCAGGCACTCTGGGTGGCGTGAAGGATGGACAGGTGGCTCTGGTGGTCGGGGCGGAGGAGCTGCTGATCGCGGAGGACCGCATCGACTCCGCGCATCTGACGTTTGACTGGGACAAGCTGGACGCCGATGCAGGCGAGGAGTAGGCCGACCGTCCGCAACAGCGCGTACGAGAGGGTGGGCGGGCGCCATGAATGGCGCCCCTACACGATTGGGCGCGATGAATCGCGCCCCTACACTACAAGCGACCAGAGAACGCCGATATGTAGGGGCACGATTCATCGTGCCCGCGTGTAGGGGCGTGATTCATCACGCCCAATGCCACCCTTCTCATGCGCCCTCTAGCCGGACGCGGGATTCCGTGGCGGCGAAGGTTCCGCCGAAAGGAGCGCAGCGGGGTGAACCATGAACGGTGACTTCATCGAGGCCTTGGAGCAGATCGAGCGGGAAAAGGGCATTCCCATGGCCTCGCTGATTGCGACGGTGGAGGCCGCGATGGCCTCGGCGTACCGTAGGCATTACGGCGACGCGTGCGAGATTCGGCTCGACGTGGACCGCGAGAAGGGCGAGGTGAAGATGTTCTCTCGCCGGCCGCTGATTCCCGAGGGCGCTGAGAGCGCCCTGCGGCCCGCAGGCAGCGATGAGGACGGGATCGTCAGCACGCTGACCCTGGAGGAGCAGGAGTCGGCCCTCGGCCCGATCCAGTATGAGGAGAAGCTACTCGACGCGGGCGATTTCGGGCGCATCGCGGCGCAGACCGCCAAGCAGGTCGTCGTGCAGCGGATCCGCGAGGCGGAGCGCGAGCTGGTCTTCGACGAGTTCAGCCACCGCGTCGGCGAGCTGGTCACGGGCGAAGTGCAGCGCAAGGACCAGCGGAACGTATTCATCGCCCTCGGGCGCGTCGAGGCGCTCCTTCCCGGTCACGAGCAGATCCCCGGCGAGCCGTACCGCTTCGGGGATCGCCTGAAACTGTACATCTTGGATGTGCGCAAGACGACGAAGCACCCGCAGGTCATCGTCTCGCGCACCCATCCCGGCCTCGTCAGCCGGCTGTTCGAGCTGGAGGTGCCCGAGGTCTATGACGGCATCGTGGTGCTTCGCTCGGTGGCACGCGAGCCCGGCGCCCGCTCGAAGGTCGCCGTCGAGAGCCGCGACCCATCCGTGGACCCGCTCGGCGCCTGTGTCGGACATCGTGGTGCGCGCGTCCAGGCGATCGTGGACGAGCTGCGCGGCGAGAAGATCGACATCGTTCGCTACAACGACGATATCCGCACCTACCTGGAGAGCGCGCTGTCGCCGGCGAAGGTCGGTCAGGTGCTGATCGATGAGGGCGAGCGCGCGGCGACGATCATCGTGCCTGACCATCAGCTGTCGCTCGCGATCGGACGGCGCGGGCAGAACGTGCGCCTGGCCGCCCGACTGACGGGCTGGCGGATCGACATCCGCAGCGAGACGCAGTGGGCCGAAGAGCCGCGCATTCCGGTGGCGGCGGCCCCCGTCGAAGTCACGGTCGAGGCGCTGGCCGCCGAACTGGGCGTTGCGGTGGCTGATCTGCAGGAGATCGCGGGCGAAGAGGGCATCGCGCTGGGCGACGCCGCGGCGGTCGTCGCTGCCGAGCACGCGGCGGTCCTCCGCGAGCTGCTCGCCGGTGGCGAGGGGACGCTCGACGATCTCGAAGCCGGTGCGATCACGCTCAAGGCCGAGGCTTCCTCGGCGGAGTGACTGCGCTGAGCGGCGCCGTCGCCGGGAGGTGATCGGCCTGCGCAAGAAACACGTGCCGCTGCGCCGCTGTGTCGCGTGCGGCGTGCAGCGGCCCAAGTCGGAGCTCGTCCGGATCGCTCGCACGCCGGAAGGGCCTCTGGACATCGATGCGGCGCCCAAGGCTCCGGGCCGCGGGGCCTATGTGTGCCGAACTGCCGAGTGCTTGCAGAAGGCGGCGAAGGGTCGGCCGATCAGCCGCTCCCTTGACCGCCCGTTGCCCGAAGAGGACGCACAACGCCTGCGCGACCTGGCCCGGGAGCTGTCGGAGACCGGCCGGGAAGTAGGCCCGTAGAGACTGCGGAGGTGTCGGAGCTTGCCGAAAACCCGTGTGTTTGCCTTGGCCAAGGAGCTACACCTCGAGAGCAAGGCGCTGGTCGCCCTGCTGGGTGAGATGGGCCTCACCGGCCTGACGCCGGCGAGCGTCATCGAGGACGACGTCGCGGCGAAGGCCCGTGAGGCCGTGCGCCAGCACGCCGAAGCGGCAGCCAGCCGCACGGACGCCGAGCGCGCCGTGTCGGCCCAGGCGCGGATGGCGCCGGGCGCCCTAGCGTTGGCCCAGGCCAAGAGTCGCGCCGCCGCGCGGGCGGTCGAAGCCGCGCCTCAGGTTGACTTCTTTGGTGACCTCGCTCCGCCCGCCGAGGCCGTGCCCGTTGCCCCGTCCGCCGAAGCCCCGGCCGCCGCTCCGACGGTGGTCGAGGAGAGGCCCAGGAGGCCGGCCAGGCCCAAGCCGGAGAAGCCGACCAGGCGGCGCAAGCCCCGCGACGAGGAGGAGGCGCCGGAGGAGGCCGCACCCGGCCCGCCCACCAGCGATCGGGAAGCCGCCCGCGCCCGCGAGGCCGAGAAGCGACGGGAACACGAAGCGGAGATCGCCGAGGACGAGGACGAGGAACTGCGGCGGCTGGAGGAGGAGCTGGAGCGCCTGGAGCGCGAGGAGGCACGCGGCGCCGGCCTGATCGCGCTGGAGCGACTGACGCCCGAGGAGCGGGAGGAGGAGCGCCGTCGCGGCCGCGACGTGCTCGTCAAGCCGATCCCCGAGCGCGCCAAGCGCCCTACGGGCGAGCGGTCGGAGACTGCCGTCAACGTGCCGCCCGTGGTGTGTGTGTTGGGCCATGTGGACCACGGGAAGACCACGTTGCTGGACGCGCTGCGCGAGACGAACGTCACGGAAGGCGAGTTCGGCGGCATCACCCAGCACATCGGCGCCTCCGAAGTCGAGCACGGCGCCCGCAAGGTCGTCTTCCTCGACACTCCGGGTCACTCGGCCTTCACGGCCATGCGCGCCCGCGGCGCGCTCATCACCGACATCGCCATCCTCGTCGTGGCCGCGGATGACGGCATCATGCCGCAGACCGTCGAGGCCATCAACCACGCCCGGTCTGCGGGTGTGCCGATCATCGTGGCGCTGAACAAGACCGACACCCTCGGCGCAAACCCGGACCGTGTGAGGCAGCAGCTGGCCGAGCAGGGGCTGGTGCCCGAGGACTGGGGCGGAGACACCGTCATCGTGCCCGTTTCGGCGCTCAAGCGCGAGGGCCTTAGCGACCTCATGGACATGATCTTCCTGGTCGCGGAGGCGGAGCTGGGCGATCTGTGGGGCGATCCTACAGCGCCGTTTGCCGGCGTCGTGGTCGAGGCGCAGCTTGATGCCAGCCGCGGCCCCGTGGCGACCGTCCTCGTGCGGAACGGCTCTCTCAAGGTCGGTGACATTGTGATCTGCGGCGCCGCCTACGGACGCGTCCGCCGCCTCAACGACTGGCGCGGCAAGACGATCAAGGAGGACGTCGGCCCCGGTCGTCCCGTCGAGATCATCGGGCTGTCCGGGGTTCCCGAATCGGGCGAGATCGTCGAGAAAGCCTCCTCACTCAAGGTGGCCCGCGAACTGGCGGCGGAACGCGAGGAGGCCATTCGCGAGGACCGTCTCTCCATGAGCGGCCGCACCACCCTCAGCGAGCTGTTCCGCCAGTTCCAGGAGGGCGCCCCGAAGGAGCTGAACGTCGTCCTGAAGGCCGACGTATGGGGATCGTTGCAGGCGATGCGCCAGGCGCTCTATGAGCTCAACGAGGAACTCGAGGAAGTCGAGGTCAACATCATCCACAGCGCGGTGGGTGAGGTCAGCGAGTCCGACGTGCTGCTCGCCGTGGCCGCCGAGGCCATCGTGCTCGGCTTCCATGTGGACGCCGATGCCCAGGCCCGCACGTTGGCGGAGAACGAGGGCGTGGACGTCCGCACCTTCAACGTCATCTACGAAGCCATCGACGAGATTCGCGCCGCGATGCACGGGATGCTCGAGCCGATCTACGAGGACCGCGTGCTGGGCCGGGCGGAGGTGCTGCAGACGTTCCGCATCTCTCGCATCGGTGTCGTTGCCGGCTGCATCGTGAGCGAGGGCCGGATCGAGCGCGGCGCCGACATGCGCGTCTTGCGCGAGGAGGAGCTGATCTACGAGGGCCGCATCGAGAGTCTGAAGCACGTGGCGGAGGACGTATCGAGCGTAGACGTGGGCACCGAGTGCGGCATCGCCACGTCGGACTACCGGGGCTGGAAGATCGGCGACATCATCGAGGCTCACCGGCAGGTGGAGATTCCCCGCCGGATGCCCTCGCCCCGCGACGCCCGGCCTTCGTCCGTGGCCGCCACCGAGCAATCCTAGGCCGGCGCCCTGTCTGCCATGACTGCAATCGTCGGCACGCTGACGATCGACCTACACGTATCCGACGCCCTCACCCTGAAGGACAAGCGTCAGGTCGTCAAGAGCCTCATCGGGAGGGTGGGCGATCGCTTCAACGTAAGCGTAGCGGAGGTCGGCGATCTGGACAGTCCGCGCCGCGCCTCCATCGCGGTCGCCACCGTGGCCAACAGCCGCGACCACGTGGACCGCGTCCTCAATGCGGTCCTGCGCTTCTGCGAGAGCGACCCACGCGCCGAGGTCACCGGCGTGGAGACCGACATCGATTGAGGGGCGGGCGCCACAAATGGCGCCCCTACGCGATCGGGCGCGATGAATCGCGCCCCTACATCACGATGCCGCCACCATGTAGGGGCACGATTCATCGTGCCCTCGTGTAGGGGCGTGATTCATCACGCCCCATGTCGTGTCCATCACGTGCGCTCGGATGGCCAGCCGCAACGGAGCAGGTGACGGACGATGCCGACCCAGAGACAGACGCGAGTGGCTCGGCGGCTCCAGGAGGAGATCGCGCGCCTGCTGCTGCGCGAGATCGAGGACCCCCTCATCCGCTTCGTGACGATCACCGACGTGGAAGTAAGCCCGGACCTCAAGTGTGCGCGCGTCTTCTTCAGCGTGATGGGCACTGACGACCCGGCGGAAACGCTGAAGGGCCTGCGCCGCGCGAGCAGGTACATCCGCCACCGCCTGGCTGAGGAAGCCGAGTTGCGATACACCCCCACACTGGACTTCCGCTACGATGCAACGGCCGAGCGGGCGCAGCGCATCGAGGCCATCCTGCACCGGCTCGCCGAGGAGGGAAGCCTGCATCCGCCCGACGACGAGGAACCCGCGGAGGTTGGGTCTCCGCCGGCGGACGCCGAGGACGATGAGTAGCTCCCCCGTTGACCAGATCTGCGGCGTGATCGATTCGCGGTCCGCCTTCCTGCTGGTCACCCACTTCGAGCCGGACGGCGACGGGATCGGGGCCTGCCTCGCGCTGTGGCACGCCCTGCGCGCGCGCGGCAAGACGGCCACCGTCTGGATTCCCTCCGGCGTGCCCGCGAAGTATGCGTTCCTGCCCGGCGCTCACGAGGTCGTCCGCGAGGCCGGTCCGCACGAGGTGGCCATCGCCCTGGACTGCGACGGCGCGCGACGGCTGGGCGCCACGGCGGACACGGTCAACGCGGCCGAGGTCGTCATCGACATCGATCACCATGCCGGACACAGCCCGTTCGGTCATATCGCGTGGCTCGATCATTCGATGCCCGCCGCCGGTTACCAGGTCTCCGAACTCCTGAAGGCCCTCGGCGCCCCCCTCACGCGGGAGATCGCCACCTGCCTCTACTGCGCCGTGGGCACCGATTCGGGCTACTTCCGCTATGCCAACACCTCGCCGCAGTTGCTGCGCATGGCCGCCGAGCTGGTAGAGTATGGCGCCGACCCCAAGGCCATCGCGGAGGCGACCCTCGATCGCCACTCGCTCTCGACCGTCCATCTCGCCGGCCGCGCTCTCGCCAGTCTCAGCCTGCGGCTGGGAGGACGCGTCGCTCTGGCGGTCCTGACCGCCGCGGACCTCGCCGAGGCCGGCGCGGAGCAGACCGAGGGCGTCATCGACTACCTGCGGACCGTGGCCGACGTGGACCTTCTCGTGCTGATGCGCGAGGCCAAGGAAGGCTGGCGCACCAGCATGAGGTCCTTGGGCTCGGTGGACGTCAGCCGCGTGGCCAAGGCCCTCGGCGGAGGCGGCCACCCAGCAGCGGCTGGCTGTACGCTGCACGGCACGCGGGACGAAGCTCGGGCAGCGCTCGAAACCGCGCTCGCCCCGGCCCTCAGCGAGGGTGGCGGCGGATGAAGTCGGGCATTCTCAACGTGCTCAAGCCGCCGGGGATGACCTCACACGACGTGGTCGACCTCATGCGGCGGCTCTTGCCAAAGCGCACGAAGGTCGGCCACGCGGGGACCCTCGATCCGGCCGCTGCGGGCGTGCTCGTGGTGTGCGTGGGAGAGGCGACTCGGCTGACGGCCTACCTCATGGAGGGCGACAAGAGCTATCGCGCGGAGGCCTGCCTGGGGATCGCGACCGGTACGCTGGACGCCGAGGGCAAGGTGGTCGCCGAGCACGATGCTTCGGAGGTCACGGAGCCGGACGTGCGCGACGCGCTCGCCCGACTCGTCGGTCCGCAGCTCATGCAGCCGCCGATGTACTCGGCAGCCCGCGTCGGCGGCAAGCGCCTCTACGACCTCGCCCGCGAGGGCCGCGAGGTCGAGCGCGAGCCCCGCCCGGTGACCGTCTACGAGGCCGACTTGGTTCGCTTCGAGCCCGGCCGTCGCGCGCGGGTCTTGGCCGACATCCGCTGCAGCAAGGGCACATACGTGCGCGTGCTGTGCGCACAGATGGGTGAGCGGCTCGGCGTCGGCGCGCACATGTCGTTCCTGGTCAGGACGGCGGTCGGCGCCCACGCGCTCAGCGATTCCGTGAGCCTTGAGGAGTTGCGCGACGCACCGACCCGCGGAGCGCTTGAGAACCTCAGCGTGCCCCTCGAGGTCGCTCTGGCGCACCTGCCGGAGCTCCGCCTCGACGGGCGCGGGGTCGCGGCCTTCAGCCGTGGGGCGGCCGCCGAGTGCGCCCCCGACCTGCGCGGCCCGGTTCGCGTGCACGACGCCGACGGCCGACTGGTCGGGATCGGGGAGGTCGTAGCGGAGGGCGGAGCGTCGGTCCTACAACCACGCAAGGTGCTGTCTCGCTGATGGATCAGCCCACGAGCTGCCCCGCCAGAACGGCGTCCCGCGTCCCGCGCGCGATTGCGGTGGGGGCCTTCGATGGCGTGCACCTCGGCCATCAGGCGGTCGTGCATTCGGTTCTGGAGGCCGCCCGGCAGCGCGGCCTGACCTCCGCCGCCCTGACGTTCGAGCCGACGCCCCGTCAGTACTTCGGCCGCGACCCGAACTCCGAGAAACGCCTCACTCCCGACCCCGAGCGGCTCGCCCTCCTGTGCAACCTGGGCGTGGAGCAGGTCCTGGTGCAGACCTTCGACCGCGACCTGCGGGCGATGACGCCGGAGGAGTTCGCGCAGGCGATCCTGGTGGACGAACTGGACGCGCGCTTCGTCGCCATCGGCGCATCGCATACGTTCGGCTCCGGTGCCGGCGCCGGTCCGGAGAACATGCGCGAGCTGGGGGAGCACCTGGGGTTCGAAGTGGAGATCGTGCCGCTCGTGTCCGTCGGGGGCCTGTCGGTGTCGAGCACGGCGATCCGCGAAGCCCTCGTTGAGGGCGACATGCAGGCGGCGCGGACGATGCTCGGGCGCCCCTACGCGGTATCCGGAACCGTCATCCGCGGCCGCGGCCTCGGCGCCGACCTCCAGGCGCCCACCGCCAACCTCGAGGCGCGTGCGGACAAGTTCCTCCCCGCCCACGGCGTCTACGCCGCCGCCGCCCTCATCGGGGAGGGCGAGAGCGGCCCTCTTCCCGCCGCGATCAGCCTCGGCCCGTCGCCGACCTTCGACATCGACGAGACCCGTTTCGAGGTACACCTCCTCGACTTCGAGGGCGACCTCTATGGCGCCGAGCTGACCGTCGCGCTCCTCGAGCGCCTCCGCCCCATCCAGGACTTCGCCAGCCGGGACGAACTGGTCGCACAGATCAGACGCGACGTGGAGCGCGTGCGGGAGGTCTTCGCGGCGAACAGCACGTAGTGGGTTACGGGCGGCGGCGTAGGTACTCACGGAAGGCCCGCAGGCGTGGCAGCGACTCCTCGTCCTTCCGTCGGCGGGTCGCTTCCTTGCTGGCGATGATGTCGTCGAGGTGACACACGGGGAAACCCTCGACCTCCACGTGTCGGCCCCATGCCTC
>VGFC01000164.1 GCA_016869045.1 Armatimonadota bacterium
CAATGGGCCAACCACGAGCCGCTCACGGTGACCCACCCGGAGGCGACGCGGTACTTCATGAGCATCCCCGAAGCGTGCTTCCTGGTCCTGCAGGCCGGGGCTCTGGGCAACCACGGCGACAAGTTCGTCCTGCAAATGGGCAGCCCGGTGCGGATTGTCGATCTCGCACGCGAGTACATCGCCCTCCAGGGCGGCGATCCCGAGGCCCCCGACGCCATCCGAATCACCCAGCTGCGTCCCGGCGAGCGCCTGCATGAGAAGCTGACGGGGCGGGGCGAGCAACTGCTGCCGACGACGTGTGAGTACATCGACAAGGTCAAGCCCGACCTCAGCGGCGCTCGCTGGCCCGAGCTCGTCAGGCAGACGGAGCAACTCCGGGCGTGCGTGGAAGCCGAGGACGAGCGAGGGGTCTGCCGGGTCCTGGGCGAAGTCACCGGCGGGGAGCTGCTTCCGAGGGGCGGTCCTGAGCTGCGACGAGGACTGCCCCATGACTCAGTGCGGGATGAGGCCGGGCCTTCCTCGTGGAGGACTCCTCCCGAAGACTGACGAATGGATGTTGCCTGTGTGGGAATTCGCGACACCGGTTCTCGGGCGCCATGAATGGCGCCCCTACATGAGGGCGGCGAGGACGAGAATCGCGGGTTCCCATCTGGACTTGGGGGATGGGTCCTGCATCCCACCTGAGATACCGAGACGCCTCGGGCATCTCCACATCATCTAGATTGGCTCGTGATGGAACACCCTCGCACGCCTGGCGCCGTTGATGCCTCGGCCCCGATACCCGGCCAACGCAGCCTCTGGAGCATCCTCACCCGGCGGCCCTGGATCATCGGCCTCGTGACGGTCTGCGTATTCGCCAGCGCCGGAGTTGTAGGTTTCATACAGCCGAAGATCTACCGGGCGACGACTGTCATCCTGCTGTCTGAGGCACGCCAGCAGGGACCGTCAGCGATGGACATCGAAACTCCGGCCGACATATTCTCGATGGGCGAGGGCGAACTGCCGGTCCAGTTGCGCCTGATCAAGAACCCCGACATCGGGGACAAGGTCAGGGTGGCACTGAAGATGGCGGAGGGGGCGCCGCTGCCAGCCGTCAGCGTTGAGCGGGTCTCCGGCACGCAGAAGACCAACTTACTGGCGCTGAGCTGCGACGGCACCGACCCCAAGCTCTGCCGAGACGTCGCCAACGAGTGGGTCACTGTCTACGCCGATGAGTCGAAGGCACGAAGCGGGCGGTCGCTGGACACTGCGCTGCAGTACATCACCACTCAGTTGCAGACGATCGAGGAGCAGTTGGACGACGTCGAGATGCGGTTGGCCGGGGTACAGAACCGCAACGGATCGCTCCAGGGCGAGAGCACCGGCGGCTCTGGCTCTCCGGCCTCCGACCTTGAGGCGAAACTGGAGGACAACCTGGCCCAGCAGGCGGCCCTGCAGGCCAAGATCGGCGAGGCAGAGGCCCTCCTGGCCCACGAGCCCCGCCTGACGGCCGAGACGCGCGAGGAGCCTACGGCCTCCGCCCAGGCGCTGAAGACGGAACTCGCGCGGCTGACGCTTCAGCGGCAGCAGATGCTCGAGTCGTACCGTGAGAACACCCCGGAGATCCAGGCGCTGGATGAGCGCATCGGACGGCTCGAGAGGCAGCTGAAGATCACCGGACGTGAGACAGAGACGGTGACCTCGAACGTGCCGAACGACGCCCGCGCGGCCCTCCAGGGCCAGATCAGCGGTCTCAAGACCGACCTCGCCGCCGCTCAGGCTCAAGGCGCCCACCTCCGGGAACAGATGGCCCAGGAACAGGCCACGGCCCAGACGCGAACGGATGCCCAGGTCCGGTACGCGGGGTTGCAGCGCAGCCGGCGCGTGCTCGAGGAAACGCACTCGATGCTGTTGAGCCGCCTGTACGAACTGCGCCTCCAGAAGGAGATGGAGACTCCCGGCGTACAGATCGTGCAGGCGGCCGATGTACCCAGCCGGCCGATCAAACCGCAGATGCAGACCTTGCTCGGCCTCGGTCTCATCCTGGGGCTCCTGTTGGGCATCGCGGCCGCCGGGGCGATCGACCAGATCGCCGACACCTTCGCCGATGTGGACGAGATCGGCACCTACACGGGACTGCGAATCCTGGGTGTGCTGCCCTACTTCCGGGACATTCGCACGTCACCCCTCACCGCCGCCGAGCACACGCGCGCCGGCTTCGCGAACGCCGCCCGCATGTTGGTATCCAACCTGCGGTTCCTCCGCGAGAAGGAAGGTAGCTCCAGCATCGTGGTCACCAGCGCGGGGAAAGGGGAAGGCAAGACCACCGCCACGATCAACCTGGCGATCGCACTGGCGGCGGCGGGCGAGGACGTCCTGGTCGTGGATGGCGACCTGCATCGGCCCACCGTCCATCGGGCCTTTGGGCTGTCGAACGAGGTCGGCCTGTCCAGCGTACTGATCGGCGTGCGCCCCATCGAGGAGGCGACCCAGCCGACCTCCCTGGCGCGCGTCTCCGTCATGGCCTCCGGACCTCTGCCTCCTTCCCCCACCGACATCCTCGCCAGCGAGGGCACCGCCGAGGTCATGCGCCGCATCAACCAGTCGGCGGACATCGTCCTGTGGGACACCCCGCCGGCTGCTCTGCTGCCGGATGCCTCGATCGCCGCCGCCAACGCGGATGCCGTCATCTTCGTCCTCGGTCGCGATGCCCGGCGGCGCATGGTGCGCCAGTCGCTGGTCCATCTCCGCGATGCCGGCTGCGAGGTGCTCGGCGCGGTCGCCAACCAGACGCGCCCGCGGGGCGGCTACTACTACTACTCCTACCACTCCTACTACGGGGACTACGCGGACGAGGACGTCGAGACCGACAGGACGGCTTGAGCCACGAAGACATGTCGAGCGCGAAGGAGCATCGACCACAGCGAGGATTGCCTCGGTCTCCGGCCGGCCGTCGAGGCCGCAAACCGAAGCCCTTGTGATGAGAGTCCTGCAGGTTGCCGCTCGGATGGCTTCCCTCGCCGGCTTCGCGCTTCCCCTGATGGAGCGCCTCCGGGAGGCCGGTCACGACGTTGAGGCCCTCGGCCAGTTCGACGGCTTCGAGAGCCGCCTGCGAGACGCGGGCTTCCCCGTTCACCCCTGGCGTTGCGGCCATACGCTCAACCCCCTCGCCATCTGGCGCGCCCGCCGCGAGCTGGCAGCCTTCCTCGCGGAGCGTCAGTACGACCTCATCCACACCCACGCCTCCTTCGCCGGGATCATCGCAAACCCCGTCGCCTACCCGCGCACCCCTTGTCTGCTCTACACGCAGCACGGGTTCTACGTGCACGAGGGGCTGAACCCACTCGCGCGCCGGGCGTGGCTGGCCATCGAGAAGATCGGTCTCCGCTGGGCCCATCACGTCCTCTGTGTGAGCCAGGCCGAGAAGCAGTTGGCCGAGACCCTCGGCGTCGGCCCGCCGCGCAAGTTCCACCTCATCCCGGGCGTCGGCGTGGACCTCAGCCGCTTCCGGCTCTCACCCGAGGAGCGCCAACGCAGACGCACCGCAGTCCGCCAGAGCCTCGGGGTCGGGCCCGACGAGACCGTCATCCTCACCGTCTCCCGCCTGACGTGGGACAAGGGCTACCGCGAGATGATCGAGGCTGCGCAAGCCGTTGTCTCACCCCCTGCCCCCTCTCCTGAAGGGAGAGGGGGTCAACAGCACGGCGCGGCCTCACCCCCTGCCCCCTCTCCTGAAGGGAGAGGGGGTGAACGACGCACGGCGACGACGTTGACGTTTCCCCCTCTCCCTTCAGGAGAGGGGGCAGGGGGTGAGGCTAACATCCGCTTCCTCGCTGCCGGTTCCGGCAAGGATGAACGCGCGATCCGTGCCGCCATCGACCGCGCCGGCCTCGCCGATAGGTTCACCCTCCTCGGCTGGCGCGATGACGTGGCGGACCTCTATTGCGCAGCCGACCTCTTCGTCTTCGCCTCCCACCGGGAAGGGCTGCCGGTCTCCCCTATCGAAGCGATGGCGAGCGGCCTGCCGGTCATCGCGTCCGACATTCCGGGCTGCCGCGAGGAGATCGAACACGAGCAGAGCGGACTGCTGTATCCTGCGGGCGATTCAGGCGCCCTGAGCGACGCCATCCGCCGTCTCCTGTCCACGCCTGACCTGGCTGCTCGCCTGGGCGCCGGCGCTCGCACTCGCGCCGCCGTTTTCAGCCTGGACGCAGCACTCAGCCGCCAACTCGAACTCTACGCTCAACTAAGCGCCTGACCGGCGAACCGCGTACCGTCATCCTGCCTCATCCTGCGCATCCTGTTCCACTCATGGGCCGTCCGATACCCGCCATCCCGATGCCCCTCAGCGTGGCCGACGTGGTCGCGGCCTGCCGCGCCGGCCCGTCTGCCCGCACCGAGTTCGAGGAGGCCGTGCGCGCTTACCACGGCTCGCAGGCGGCCTTCGCCGTCTCCAGCGGCCGTGCGGCGCTGTGGATCGCCCTGCGCGCGCTGAAGGCCCGCCATCCCGACCGCAACCGCGTGCTGCTGCCCGCGTACACCTGCCCGACCGTCGGCCGCGCCGTGCTGGCCGCGGGGCTCGAAGGCCTTTGTGTGGACGTGTCGCCCGACGACTTCAACCTCGATGCCGAGCGAGTCGAGAGGTACCTGAGCGAGAAGGTCCTCGCCGTCATCGCGGCCCACATGTTCGGCACGCCCTGCGACCTGGCGCGCCTGACCGACGCGTGCGAACAGGCCGGAGCCGTGCTGATCGAGGACGCGGCTCAGGCCTGTGGGGCGCGGTTCAGCGGTAGGACGGTGGGTTCGTTCGGCAGGCTGGCCGTCATCAGTCTCGGCCGCAGCAAGAACCTGCGCGGCGCCGGCGGCGGCGTCCTGCTGGTCAATGACCCCGACCTGACGGAAGCCGTTTTGGTGCCTCTTCGCGGGCTTCGTGCTCTTCGTGTTTCAGTCTTCGTCGTCCCCAAGCAACTCGCGGTGTGCGCCCTCTCCTCACCCTACGCCTGGAACCTGGCGAAGCGCCTGCCGGGGATGCACATCGGCGCGGAGGATCAGACCTTCGACGAGAGGCCTTCTCTCCTCCCCCCCTGGCAAGCTGGGTTGGGCACAGTGGCCCTGTCTCGCCTGGACGAGTGCAATGCCCTCCGGGCCCGTCTGGGGCGGGCCCTTGAGCGCGAGCTCGCAGGAACGCCCGGCGTGCGTGTCCAGACCAAGACACCGCCTCGCGAGAGCGTCTACGTCCGGCTGGCGGTGCGTCTCGACGCTACCCGCGACAAGCGCGACGCCATCGAGCGCGCCCTGCAACGTCGGGGCATCGACGCTCGCGCCTTCTACATGCGCCCGATGCCCGAGTACGACTGGTGGCAACGGGCGCCCGACCAGCCGCCCCACCCGGAGGCTCAACGCCTCGTCGAGGGG
Organism: Armatimonadota bacterium; assembly: GCA_016869045.1. Lineage (GTDB taxonomy): Bacteria > Armatimonadota > Zipacnadia > Zipacnadales > VGFC01 > VGFC01. Next base: position 5,395 of record VGFC01000164.1, read on the forward strand.
AACCTGACCTTGCCGCTGTACCACGCCATGAGCGAAGGGGACGCCGTCTCGATCGCCCGGTGCCTGGCCGACTTGCTGTCATCCTGACCATCCTGTTAGCCCACCAAGTCGTCGTCCGTCGTTGCCCGGAACCTGCGAACTTGATCACTTGCGAGCTTGACAACATCGCTCCGGCCGCGTGGGACGCCTTCGTCCGCGACCACCCGGACGGGACGTTCTTCCATCAGTACGAGTGGCTGCAGCTCGTGCGCGACGTCTACGGCGGCGAACCGCACTACCTCGCCGCCTACGACGACGGCCGGCTCGTGGGCGTGCTGCCGCTGATGACCCACTGGGCCATCGGCGTGGGCCGGACGCTGATCTCGGTTCCCTTCTCGGATGTCGGAGGCGTTTGTGCCGTTGACGAGCGGGCCGAGGGGCCGCTCCTGGACGCGGCTGCGGAGCTGGGACGTCGCTTGCGCGTGAAGTATGTTGACGTGCGCCAGCTCGGCCGGCCGCTCCCCGGGGACTTCCCGTGCGACCTGTCGCGGCTCGTGCTGCGTCTCGATCTGCCTGCCAGCGCCGATGACCTACGCGAGGGCCTGTCGCGGAACATGCGGAAGAAGCTCAAGCGGGCGGAGCGCGACGGCCTGACGGCCCACGAGTACGCCTCCGTAGGTCGGGGTTCCCAGCCCGACGCCGCTCTGACCGCCGCCATCGACGCCTTCTACGGCGTCTACTCCCGCAACATGCGCGACCTCGGCGCGCCGATGCACTCCCGGCGGTACTTCCGGGCGATTGCGGCGGCATTCCCTGGGGCGGTCTTGTGCGTCCAGGTGGCACTGGGGAGCACGGTCGTCGGGGCCGCCGTCGCGGCGTCGTTTCGCGACACGCTGTACGCCCTCTGTGCCCACTCGCTGCGTGAGTACCACCACGCGTTCCCGAGCAACCTGCTGTACTGGAAGCTGCTGGAGTCGGCGGTTGCTCGCGGGTGTTCGACGGCCGACTTCGGGCGTTCCCCAAGGGGCACGGGGATCTACGAGTTCAAGAAGGGGTGGGGCATGGCGGAGCACCAGCTCTACTGCACGTACCTGCCCTTGGCGAAGGCTCCACGCCTCGGCGACCGCCGGGAGGGCCTCGCCTATCGAGCCTTCTCGCGCCTGTGGCGGCATGTCCCACTGCCCGTCGCCCGCGCGGTCGGACCGCACATCTTCGCGCGCCTGTCGATCTGACGCCGGGAAGTGGTGCGCGCTCTCAGGGGTGCCGCTTCAGGGGGCCTTCGCGAGCTCCGTCGTCCGTGAGACGGGGGCGCGGTGATCGCGCCGCGCTCGCTCCTCCTTGGCCTGCAGTCGCACCGCCCATCCCACCGCGGCAAAGAGCAGCAAGGCCGGCAGGATGATGTCCCGGTATCTCATCGCCTCGCCGCTGATCGAAGTGCCAATCGAGAAGACGATGGTGACGGGTGTGATGGTCGATAGGACCAGCACCGCCTCCTCGCGATACGTGCGCCACACTTGTCGAATGCCGACGATGAGGGGGAGTATCAGCCAGTACAGGAACAGCATCTCGGGATAGGTGGCCATCAGCCGAGGGCTGCCCCGCGTGATGGGAACCGGGCTGACCAGGAAGAGAGGAATCCGCAGTGGTAGCTGCAGGATGGAGCCGGTGGGTGAGGTGGCTCGCAGGTCCAGGATATACTCGGAGTGGGTCTTCCCCTCGGCTCGGGACCTGGTTGCCCTGTCGTAGAAGCCCTGACGTTTCGCCTCGGCGTACCGCAACGTCAGGGCCTCCCCGTACATCTGCCTGATCTGCTGGTTCCCGATGCCGGCAGACAGGCCGCCAAGCATGAGGGTCAGGACGAGGGCGAGATAGCGGCCGAGTAGGGTCCTGGGCTTCACCACAACCAGTCCGACCGCCATCATCTGGCCGGTGATCATCAGCACCCCCAGGTAGGGGCGGATCAGGAAGCCGAGCGCCCATCCGGCGATGACCGTGGACACCGCGAACACCGTGACCCGGTCCCGCAGTTGGAGGATGCCGTAGGTGCTCCACGCGACCGCGGCCATGTTGACCGGGTCCTTCAGGTTGTGGGTGGACCACACCATGATGGAGGGCCAGAAGGCAATGAGCAGGGCTGCGAGGCGGGCCGCCCGGACGGACGTCCAGCGGCGAACCACCAAGTACCCGGCCAGCGCCGCAGACGCCGACAAGACGATGTTGGTGACCTCGGGCAACAGGGGGCTGTAACCGAAGTACCGGAACTGCAGGGCCGATCGGTAGACGTGGAGCCAGTTGTGCAGTCTGGAGAAGCTCGTGGGCCAGGCAGGGCTTGAGAAGCCGCTCCGCCAATCCTCGGCAAGGAGTCGCCCCTCGCTCAGGATCGCGCGCGCGTCCTGCTGAAGCATGTTCCCGAGCGTCGGCCACACGTAGTGCTGTGCCACCGCAAACGCGAAGCGGAGCACGATGGTCGCGAAGAGCACCCACGAGAGGAACCGGACTTCCCGGTCTTCCGGGACGAGCGACCGAGCCAGGACCCACAGCGCCAAAGACAGCACGCCCAGCAAGCACACCGCCGCGACGTCCGGCGCCGGCGAGGCCATCAGCAGGACCCCGGCCGCAGCCACGAGGGCCCCGACGATGAGACTGTTACTCGTCGCCAACTGCCGCGTCACGGTACGTGCCTCCGTAGGCTGCCTGCGGACAGGCGGAGGTTCTTGGGCGCCATGAATGGCGCCCCTACATGGGCGGGCGCGATGAATCGCGCCCCTACATCTGGGCGTGATGAATCACGCCCCTACACGGGAACGGCTCGGACGGGAATCGCGGGTTCCTGTTCAGGCCAGCAGTCGCTCGTACAGCTCGACGTGTTTCCCGACCATCGCCTCCACCGTGAAGTGCTCTTCGACGCGCCGCCGTCCGGCCTCGCCCATCCGCCGCGCCTCGGCGGGGTGGGTCAGCACGTACCCCAGGGCGTCCGCCAAGGCCTCCGGGTTCTCCGGCGGCACCACCAGGCCCGTCTCGTGATCCACCACTGCCTCCGCACATCCGCCTACGTTCGTCGTGACCACCGGCTTGCCGGCCGCCATGGCCTCGAGGATCGTCATCGGCAGACCCTCCCAGCGGGAGGAGAGCACGGAGACGTCGCTTGCACCAAGGAGATCCGGTACGTCGGTGCGCTTCGCCAGTAGCTGAACCGAGTCCTCCAGACGATGCTCGGCGACCAGCGTCCTCAGCTGCCGGGTGATCTCAGGATATGCCTGGGTATCGCCTACGATGATCAGGCGAGTGGCGGGGTGGGCCGAGTGCACTCCGGCGAAGGCGCGGAGCAGCGTCGTCTGGCCCTTCGCCGGCCCGACGTTGGCCAGGTTGCAGATCAGGGGGGCCTCCGGCTCGATGGCCAGATCAGTCCGAACCTCATGGCGGGGACGTTGCGGCAAGACCCGCGAGGAGCGGATGCCGCTATGGATGACGGTGTGGCGCCCCTTCGTGAAGGGGAACCTGGTCACCATTTTGCGGGCGCTGTCTTCAGAGACGCAGGTGATCCAACGCGCCAGGCGGTGGGTGAAGGGGAGGGCCACTCTCGCGTAGGCAGGGAGCTCCGTGTACACGCTGTGGTTCGTGTAGACGAAGGGCGTTCGGCAGAGGTGAAGGGCGTACGCCAGCGTGTACCACAGTCCCGGAGGGCCAAGATGGAGATGGACCAGATGGGGACGGCATCGCCGCACGACGGCCGCCAGTCTCAGGGGCAACCGAGGGTCCGCCCGTCTGGTCGCCAGAGGGCCGACGACCTCAATCCCCTGCGCCTCCGGGGTCTGCGCCAGATCCGAGGGCGGGTAGAGGTGACACAGGAGGGAACGGAAGGGGCCCCCGTGGAGATGCCGGCACAAGTCAACGACGACCCGTTCCGCTCCACCCGGAGCCAGGGTGCCGATGACCTGGAGGATCGTCGAGGGTGCCGAAGCCACGGCCTGCCTCTGGCGGGTCTCCCAACCGAGCTACGCAAGTCAGGGCTATAGATAGCCCAGCGCTCGCAGGTGTTCCTCGACTTGCCGGTCGCCCGCGTCGCCCGCCACGCCTGTCCCCTCGCTGGTGGTCGTCGGCACGAGGGCCCTGAACTCCTCCTCGAACCACCGCACGAGGTCGGGATGCTCCGCGCTGAGGTCGGTCGTCTCATCGTCCGGTCTGAACAGCCCGTTCATCCGGCCGGTGGAACGGATGAACTCCCACTCGCGGGTGCGCAGCAACCAGTACGTCTGGTCATGTCGGTGCCAGTCGAAGCTGGGGTTCAGCCTTCGTGAGACCTGCCGGGCGCGTTCATCCATCTTCTGCCGCATGGCGAAGGCAAACCGGTCTCGATGCGGCTCAGGGTCTCCGAACAGGTTGGCGCGCGGGCGGCAAGACCAGGCCAGCCCCTCCACGCCCAGGAGCTCGCAGAGGCTGAAGGGCACGTCGCGCAACTCAACCGGCGAATCGACCTCAACACCCTCCCGCCAGACCTCCGGCCAGCGGATCAGCAGGGGCACGTGCACCCCCCCCTCACCGATGCCGATATTCACGATCCTCCCCAGCTCCCCCAGGAAGTGGCCGTGATCCGACGTGAGAACCAGAATCGTGCTGTCCAGGTGGCCCCTTCGGCGAAGCTCTTCCGCGAAGGCCCCGATGAACGAGTCAACCTGGTGGACCGCGGCGTCGTACAACGCGCGCAGTTGCCGGAGGTCCTGCTCGGTGGCTTTCGCAATGAACTCGTAGGAGTACCTCGTCCGCCAGAGCATGGCATACCGCCGCAGCGGCCCGAGGAAGCCCGGCCAGAACAGGCGTACGTGTCGCCCACGCGCCGAGTACGGTTGATGGACGTCCATCAGGTTGGCGAAGACGAACGCCGGCCCGGTATCCAGAGCCTCCAGTACGCCGTCGATGACGCGTCCGGCTCCCTTGTCGCCGTGCAGCACGGACCAGAGCCGGCCGAAGGCGGAGATGGGCGAGACGCCCTTCAGGCCGAGGGGACTCACTCGGACCGTGCGGTCAAACCCTCGGTTCAGGCCATGTTGCTCCCAGAGGAAGGGGTTGGCCGAGACACACACCGTGCGCCACCCTCGGCGGGAGAGAATCTCCGCAATCGTGGGCATGTGCTCCGGGAGCCGCGGGAAGTTGCCGCCCCATTCGAAGGGGTACAGCCCGGTAAAGAGGGCGCCATGGGAGGGATGCGTGTAGTCTGCCTGCGATATGGCCGTCGAGAAGCGCGCCGACTCCTCGGCCAACCGGTCGATGCACGGTGACGTCCGGGAGGCGTACCCGTAGCAGGAGAGGTGGTCCGCCCGCAAGGAGTCGATGACGAGGAGTACGATACTCGGCTGCGTCATGGCGTCGGGTTCCCCTACGGCAAGCCTGCAGAGATGAGCAGGTAGACGGAGCTACTCCGGCGCCGCCTTGGTGCGGCCCTTGCCGCTCAGCAGGGCTTCATACAGTGTAACATACGCCTCGTTGCAGGTCTCCAGGCCGTAGAGCCTCTCGGCTCGCTCCCGGCCACGGCGGCTGAGCTGCTTCCCCCGTTCGGGGTCGGCGACCAGCTCGCAGAGAGCACTCGCCAGGGCATCCGCTGATCCGGGCTCGACGAGCAGGCCTGTTACGCCCTCTTCGATGACCTCCGGAAGTCCGCCGACGTGCGTCACGAGGACCGGGATACCCGCGGCGGCGGCCTCGACCAGCACCAGGCCGAAGCTCTCGTCCAGAGCCGGATGGATGAAAATGTCGCAGCCTACCAGGACCTCAGCTACGTTGTCTACCCATCCCAGTAGATGCAACCGGTCTGGGAGGCCCAGTGCCTCCGCGCGGCTGAGCAGATTGTCGCGCTCCGGTCCGTCGCCGCACAGGATGAGATGCACTTCTGCCTTCTGGCGCTTGCGGACCTCGCTGACCGCCTCAAGGGCGTGATGGTAGGCCTTGCGGGGTGTGAGGCTGCCCACGCCAACGACCAGGAGCGTATCCGGTCCCAGCCCAAGCCTCGCCCTCAAGGCGTGGCGACAGTCCGCTACCGCCAGTCGCCGATACCGGTCCAGATCGATGCCGTTCGCGATCACCGAAACTGCCTTGCTGCCTCGCGGAATCGTGCTCCGCACCGCCTCCGAGACGGCTACGCTGCAGTCAAGCAGCGGGGCGGTAAGCGACCGCAGCCACCGAATCCACCGCGCGTGACAGTGAGGGCTCTGCGCGTCGGCGGTTGGGTAGCAGGGCAGGTGCTCGGTGTAGACGATTACCGGCACGCGGCACCATCGGCCAACCACGGCGCCGATGCCCCCGATCGTGCCCCCGTGGAGGTGAAGGATGTCGGGCCGGAAGGCGCGCAGGACTCGGCCCAGCTTCACGGCATAGTCCGGGGCGACGACGTGTGTCGCGTGGATCGGCAGCAGGGCGACGCCTGCGTCCGTGAGTTCGCTACACAGCGCGGCCGGCGGTGGGCCGTGGCCGCAGGGGAAGTAGCAGATGGCACTGTGCACCCCCGCCCTGGCCTGTTCGCGAGCGAGGCCCGTCATCAGCCGCTCGATCCCGCCGCCGTGCAGGTCAGTGTGGACGTGCAGCACCTTCATGGTCGGGCGTCCTTGCGGCCGGTCACTTCGCGGCGCCAACCGACGGCCCTTGCCGGGCGATACCCATCCGGCGTGCGATCTCGGACGAGCAGTCTTTGCGCGGGTCCACGAGGTACACGGAGACGACGTAGTCCACGAACCGCGACAATTGCTCCTCCGATGGTCCCCGCTCGTCGCTGAGCACTCCCGGCAGGTCAGCGAAGGTCGTGAGCTGTCGGGTGAACCCGCGCTTGCCGTACACCGCCTCGCCGGCGAGTATGACCGTCCGCCGATAGAGACTCGCCTCCAGGCCAACGTTGGAGTTGATCGTCAGAACCGCCTCGGCCAGGTCAAGTAGGTCGTGGATGTTGGCATCCGGCGTCCACAGGACCCTCGGATGCTCCGCAAGACGCGCGGCGGCTTTGGTGGCATAGACGAAGTCGAAAGGATGCGGCTTGACCACCAGCGTCCAACCCGGGGGCAAGTGCTCAAGGGCCTGGGCGCACAGCTCCTCGACATTGCGGGCCAGGTGGTTGCCCCAGTACTGGGCTGCGTCTTCGGCCACTTGCCCCGCGACAAAGAGCGCCCGTGCTCCGCTCTCGGCCAAACGCTTCGCCGCCTCCTTGGCGCTCAGAGAAGGCCCGGAGCGGCCGGAGCGGAGACGCCGCCAGGCCAGTTTCAGACGCCGCAGAGGGAACATCGGGTGCTTCGTCTGCCGGCTGGCCATCCACTGCCGAATGAAGCCTTCGACGCGATCGCAATCGGTGTCATGCTGCTCCCACTCGCGGTCGATGAGGCATGGTCCCTGCGTGTAGACGCCCACCGGGTCCACGATGTACGTGGGTTCCCCGTCGGGAGCACGGAACCACCCCTGTTCGACGTACATCACGGGCTTGCCCAGCTCGCGGGCGGCCGCCGTGACCATCCTCGGAAGCCACCACGAGTTCCCCCAGACGAGCACTCCCTCGACCTGCCCCAGAGCCTCGTGCACTCGTGCCTTCACTCGACGGAAGACGTCGGCCTTCACGGGCCCCAGCATCTCTCGTCCGCTGAGCCGACAGTAGAACTGCGAGAAGCCGAAGACGTCCCGCTCCTCATCGGTCGTAGGGTGCAGGTCGGTCACGGGGGCGAAGTCCTCGGTGAACTGCTCGCGGGGCAGTTCGCGGACCGGCTGGCCGAGCGCTCTGCCCACCTGGCGCAGCGGGTCGGCAACCGATTCGGTGTGAATGAGCAGTCCCCACATGACAAGGCCTCGTAGGCTGCAGACGATGCTGCGACTGAGTTCGTGACAGAGGAAGCGGTGGGGCCCGGCAGCCCATGGGGGCGACGACCGTCACTCCAAGTACCCGAGATCCGCGAGATGGCGGGCGATCCCCTCCGCTTCCTCCGCAGTGAGATCCCCTGCAACGCGTTCGGCGGGCTCAAGCGCAGGCTGCCTCTTCACCGCGCGCTGGGCCCAGACCTCCGGCCCAAAGCTGGCCTCCAGCACCCGTCCCTCCATGTTCCCCGGGATCGGCACGTCAAGCGCGTACAACAGCGTCGGCGCAACATCCACGATCCGCGCCCCTTCCTCCACCCCCGGCTGCACCGTCGGGCCGTGTAGCACCCACACGCCATCCATCGTATGGCGTCGCGCTCCCTCCCCGGCCCGGAACACCGGAAGGGTGAAGTAGGCGGGCGAGACGGCAACCTCGGCTCCGCCGGACCCGCGGTGCTCGAGAGGTGCTTCGAGCCAGTACGCTTCGTTCGGTAGGCCGACAACATCCGGGCCGGGCCCGAGACGAGGGGCGTCCCCGTCGGAGGGGTCACTGGGCCCGACGTGTTGGAAGACGGCCGTCTGATCCGGCCCCTTCAGGGAACGTAGCAACTCTATCAGCCGTGCTCTCATCCGGCGGTACTCGTCCGGCCCAATCCAACCCTCTGGGTCCCGCCCGGCGAGGTTGATCCGTACAGCGGCAGCGGCGCGGGCTGGTGCGTACGGGAATGCGGCCGTCCGGCTCCAGTCGAGAGACAGGCGCCTTGGTGGGCTCACGGTCCTCCTGAGGGCTTCTGCCTGGCCCGTTGGGAGGAGGCCCACCCGGGTCATCCAGCGTGCCATGCGTCCCGCGGCTGCCCAGCAGCCTCCCCAGACCGTCTCCGTGAGGGGGCCGCCCTTTGGCACGAGCAGACCTGCCTCCGCAAACACGCGGACCAGGTTCACCCCGTACTGCGCTTTCCGGCCCCCGTGATCCGACACGATCGCCACATGCGTATGCGGCCCTCCGAACTCGTCCACCAAACGACCGATGGTCTCATCGACTCCCTGGTATACGTCACGCCAGACCGCCTCATCCGCAGTGGCGTGCACAACGCGATCCGGGCCGCAGAGAACCAGCATCGCGACGTCGGGCTGCCAGTGCCGCACCAGGCGACTCGCGATGTCTCCCTCCCTGTCCGTCAGGTCGCGAATCTGGCGGCCGGCGTCTTCGCCCCAGGCACGCGGGGCCGGGGTTTCCGCCTCCCAGTCCGGGTACCACGCCCTTATCTGGCCGTAGACCTCCGGCGGATGGCACGCCCGGGCATCCTGTACCGGCGACAGGCCAGCCACGCAATACCGGTCCAGCTTCTCCACCGGGTAAGTCCAGGGCAGGTTGAGCAGCCCCACGGATCGGCCAGCCGCGTTGAGGGCCTTCCACAGGGTGGCCGCTGTGCACTGGTCGGCGAACAGCGGAGCCCATGCATCAGCGGCCACTACTCCCCAGAAATCGTGCAAGCCGTGCTGCTCGGGAGTGACCCCAGTGTACATGGTCGTCCACGCGGGAGCGGTGACAGGAGGCATGGTCGACTCAAGCCGGCCCCAACGCCCTCCGGCGGCCAAGGCTCGCAGGGCGGGCAGCCGACCTTCGCGCATCCACTCCTGGGCCAGGACGAAGTCGGCGCCATCCAACCCGATGATCAGCATGCTGGGGTGATACGGCATGAACGTCCTCTTCTGGTTGTTGGAGCGTGTATGGAAAGGGCGGGCGCCATGAATGGCGCCCCTACACGATTGGGCGCGATGAATCGCGCCCCTACCTCACAAACGACCGTACATCGCCGTTATGTAGGGGCACGATTTCATCGTGCCCGAGTGTAGGGCGGGCGCCATGTTGGTCATGTACGAAATAACCTGACATCATCGGGTCGTTGTAGGGGCAGAGCGTGCTCTGCCCACGCCGTCGGTTCGGGCAACAC
>VGFC01000165.1 GCA_016869045.1 Armatimonadota bacterium
GCCCCTCGGCCAACCCGCAACCCGAGCGCGGCCCCCGCCCCTCCCCAACACCATCGGCCCGTCATCGCCCTGAGCTCAGATGACTTGGGGGACGGGCTGATCTTGTCCGCATGGCTGTAGCCGAGCCGTACCCCGACAATCAACGGCATGCGGACAAGATGTCCGCGCTCCCGGCAACGGCCAAGAAGGGAAATCCCGTCCAACGGCAAACTATCCCGCGTCCGATTCCCCTGGACGGGAGGCTGACTCTATGAGCCACATCAGCAGGCGCGACTTCATCCACGGCTCCTCGAAGGCGATGGCGGGGGCGGCGGTCGGATTGACCGTCATCAGGTCCCGCAAGTCTGCGTTTGCCGCCAACGAGCAGATCGGCGTGGCGGTGATGGGCATCAACGGCCGCGGTCAGTCGCACATCGACGGCTACTGCGGCATCGACGGCGCCCGCGTCGTGGCGCTGATCGACCCTGACTCGCGGCTGTTCGAGTCGCGCTCCAAGCGCGTGGCGGACAAGCAGGGCGAAGCGCCCAAGTGCTACACGGACGTCCGTGAGGCCCTCGCCGACGAGAACGTCGATGCGGTCTCGATCGCCACGTGCAACCACTGGCACGCGCTCGGGACCATTTGGGCGTGCCAGGCGGGGAAGGACGTGTACGTCGAGAAGCCGGCTTCCTGGAGCGTGTGGGAAGGGCGCAAGATGGTCGAGGCGGCGGAGAAGTACGGGCGGATCGTGCAGGTGGGCTGCCAGAGCCGCTCGTCGGGGCAGGTGCGCGATGGGATCGCGCGGATGCACGCCGGGCAGCTCGGGAAGGTCTACATGGCCCGGGCGCTCTGCTACAAGCCGCGCGCCTCGATCGGCGTCAAGGAGCCTTCGGACCCGCCCGAGGGCCTGGACTACAACCTGTGGCTCGGCCCCGCGGCGCAGCAACCGTTCCACGGCAATCTCGTACACTACAACTGGCACTGGTTCTGGGACTTCGGCAACGGCGACCTGGGAAACCAGGGCGTCCATCAGATGGACATCGCCCTGTGGGGGCTGCAGAAGGGGCTGCCGGTGAAGGTGTATGCCACCGGCGGGCGCTTCGGCTACGAGGACCAGGGGGAGACGCCCAACACCGAGATCTGCACCTTCGAGTACGATGACGGTACGCAGTTGGTCTTCGAGGTGCGCGGGCACTACACCAACGGCGAGGCGGGCGTGATCCAGGAGAACCAACTGGCCGAGGTGCGGATCGGCAACCTCTTCTACGGCAGCGAGGGCTGGATGGCCAGCTCCGACGGCTACAAGACGCACCTGGGCCACAAGGGCGAGCTCGCCCCGGCGTTCGAGGGCGAGCTCCCGCCCGTCGGCGGCGCGGGCGCGGGCGATCACTTCGGGAACTTCATCAACGCGGTCCGCAGCCGTAAGACCGAGGACCTGAACGCTCCGGCCATGGCTGGGCATCTGTCTTCGGCGCTCTGCCACCTGGCGAACATCTCCTATCGCCTCGGGCGCTCGCTGAAGTTCGACCCGGTGAAGGAGGAGTTCGTCGGCGACGACGAGGCGAACAAGCTACTGACGCGCAAGTACCGGGACCCGTTCGTAATCCCGGACAAGGTCTAGGGCCACAAGGGTAGGGGCGCCATTCATGGCGCCCGATCGTGTAGGGGCGCGATTCATCGCGCCCGCCAAGGATGGACGGGAGGCCAGCATCGTGAAGCTAGGTGTGATCCACTACAACACGCCGGGGGCGACGGTGGAGGAGTTCCTGGATTGGGTGGCGGCGACGGGCTTCGAGTATGTCGAGATGATGTCGCGGGACGTGTGGCCGGACGAGTCGGTTGATCCGGGTGACGAGCCGGAGAAGGTCAAGGCGATGCTCGACGCGCGCGGCCTCAAGGCGTCGGCGCTCTCCGCAGGCAACGACTTCGTCCTGCTGGAGGAAGAGGCCATCCAGGCGCAGGTCGAGCGGATGAAGACGATCTGCGAACTCGCCCAGCGCATCGGCACCGACACGCTGCGCACGGAGGGCGGCTCGCCGAAGGACAGCGTCCCCGAGGAGAAGTGGGCCGAGGCGATGGCCGGCTGCCTGAAGCGCTGCCTGGAGTTCGTCGAGCCGATGGGCATCAAGCTTGCCGTCGATAACCACGGGTGGGTCACCAACAATGGCGACCTGCAGGTGCAGACCTTCGAGATGGTCGGCAGCCCGAACGTCGGCGCGAACCTCGACACGATGAACTACCGCTGGTTCGGCAACGACCTGGCGACCATCGACCGGTTCTACGAGATCATCGCGCCCTACGTGATGCACACCCACCTGAAGGACGGCACCGGCGCGCGGCAGGACTATGTCGGAGCCGCGCTCGGCGACGGTGAGATCAACCTGAAGTACGCCATCGACTGCGCCGTCAAGGCCGGCTACACGGGCGTCTGGTGCGCCGAGTGGGAGGGCCGCGGCGACAAGGGTGAGGGCTACGCCGCGTGCCTGAAGTGGATGAAGGCCAACTGCCCGTGACGGCAGGGGACAGGTAACAGGTGACAGGTGACAGGGACGGCAGCGGCAAGACGGCTGCGGCGGAGATCGAGAGCCAGGTTCTCGACCCCGCGCGGTTGCGGTTGTCACGCGGGCCGCACGGCGAGTTCCGGCTGGTCATCGAGGGTGACCGCTGCTACCTGAACTGCCGGGCGTCGTGGTGCTTTCCCTTCTCGAATCGGCGGCACTACGTCGCCCTGTTCGACGGGCTGAAGGGCGAGATCGGCGTCATCTATGACCCGGCGACGCTCGACGAGCCGTCGCGCGCCATCCTCGCGGAGATGCTCGAACGCCGGTACCTGGTGCCGATCGTCGAGCGCGTGAAGTCGATCCGGGAGGAGTACGGTGTGGTGTATTGGAGCGTTGAAACGAACCACGGGCCCCGGGAGTTCGTCTGCCGGGGCCTGCGTGATTCCGTCATCGAACTCGCCGAAGGCCGCCTCATCATCACCGACGTAGACGGCAACCGCTTCGAGATCCCCGACTACACCCAGCTCAGTCGCTCAACGCAGGCGGTCCTGGACCGGGTGCTGTAGGCGGCGAGGCCCGGGGATGGCAGCCCTTGCGCCCAGAACGACGTGCTCACCGACGCCGCTGGCCGGCGGCCCAGGACCAGTAGATCGTCGTGAAGACAACCACCTCTGCAGCCCCAACGGCTACCGCATAGAGCAGCGCCATGCCGGCGCGGGCAGCGGCGGTGCTTGGCTCGGGTATGGAGATCTGCTGGGCGTATAGAGCCGTGAGGAAGGCCGCGCCGGGCATCAGCGCCAGGAGCGCGGCGTGCCTGGGTCCTCGCGTGGACTCCCACGATGCCCCCCCAAGCACCCGGAGGTTCACCACCGTCGCTATCAGCCCAGTGATGGCGCCCGCGACGCAGACAGCGGCAACAACAGACCAGAAGACGACCCACTCGAAGTGCGTCACTCCATCACCCCCATCCGTGCCGCGGTTCCGCAGATGACGGAGCCACGGCTGTGAGCAGTGGCTCTCAGGCCCCGGTTCGTCGTCGCCCGTAGCAGCACCTACTCCTCACCCGGCAGGCTAGGACTCACCCCGCACCTTCGGCGGTGCCGTGTTGGGCATCGCAGACGCCGCCGTGGCAGGCCGTGCCATTCGGCTCGGTGCCGCCGAGGTCGCCAAGCAGTTCGTCGAGGTTCGTCTTGAGGGGCGGGAGGTCGCGGACCACGATCTGCCAGACCTCGGCGAGGTCAAGGCCCCCATACTGATGGATGAGCACGTCGCGGAGGCCGGCGACCAGACGCCACGGGATGTCGGGCGCTCGATCGCGCGTGGGTTGCGACACCCGCTTAGCGGCCTCGCCGATGATCTCGAGGTTCCGGATCACCGCGTCCTGGGTGCGAGTGTCCCGCATGAACTCGTCGCGACCGCCAACCGTGTAGGCCTCGATCCGTTCGATGCACTCCTGCATGTGGATGAGGTAGAGGCGTTCGTCGCTCACAACGGCACCGCCTCGGCCAGGACACGGTCGCGGATGTACCAGTGAAGGGCTGCTCCCGTCACGACGTCAACGGGACGCCCCAGCAGCTCCTGCAGGTCCTGCACGAGAGCCACGTGGTCCAGCAGACTGCGGTCCGGGTCAAGCTCCACGAGGAGGTCGATGTCGCTCGATTCCGCAGCGTCCCCGCGCGCGGCCGACCCGAACACGCGGACGTTGCGGGCCCCGTGCCTCTTGGCGACCGCGAGTATGTCGTCGCGCCTCCCTCTCAGCTCATCAAGCACGAGGGGTCACCTCCACAGGTTGCCAGCGGGGTCTTGCCCCAGTTACTGCGCTTCGTAGAAACACGGGAACAGTGGGGCGGGCATTCTTGCCCGCCACAGCCTCTGGCGGGCAAGAATGCCCGCCCCACTGTTCCCGTGTCTATCCGAGACTCAGTAGCTTCGCCGGAGCCACGGCCGCCTCCTGCGCTCGCCCCTACCCGCCGGGTAGTATGTGGCTCGCCCCGCCCATGTAAGGGCGCAGGGCCTCGGGGACGATGACGCTGCCGTCCTCCTGCTGGTAGTTCTCCAGGATTGCCGCGAAGGTCCGACCGCAAGCCAGGCCCGAGCCGTTCATGGTGCTGACGAAGCGCGGCTTGTCGCCCTTGGCCTCGCGGTACCGCGTGTTGCAGCGACGGGCCTGGTAGTCGCCGTAGCGGCTGCAGCTCGAGATCTCCACATGCTTGCCCATGCCGGGCATCCAGACCTCAAGGTCGTAGGCCTCGACCGCTGAGAAGCTCATCTCGCCCGTGCACAGGCGCATCTGGCGGAAGGGCAGACTCAGCGCCTTCAGCACCTCCTCCGCGTCCTCGACCAGCTTCAGCAGCTCCTTGCGCTCCTCCTCGGGCTTGCAGAACTTCATCAGCTCCACCTTGTGGAACTGGTGGACCCGGATCATCCCTCGTGTTTCCTTGCCCGCCGAGCCGGCCTCGCTCCGAAAGCACGGGGTATAGGCTGTGTAGTGCAGCGGCAGGCGGTCCCCGTCGATGATCTCATCGAGGTGCATGCTAGTGAGCGGCACCTCGGCGGTCGGGATGAGGTACGGTCCCTCGCGGAGCCGGTACATGTCGTCCTCGAACTTCGGGAGCTGCCCCGAGCCGACCATGGCCCTGTCCAGGGCCATGAACGGCGGGTTGATCTCGGTGTACCCGTGCTTGCGCACGTGCAGGTCGAGCATGAAGCCGATCAGGGCCCGCTCCATCGTCGCGCCGAGGCCTTTCGTCAGCACGAACTGCGACCCGCTCATGCAGACGGCGGCCTCGAAGTCGATGATCCCCAGGTTGACGCCGATCTCCCAGTGTGGCTTCGGCTCGAAAAGGAACTTGCCGGGCTCGCGCCACGAGAGGACCTCGACGTTCTCCGCCTCAGTCAGCCCGATCGGGCTGTCGTCGGCCGGGATGTTCGGCACATATAGCAGACGCTCGTCGAACTCCCGCTCGGCCGCCGCGAGCCGTGCTTCCAGGTCCGTGATCTCCCGATCGAGCGTATCTAGCTCGCCTTGGAACTCGACCTGGAGTTGCTCGACCGTGGTCTCCCGGCCCTCCCTCTTCGCCTGACCGATTGCCGCGCCGATCTCCTTGCTGATCTCCTTCTTGCGGGCGCGGCGCTGCTCGACCTGGTAGAGGCAATCCCGGCGCGCCTCCTCCAACGCCACGAGCTGGTCCACATCGACGTCCACGCCCCTAACCTGAACCGCCCACTTGACCTTGTCCGGATCCGTCCGAAAGAGCTTCGGATCGATCATGGTGATTCACCTCAACAGGCGACGCGCAGCCGCCCGGGATGCTCAAACAGGTGCGACACAGGCTCAGGGAAGCCCGGACCGGCGGTCCGGGCTACATAGAGACGGAGGCGCGTCGCGCCCCTCGGGGAAGCGGCGCCGGCGAACCCAGCGCTTGCTCATGGCACTCAGGAGTGGTCTTCATCGTGGTTCAGCGGGCCAACCGGGCCCACGACCTCATTGAACGACAGCGAGGCGCGGGTTGTCAAGAACCGAAACGAGCGCCCACCATGGGGCGCTCGGTGTCTGGAGCGAGTTGCTTGGTGGACCGGAGGGGATTTGAACCCCTGACCTCCTCCCTGCCAGAGAGGCGCTCTCCCAACTGAGCTACCGGCCCGCGTCGGCGCCGTTGAGCGTGCAGGGACAGGGTCTGGTGGACCGGAGCAGATTCGAACTGCCGACCTCCTCCGTGCGAGGGAGGCGCTCTCCCAGCTGAGCTACCGGCCCACGAGACAAAACTCGCCATGCGCTGGGTCGCCGGCGAGTGACTGCATTATAGCGCATTCCGCCTCCATGTCAAACCCATTTCGGCGGCGGACGAGTTCCCCTGCAGGCCGAGATCCTGGCTTCGCGGCGCTCATCACTGTTCCCTGCAGGGATTTGCCGCCTCACTTCCGGTCGCTGCGCCCGCCCAGGCCTGCGACCGCGCGTCACAGGAGGTCCAGACTGGCCTGTAGGGACCCTCTGGGGTGCCGGACCGGAAGTCTACCGGAAGGCGTGGCGCAGTCCTAGCGCCCGCGGCTCTGGTGTCGCGCAGGCCGACTGCTGTATGCTGGCCCGACCGCATTCGATGCGGCCGAGCAACCGTCGCGTTCCCACAAGGGTGCGGATGGGTCGGTCGCGTGCGTGACAGAAGGCGCTTGCTCGCCTGCATCTCTGCCGTCATGGGGAGGACGACTATGCCGGACTACTCGATCAATGCTACCGGCGCTACGCTGACCAAGCTCCGCACACCTGAATCCTACACCACGATCAGCGGGATGTGCACGACGTGCCTCGATGGCTGTCCCGGTCCGTGCGAAATCGGACGCTCGGCGTTGCGGGCCGCCGAGATGATCTACCCTCAGCCGTTCGGTCAGGTGACCGCCGCGTCTCAGAAGCGCTACCCGGTGGACCTCTCCGACTTCAACGTCATGGGGAGCGCCGTCGGGGCGTATGGCGTAGAGGCCGACCCCGACAAGGCGCTCTTCACGATGGTGGACCTGACGACCGCCATCGGCCGCGACAAGGGCATCAAGTGCCGCCTGCCGTTCATCATCCCGGGCCTGGGCTCCACCGACGTGGCCAAGAACAACTGGGACGGCCTCGCCATCGGCGCGGCCCTCGCAGGCGTGCCGCTCACGATCGGCGAGAACGTCTGCGGCATGGACGTGCAGTCCACGATCGTGAATGGCAAGGTGGAGGAGTCGCCCGACCTGCGGCGGCGCGTCGAGCTGTACAAGAAGTGGCAGCGCGACGGCTTCGGGCGCATCGTCGTGCAGTCGAACGTCGAGGACACGCGTCTCGGGGTCTTCGAGTACGCGATCAAGAAGCTGAACGTCAAGGTCGTCGAGTTGAAGTGGGGACAGGGCGCCAAGAACATCGGCGGCGAGGTCAAGATTGATGACCTCGAGAAGGCCCAGCTCCTCTACGAGCGTGGCTACATCGTGCTCCCGGACCCTACCGACCCGGCCGTCATCGAGGCCTTCAAGAACGGCACCTTCCGCGAGTTCGAGCGTCACTCGCGCCTGGGCATGGTCGATCAGGACCAGTTCATCCAGGCCGTGGCGAACCTCCGCGACATGGGCGCCACCCACGTGTTCCTCAAGACCGGCGCCTATCGGCCCGCCGACCTCGCGCGCGCGGTGAAGTTCGCGTCGCTGGCCAAAATCGATCTGCTCACCATCGACGGCGCGGGCGGCGGCACCGGCATGAGCCCCTGGCGGATGATGAACGAGTGGGGCATCCCCACCGTCGAGCTGATCTCCCTCGCCCGTCAGTACTGCGACCGCCTCGCGAAGCGCGGCGAGTACGTGCCCGATGTCGCGGTCGCGGGTGGCTTCATCCTCGAGGACCAGGTTCTCAAAGGGCTCGCCCTCGGCGCGCCGTTCGCCAAGCTCGTTGGCATGGCCCGCAGCCCCATCACCGCGGCCATGGTCGGCAAGACGATCGGCCGGATGCTCGACGAGGGGAATCTGCCCGGGACGATCTCCAAGTACGGCGCCACGCGGGACGAGATCTTCGTGACGGCGCCCGAGCTGAAGCAGATCCTCAACGGCAGGTACTCGGAGGTCCCCTGCTCGGCGATGGGTCTGTACACCTACTACGCGCGTCTGGCCCAGGGGCTCCGCCAGTTCATGTGCGGCGGCCGCAAGTTCGCGCTGGAGCACATCACCCGCGAGGACATCTGCGCCCTCACCCGCACCGCCGCCGAGGTCAGTGGCATCCGCTACGTCATGGACATCGACAAGGAAGAGGTGGAGACGATCTTGTAGGGCAGGAGTCAGGAGACAGGAGTCAGGAGACAGGAGAAAGGCCGACGCGCGGTCGGCGCGACGTGACCAAAGCCCTCCTGGCCCCTGCGCTTCGGACCGGCACGGCTCGGTAACGTCAGGCCTCCAGCCGTCGCCGGATGGCCGCCGCGTAGCCCGCGAGGAGACGACTGGTCTCCTCGACCCCGGCCTCTGCGTCTGTGGGGTCCCCGTAGCCCAAATCGCGACACAGGATCAAGTAGTACCGGCATTCGTCAGCCGACCCCTGGGCGACGTTGGGGAAGCGCAGCTTCTCGCTGTCGCTCTGCCTACCGAAACCCTCGGCGATGTTCGCGGCTATCGACACCGCGGCCCGCCGGAGTTGTCCGGTCAGACCGAAGAGTTCGTGGCGCGGGAAGCCCTCCGTGAGGCGGTACGCGCTCAGGACGAGCTCGTGAGCCTTCTGCCAAGCCACCACGTCCCGGAACGACCTTGCTGGCGCAGATTGAGCGTTCCCCATCGTAGTTCTCCTGACTCCTGGCTCCCGACTCCTGGCTCCCGCCGTTCACACGAAGATGCACCTCTTGCTCCGGCACAGAATCAGCGTGCCCGGCACCTC
This sequence comes from Armatimonadota bacterium, assembly GCA_016869045.1. Taxonomy (GTDB): domain Bacteria; phylum Armatimonadota; class Zipacnadia; order Zipacnadales; family VGFC01; genus VGFC01. The sequence continues at coordinate 8,857 of VGFC01000165.1, forward strand.
CGGCTGGCGGCCGTGCTTGATCCAGATGTCGATGCCGAACCGGAGGGCGTAGCGGACGGCCTCCTCCTGGATGACGCCGGGCCACTTCCCCAGCTCCCACAGGTCCTCGGCGTAGATGACCTCGAACTTCCTCGCATCTTCGTTGGTGTTGGGGTCCTTGTCGTAGACGCCGTCTACGTCGGAGTACATGCAGCACTCGCGCTGGCCGAGGGCGTGCGCGAGGGCGACCGCCGTCAGGTTGCTGCCGCCGCGTCCGAGGATTGCGGCCTCATCACGGCCGGTCCGCTCGTCATGGAAGTAGCCCTGGAAGCCCGCCACGACGGGTGCGATCCCCTCGCGGATGAGGTGGGCGACATAGGTCGCGTCCACGGACTCAATCCCCGCGTTGCGGTACTGCCGGGTCGTCAGCACGCCGGCTTCCCGGCCGGTCAGTGACATCGCGGCATACCCCTTCGCGCGGAGGGCCAGCGCCAGGCCGGAGTTGGAGCGCAGCTCGCCCGTCATCTGCAGGCGAGCGTACTCCCGGTCGTCGGGCTGATCCGCGAGGCCCTTGGCCAGTTCGTCCCACTTGTCGGTCGCCCAGCCGAAGGCCGAGGTGATGACCACCGGGATGCGCCCCTGCGTGATCTGTGGAATCACGAAGTCCGCCGCGACCTCCGCCAGCCGCGCGGCCCGCATCTGGTTCCGACAGCGGGACCCCGCCTTGCACTTGTCCTCGACCGAATCGCCCCAGTCACAAGCCTGGAGCAGCTCCTGGTAGCGGTCGGGGTTGATGGCGAACTCGCCCTCCAACGTCGTGCCGCCGAACTTCATCACGGGAATGGTTGACATGGTTGCTCCGTCCTCTCCAGCTTGCGAGTTCGTAGACAGCCGTCCGGGTCGCCGCGGGGGAGTTCGCTTGCCGTGGCGTTCGGCCGGCCGGAGGTACCATGTTCGCCACTCAGGGCCCCCTAGCCTTCCCTGTCACCCAGGCGAAGGCGCACGACCGGGTTCACGCCGGAGGCCACGCTCTCTTCCATCATCGGCTGGGACCGCTCCCGGTACGTGTTCCACCACCCCCGCGCCTTCGCTTCCTGCATGACCTCCGGCCGCAGCGCGGCGTTGGCCAGTGTGTTGGTAATCTGCACGACCAGTTCGTTGCGCCCCGGACGCAGGAGCCCCGTCGTGTCCCACCGGTACGGCTCCCAGATCAGCGCCTCTAGCGGCTGGCCGTTCAGTTCGCCCTCGGCGACGGTGCGCACATTCGCCAGCACGATGGCCGATGACCCCCGCGCCCAGTCCTCAGGGGCCTCGAACTCCAGTCGATACTCCATCGTCCCGCTGAAGTGCTCGCAGCCCGGGATCAGGTCCCAACGGCCCTCCTCCGTAGGAGGCGTATCCGCAGCGATCGTTGGGAGCGCCTCCATCTCGACGACGTCGCTCTCGCGGATCTCCCAACCCTCGACTGGCTCAGGCAGCCCGAACGTCCCGATCATCTTCTCGAACTGCAGGTCGGCTGCGGTTCCCTCAACGGCCTCCAGGGCCTGGGGCGGCGCGGCGACGAGGAAGATGGCCTGGCCTGGCGCCAGGGTCAGCGCCAGCCGCGTCGCGTCGGTTGTCTCCGCATGTTCGGCCAGCGTCGCCCGCCGACCATCGGTGGGGTCCCACGTCTCGATGCGCAGCGGCTCATCCGAGGACACGAGCAGACGCAGGTGCGCTTCCTCGTCGCGCTCGTTCACAATCAGGTGCACCGATCCGCTCTCCAGCGCGCGCGTCATGATCCGCACGCCCTCCACCGGTTCCACCATGCCCAAGTGCACGCGCGTCGCCGTGGCGCCCATGATCTCCGCGAAGGGGCCGAGATTGTCGCGCGGCACCTTGAGCGCGACACCCGGCGCCAGCCGCCGGCCCGCGAACCGCCGGAGCCACGGCCCGCCGAAGAAGGCGCCCGAGAACCCGTCCAGCTGCGACGCCGCCCAGACTCCCGGGGGACTCCCGAAGGCGGCCATGAGGGTGTCCAGTTCCTTCGGTAGATCAACCGTGAACGCGTCGGCGGTCAGGCCGGGCACGACCTCCTCGACGGCACGGAGGGCCGGTCCATCGACCACACGGGCCGGCCCCTCGCCCAGGAACGCCACGCGCCCGCCGCCTTGGCGGAAGCGGGCCAGCTTCTCGGCCACCTCGCGCCGCAGCACCGGCATCTCGGGCAGAATGACCAAGTCGTAGGCGGCTCCCGGCGTCACGAGAAGCCCCTCCTCGATGCTCGCCCCGAGGAGTGCGTCGCCACCCAGGACGTCGAACTCGACTTGCCGATCCTCCAATAGCCCGCAGATCGTCTCGAAGGAGAGAGGCACCTCGCCCTCGCAGGAGGCCCAGAGCGCCTCGATGGGGTAGTAGACAGCCGTGCCGGCGGCGCTCTCCCCCGCGCGGCACAGCAACGACAGCCGGCCCACGTAGTCCGCGTACAGATCGTAGTACTCCCAGAGCGGGTTCCCCGGCCCCATGTAGTCCATCGTGCGGTACAGGCGCCCGTTCTGCGTGTACATCGAATACGCCATCGGGCACATGACGTTGATCCCGCGCACGAACTGATAGTCGGTAACCCACTTCATCTGAGCGAAGTCCAGTCCGAAGCCGTATACGCCGAACGACTCGGTCAGCGTGAGGCCGTTTCGCGGCCAGGGCGCAAGGGCATTCACGGGCGGGCCGCCCGTGCCACCGGCTGCGGGCGCCTTCTGGTGCGCGGCCGAGGCGGCAAGCAGCGGGAAGTGCAGCCTGGGCCCATCGGGGCAGAGCTGCCGCCAGATGGCATCGACGCCCGGCACGTCCAGCGTCCCGGCAGTGCGGTAGAACTCGCCGAAGCCCCCTGCGATGTGGTCCGGCAGCGTGTCCTCGCCTCCGACATGCCCGACATGCAGCAGGTTGTGCGCCGCGCACCAGGCGTTGAGCTGGTCCCAGTAAGCCTCGCGGTGTAGGCGGGTCCACGTGTCGAAGAACGCGCAGCGCACGGCCGCCTGCGTTCCTTCGGGGTAGTCGGCCGACGGGTCGAAGCCAAGGGCATCGGAGGTGAAGAGGAGCGGCAGGTAGGGACGCAGGTCGTACCCCTGGTCGGCCGTGAAGGCCTCCAGCATCCTCGGCGTCCACATCACCTCCTTCGAGCCCACCCGTCCGCCAACGCGCGACTCATCGGTGAACATGCCCGGCACGGTCTTGCCGAAGTGCTCGCCCACGTACCCACGATAGCGCTCGTGAGTCACCTCGATGAAGCGCCCCACGGCGGCCGGATCCAACGTGTCCACCGGGAAGCCGCCCGGCCGCATCACGAAGTGCACGACCATGCCCTCGCCCGTAGGCCCGTCGTCCGACAGGACTCGGGGCGCCTCTCCCACCCGCAGCACCACCGTGGCCACCACGTCCCCCTCCGGCCTCTCGGGGCCGACGTGAGCTGCCAGCACCTTACCCCGGAACTCCGGATGCCCCTCGACCACGTGACCTTGCGCCGTGCCGCTCGGCCAGCCGCCCTCATCATACAGCCAGGCATACAGGCCCTCCGCCGCCGCGCGCTCGGCCGCGTACTTCACCAGCTCGAAGTACTCGTCCGAGAGGTACGGCGGCGACTGCCCCTGCAGAAAGTCCCCCAGCCGGAAGTACTCACCCATCGGATGGATGAAGAACCCGCCGCACCCCTTCTCCTTCATCTCCGCAATGTCGTGGTCGATCCGTTCCCGCGTGACCTCGCCATTCCAGACCCAGAACATCATCGGTCGGTACACGGCGGGAGGGTTCGCGAAGGCTGCCGTCAGGGTAGGGATCATGGTTCTGCTCCTTCCGGTAGAGCAACCAAAGTTGGCCCTCTCGTGTTCGCCGCCGGCCAAGCGAGGCCTGCCCAGGCCGGGAGGTCTCGCGCGCGTCGAGGGCAAAGAGCGCCGTGCAACGACCCTGCACGGAGTGGCCGACGTGTCTGACGATCTCGCCATCCTCTGGACTCGGGCGATGGCGGCGCGCCGGCGGCGGCGAATCCCGGAGTCCCGCGCGTTGCTCGCCCGGCTGCTGGAGGCCGCGAGCGATCCGTCGCTCGCGCTCCTCGCACGTGCGCATGTGGCGGTTCTGGACGGCGACCGCGAGTCTGCCGAGAAAGCGCTCGCGCAGGTGGCAGAGACTCTCCCCTCTGATACGCGCACTGCCGCCCTGGGGATGCTCGTGGCCGAGCGCTGGCCGGCTGAACCCCGCGACTGTGAGACCCACCTCGTGGCCACGGCCAGGGCCTACCGGAAGCTGTGCCGATCGGCGCCGCAGCCCGGCGAGACCGCCCTGGAACTGGGCGCCGCGCAAGGCCTGGCGACGCGAATGATCGCCACGAGGTCCGCCCTCGTGTATGCCGTCGAGAAGTCGGCCGCGATGGCGGAACGGACCCGGGAGACGACCGCAGGCCTCGCCAACGTCCGTGTCATCGTTGCCGACGCGGAGGATCTCGGCCTCGTTCGCGCACATGCGCCGCGTGCCGACATCATCTTCGTGGACATCGGCGGCTCGACGCCCGTGGCCAAGGTCCTGGACGTAGCCCGCTGGTACGAGGAACTCTACCGGCCTCGGGCACTGGTGCTCCGCTCAGTCTACCTCAACCGATTCGTCGCAGATCTTGCCTCGGTCGAACCAACGCGCGGCCCCTCGTCCTTGACGCCCTGACTCCCCCGGTGCTACAATCCGCGCGTCACAGAGCCTCCAGGGGCTCACGTTGCTGCCGCATCAGCCGAAGCTGCCCCGGGAACGCACTCTCCCGTGGGGCGCGGGCGTCTTACGGAGCACACGTCATGGCCGACGACCCCGCCCTTGCCGCGCCGCCGTCTGACGCCTCCGAGGCGGCGCCGGATGAGGCCCGTTCCACCTCCGGCCTACCGTTCGGTCTCACGGTCGATGAGTCGATCTGGCTGGCAGCCATCGGCATCGGGTTCGCGGCCGCCTTCGGCCCTGAGCTGACCTGGATGTTCGGCCGCTGGATGCACAGTGAGTACTACGGGCACGGGCTGTTCATCCCACTCATCTCCGCCTACCTCATGTACCGCCGGCGCGACGCGGTCGCGGCCCTCGTCGGGCGCCCGGATCGCCTGGGTCTCGTGCTGGTCATCGTCGGTTTGCTGCTGCACTTGCTGGCTGCCGTCGTGGACGTCAACTTCGCCTCCAACTTCGCCGCGATCATCGTGCTGTGGGGCTTCATCGCGTGGTCGTGGGGGCGGCCGGTGGCGCTCGCGCTGCTGTTCCCCATCGCGTACCTGAGCTTCATGGTACCGGTAGACCGCCTGCTGATCGATGCCTTCGCCAGCCCGCTGCAACTGACGGCGGCGAAGATGGCGGCGGGCTTCAGCGGAGCCATCGGCATCCCCGTCACGCGCGATGGGGTCAACCTCAGCGTCCCCCAGTACACGTTCGAGGTGGCCGTCCCCTGCAGCGGACTCAAGTCCCTGACCACGATGGGGGCGCTGGCCGTGCTGTTCGCCTTTCTCGTGAAGGGGCCGCTCTGGCGTCGGCTGATCCTCGTCGCTAGTGCGCTGCCGGTGGCGCTGCTGGCCAACGCGACGCGCGTCACGCTGATCCTGCTGGTCGCCCAGAGCATGGGGGCGAACATGGCCGAGGGCTTCTTCCACGGCTTCTCAGGAATCGTGGTGTTCGCCATTGGGCTGCTCGGGCTGTACGCAGTCGGGAGGCTCCTCCGGTGCCACACGCTACGAAACGATATCTGATCCCGATCGTGCTCCTTGCGGCGGCGGCCCTGCTCAGCGGCAGCGTCCGCCGGAGCCGGTCACATACCCCGCAGGCCGCCTTCGGCCTGACGAAGATGCCGCTGGAGCTCGGCGGCTTCCGTGGTCGCCTGCTGCCCTCCGATGAGAGCGTCTTCGCCTACCTCGGCGCCGACGAAATGATCGACCGCCTGTACGTAGACCCCGAAGAGAAGCACACCGTGAAGCTCTCAGTGGTGTTCGCGCGTGGATGGCGCGCCCTCCACTCCCCGAGGTCCTGCTATAAGAACCAAGGATGGGCCGTGGTGGAGGACACGCCTGACGAGATGGCGCCGACGGAGGGTAAGACCGACCCGATCCACGCCACGCGGCTGGTCATGAGCAAGCCCGACGGTTCGCGCTTCGTGGCCGTGTATACCTTCGCCACCGGGCCGGCCACAACGGGAAGCTGGTTCCTCCATAGCGCCC